>JBBDSN010000120.1:1521-5821 GCA_040904885.1 Gemmatimonadota bacterium | reverse complement strand
GGAGTCCGAGGAGGATTGAGTTCCGGACGCCCGGAGGCCGATGAGGCCGCCGGGTGCCGTACGGTCTCCTGCACCGGGGCCGTGAGAGGCGGCCGAGAACCCGGAAACTCCGGTCTCCGCCGCCTCTTTTCACGATCGCGGTCCCCGGGGCCGGATCCACAACTACGCGCAGCATCGGAAGTGAGTCGCACATGATCAACGCGAAAGACGTCAAGAAGCTCCGTGACATGACCGGCGCGGGCATGATGGACTGCAAGAAGGCCCTCGTCGAGACGGACGGAGATATCGAAAAGGCGGTCGACCTGTTGCGTGCCAAGGGAGCGTCCAAGGCTGCCAAGCGGGCCGACAAGTCCGCGAACGAGGGCACGATCGGAAGCTATGTGCACTTCGACGATAAGACCGCCGTCATCGTAGAGCTCAACTGCGAGACCGATTTCGTTGCGAACACGGACGCCTTCAAGGCGCTGGCGAAGGATCTCGCGCTGCACATCGCGTCGAGCGCGCCACTCGCGATCTCCAAGGACGAGATTCCCGAAGACGTCGTGGAGCGTGAGCGCCGAATCTTCCTGGAGCAGGTGAAGGAGGAGGGCAAGCCCGAGGCCATTGCCGAGAAGATCGTCGAGGGCAAGCTGCAGAAGTACTTCAAGGAGAGCACGCTGCTCGCGCAGCCCTTCGTGAAGGACCAGGACAAGACCATCGAACAGCTCATCACCGAGGTTGCGGCGCGGACTGGTGAGAAGATCGAAGTCGCTCGCTTCGCACGCTTTCGGGTGGGCGAGAGCGCTTGAGGGCACTAGAGAACGTCGACACGCAGACTGGCAGCGAGGAGACCGCATGAGCGCTCGGGGTGAGGATCTCCGGTACCAGAGGGTCCTGCTGAAGATTTCCGGAGAGGCCCTGGCCGGGAATCGCGGCTTCGGCATCGAGCCTTCGGTCGTCGATCAACTCACGGACGAGATCCGCTCGCTCGTGGAAATGGGCGTATCGCTCGGTGTGGTCATCGGTGGCGGCAATATCGTGCGCGGTGCCATGGCCTCCAAGGAGGGCATGGACCGGGTCCAGGCCGACTACATGGGCATGCTGGCGACCGTCATCAACGCCCTGGCGGTCCAGGACCTGTTGGAGCACAAGAACGTCGAAGTGAGGGTGATGACCGCGATCCGTATGGACGAGATCGCCGAGCCGTACATCCGACGCCGCGCGATGCGGCACATGGAACTCGGCCGCGTGGTGCTGTTCGCGGGAGGGACGGGAAACCCGTATTTCTCCACGGATACCGCCGCTGTGCTGCGTGCCATCGAGATGGAATCGGACGTCGTGATCAAGGCCACGAAGGTGCAGGGCGTGTTCTCGGCCGACCCGGTCAAAGACCCCGACGCGGAATTCATTCCGAGCATCACGTATCAAGAGGTGATGTCGCGGGAGCTCGCGGTCATGGATACGGCTGCCGTGTCGTTGTGCAAGGAGAACGGGCTCCCGATCATCGTGCTCAATCTCGAGAACCGCGGCGCGGTCGCGAGCGCCATTCGTGGTGAGCGCATTGGAACGCTTGTATCGTAGTCAGAATCCCGACGAGACCCCGACCCACGAGCGGACCCCCGGCGAAGATGGGGGCCCGTAGCGTGGGCATCAGCCAGGAAGCGGAGGAACGGAATGGCGAACGTGGAGGATGCCAAGAAGCGCATGGACGAGGCGCTCGACGCGCTCCGGCGCGAGTTCGCGACGGTGCGCACCGGTAAGGCCACGCCGGCCCTTCTGGACACCGTGCGCGTCGATGCCTACGGCTCGAAAATGCCGCTCAACCAGGTCGCGACGGTCAGCACGCCCGAGCCCAGCATGCTCGTGGTGCAGCCGTTCGACAAGTCGCTGCTCCAGGAGATCGAGCGCGGCATCCAGTCGGCCGATCTGGGACTCAATCCTGCGAACGACGGCAACATCATCCGGGTGCCGATTCCTCCCCTCAACGAGGAACGTCGCAAGGAATACGTGAAGCTTCTGCACAAGATGGCGGAGGAGGGGCGGATCTCGGTTCGTCATGCTCGCCGTACGGTTCGTGACGAGGTGCAGCAACTCGTGAAGGACCACGAGATCGGTGAGGATGAAGGGCACCGACGAGAGGATGCGTTGGAGAGGCTCACGCAAGAGGTCTCCGAAAAGATCGACGACCTCCTGAAGAAGAAGGAAGAGGAGGTCATGGCAATCTGAGGACTCCGCCAGGCAACGGAGGAGGAGGACGAAGTGGCCGGCGGTGAGCTTGCCCGCCGCTGGGCGGTCGCGCTGGTCGGGATCCCGATTATCGTCGTCGTCCTCTATGCGGGGTCGTGGCCACTCGCGATCGTCCTTGCGGTGATGGCCGGCATCGCGACGGACGAGTGTTACCGTCTGGTGCGTCGGCAGGGTCTCCTTCCGGTCGCGTGGCTCGGCGTGCCAGCGGGAATGGGTCTCGTCATGTTCGCCGCGCTGGCCCCCGGGCTCGAGGGCTTCGCGCTGGGAGCGCTCGGCCTCCTGGCCGCCGTGACGCTTTCCACGTTGATGGTCGTCACGTTCGCTCGACCGCCGGAGGGGAAGCCGCTGGCGACCGCCGCGACGACGGTCTTCGGGGCGCTCTATGGTGGGCTGTCGCTGGCGGTGATCCCACTCCTGCACGCCTTCCCGTTCTTGACGGCATGGGCGGGTCTGCCGGCGTCACCCTGGGCGGGCGTCGCGATGGTGGCGCTCCCGTTGACCGCGACCTGGGTCGGAGACGCCACGGCGTTCTTCGCCGGCTCCGCATGGGGCCAGCGCCGACTCGCGCCCTCGATCAGCCCGAACAAGAGCTGGGAGGGAGCGATCGCGGGGGTGCTCGGTGCGGGCCTGGGAGCAGCCCTGTGGTACGCCGTCGTGCGGGGCGTGCTGCCCGGCGCACCCCTGTCGTTCGTATCGTCGGCCCTCTTGGGCTCCGTTCTCGGGGTCGCCGCCATCGTCGGCGATCTGGTGGAGTCCATGCTCAAGCGCGACGCGGGGGTAAAGGATTCCGGCACGCTGCTTCCGGGCCACGGCGGGGTGCTCGACCGGATCGACGCACTGATCTTTTCGCTTCCGGTGGCGTATCTGCTGCTGCGCATTCTGGAGGCGATAGGATGATCCGTGTCGCCATCCTCGGGTCGACCGGCTCGATCGGGTGCAGCGCGCTCGAGATGATCTCGCGCAACCAGGACCGCTTCGAAGTCGTCGCGTTGACCGGGCACCGGAACGCCGAGCTGCTCGAGGAGCAGGTCCGGGTGTTTTCACCGAAGGTGGCGATCCTGGCGGACGACGTCGACGCGCCGGCTCCATCCGCCGGTGGAGCACGCTGGTACCGTGGCCGCGAAGCCCTTTTGGATGTCGCGCGGCGTGACGACGTCGATGTCGTGCTCAACGCGCTGGTCGGAGCGACCGGCCTGGAGCCCTCCCTCGCCGCGCTCGAGGCGGGGCATCGCCTCGCGCTGGCGAACAAGGAGTCTCTCGTCGCGGGCGGAGACATCGTGCTCGAGGCGTGTCGCGGGAGCGGGGCGGAGATCGTCCCGATCGACTCCGAACACAGCGCCATCCTCCAATGTCTCGATGGCCACCCCCGCGCGAACGTGCACCGGATCGTACTCACCGCTTCGGGTGGGCCGTTCCGAGGCCGCTCCGCCTCGGATCTGCGGGACGTGCGGCCGCGGGACGCCCTCAATCATCCGACCTGGGACATGGGCGCCAAGATCACGGTCGACTCCGCCACGCTCGCGAACAAGGCGCTCGAGGTCATCGAGGCGCACTATCTCTACGGACTGCCGTACGACCGGATCGACGCGGTGGTGCATCCACAGTCGATCATTCATTCGTTCGTCGAGTTCGTGGACGGCTCGGTGCTTGCCCAGCTCGGCTTCCCGACCATGGAACTCCCGATCATGTACGCGTTGAGCTACCCGGACCGGGTGAACGATTCGACGCTTCGAACGTATGATCCCGTGAAGGCCTCGCCCCTGACGTTCGAGGACATCGATCACGAGGCGTTTCCCATGTTCGCGCTCGGTTGCGAAGCCGGCAGGATGGGTGGTGCCGCGCCGGCCGCCTACAACGCCGCCAACGAGATCGCGGTGAAGGCGTTCCTCGATGAGCGCGTTAGATTCCCCGACATGGTGAGCATCGTGGGCGAAGCCGTTTCACGGGCCAAAAACACCACGATTCGCGACATCGACGACGTTCTGGAAGCCGACAAGGAAGCGCGCGCCGTGGCGACGGAGGCGACGGAGCGCATGCTGAGAGCAAGGACAGGAACCCTTACATGACCATCCTC
>JBBDSN010000120.1:0-1421 GCA_040904885.1 Gemmatimonadota bacterium | reverse complement strand
ACATGACCATCCTCGCGACAATTGTCGTGCTCGGAGTCTTGATCTTCGTGCACGAGCTGGGCCACTTCGCCGCCGCCAAGGCGGTGGGCGTCGAAGTGCAGCGCTTCTCCATCGGGCTCGGACCCAAGGTGGCGGGCTTTCGCCACGGCGAGACGGAATACGTGCTGAGCGCCATTCCGCTTGGCGGGTACGTGAAGATGGGCGGAATGGACGACGAGGTCATGGAGCGGGTGGAGGGCGGAGAAGAAGGTCCCCCTCGCACCCCTAGCTCGCGCGACTTCGACTCCAAGCCCCTCTGGGCACGCGCCTTCGTCATCTCTGCGGGGGTGATCATGAACATGCTGTTCGCCTTCGGGACTTACGCGTTCCTGGCCGCCCAGTACGGGATCCCGGAGTACGACTCGACCCGTATCGGTGCGGTGTTCGCTGACGCGCTGCCCGCCGGAACGGAAGCTTTGGCCACGGTGGAGCCGGGCAGCCGGGTGCTCCGCATCGGGGGCGTCGAGACCGAGCATTGGGGTGACGTGCAGCGTCGTATCTTCAACGCCGAATCCGGCCCGTTGACGATCTCCCTCGCCGAGCCGTCGAGGGAGGTCGAGATCGTCGTGCCGAACGACCCCGAGGAGCGTCGGGCGTTGGTCGGTGCGGTCGCCGCCTGGATCGAGGCCGGGGTCGGTGCGGTCAATCCAGGATCGCCCGCGGACCGAGCGGGTCTGGAGCCGGGCGACCGGATCGTCGCGGTCGACGGCGAGCGAGTGGAGAACTGGTGGCGCTTCGTGGACGCGATCGAAGCCCGTCCCGGAGCCCGCGTCGAGATCACCATCGTTCGCGAGGAGCGCGAGTTGGTCCGGGCGGTGACGCTGGACGCGGAGAGAGAAACGCTTCCGGACGGAACTTCCGTTGAGGTGGGTAAGGCCGGCATCTATCAGCCGCAACTCGCGACCGTGTACCGCGAGGTGCCCTTCGTCGAGGCCGTGGGGCATGGGTACCGCGAGACCGCGGCGGTCACCGGGCTCATCCTGGGCTTCCTGGGAGACCTGGTGACGGGAGGCATCTCACCCCGCTCCATGGGCAGCATCGTCACCATCGGAGAGGCGTCGGGTCAGGCGGCCGCGGCCGGAATGGACCAGTTCCTCCGGTTCATGGCGCTCTTCAGCGTGAACCTCGCGGTGCTGAATCTGCTCCCGATTCCGGTGTTGGACGGCGGCCATCTCGTGTTCCTGGGCATCGAGGCGGTGCGCGGCGGCAGAGGGCTGACCATCGAGCAGCGCCTGAAATGGAGCAACGTCGGATTCCTGATCGTGGTGGGCATCATGGTATGGGCCCTGTCCAACGACTTCATGCGTCTGCTGGGGATCTAGAAGGGTGTTGAAGAAGGCAGACGACCAGGATTGCAGCGCCACGGGTTCAGCCTCTAGGCG
>JBBDSN010000119.1:4009-5895 GCA_040904885.1 Gemmatimonadota bacterium | reverse complement strand
CTCAGGGGACCGTGCCCGACGCCTTGCTCTCGTCCATCGCTTCGATGACCTCCTCCTCGTCGACCTTCGCGGGCTCGGGCGTGGGAGGAGTAATGAGGGCGACCACGGTCTGACCGATAGAGGGGCTGAGGGAGGAATCGGCGCTGAAGACGCCTATGAGGCGTTCTCCCTCCACCAAGAAGATCGGAGTGGCGTCTGGGCCGTGTTTTCGCTTGTAATCCTGGAACGTGAACTGTTCCGTAAGCGTCGTGTTTCGGAACATGCCGCCTGAGAGCAGCCCCTCCGACGCGGTGACGAAGCTGAACGAGGGGGACACGAGCAGGCGCGCGCGCGGACGCGTCGCGGCGAAGTCGCTGCCGCTCGACGGGGCGACCTGATAGACCTGAGAGCGGTCTCGGGACTCCACGGCACGAATGGCGGCCAGGACGTTGAACTCGTCGTTGGGAGTCGCGATGAGCATGATCCCTTCGCTGTTTTCTTCGGCCTTCTCGTCGAGCACGCTTGCGCGGACGGCGTCGAGCCCCTCCAGGCGCGCCTTGGTGAGCTCGGAATGGTTGGTGGCGACGAGTCGCACGTCGACGCCGTTGGCCGCCAAGGACTTGGCGAGTCCTCGAGCCACCGGGTTGGCGCCGACGATGGTGATGCCACCGGGCGACTGGTCCACCACGCCGAGCGCTCGGCCGACCAGCTTTGCGGTGAGCGAATAGAGCGCGACGGTCCCGATGATTACGAAGAAGGTCAGGGGCACGAGGCGCTCCGCATCGGCGATGCCCTGCTGCTCGAGCGGGATGGCGAAGACGGAGGCAACAGCCGCGGCGACGATCCCTCGCGGCGCGACCCAGCTCACGAACAGGCGCTCTCTGAAGGAGAGGTCCGAGCCCATGGTCGAGATGAAGGCGGTCAGCGGGCGCGCAAGGAACACGAGCACCGAGAGGAACAGGACCTCGCTCCATCCGACAGAGGCGATGTCTTGGATGTCCAGCCGAGCGGCCAGCATGATGAACAGGCCTGCGATGAGCAAGTCGCGCAGCGTTTCCTTGAACGCCATGATCCGGTCGACGGCCACGAACTGCTGATTGGCGAGGGCGATGCCCATGAGCGTCACGGCCAACAGCCCGGATTCCGCCCGGATCAGGTCGGAGACCGCGAAGGCCGCCACGATGAGCGCCAGCGCGACGGAAGCCTGGAGGCGATCCGGGATGAGGTACTGCTTGAGCAGGAGCACGATCGTGCCCGCCCCGATCAGGCCCACGGCGGACCCCACCCCGAGGGTCGCGAGCGCCGTCCCGAGCCCGCCGCGAAGCGACCCGCCCCCTGCGATCAGGATGTCGAACACGATGACGGCCAGGGTCGCCCCGATCGGGTCGATCAGAATGCCTTCCCAGTTGAGGACCGTGCGGACCCTGTGTGTAGGTCGGACGGACCGGAGCAGCGGCCCCACCACTGTGGGGCCGGACACGACCACGACTGCCCCAAGCAGGACGGCCATGCCCGGATCCAACTCCAGGATGAGGATCGCCGCACCCGCGGCGACCCCCCAAGTGACGAGCACGCCCGTCGTGATCAGGCGCCGCACGACCCCGTGGTGTGCCCTGATGTCCGCGATCGAGAGCGTCATCCCCCCCTCGAAGAGGACGACGGCCACAGCCAGAGGCACGAGAACGAAGAACAGCTCCCCGAACATCTCGTCCGGCCGGACCAGGCCGGTGACCGGACCCGCGATGAAGCCGAAGATCAGCAGCAGCAGGATGGACGGCGTGTTCAACTTCGCGGAGATCCACTGGGCTCCGGTCCCGAGCACGAAGATCGCGGCGATGCCGATGAGAAGCTCGGAGTGGCTCACGCGAATACAGTTCCTGGGACGAGAGGATGGACCCGCGGCGGCG
>JBBDSN010000119.1:0-3909 GCA_040904885.1 Gemmatimonadota bacterium | reverse complement strand
GCGGCGGCGTACGGATGACGCCCCAAGCGACCTGATGGCCCGAAGGGATACTCCACTAGTGTAGTTCCCATCCGGAAAGTCCCGATAGTGGCCCTTCGGGGGCGCTGCTCGGCGCGCGCGGCGCGCGAGAACGGATTGCACGGGCCAAGCGGAGGTCTATTGGGGCACGGAAGGGACCCTGAGGTACGATACGCGGCCCGAAGCGAAGCGTACAGGCGCACGTCTCCCGGCAGGTGTGAAGCAGGCTACGCGCGAGTAAGGAGGCGGTGCTCTCGGCGCAGATCGAGGGTACCCAGGCGACGTTGATGGACCTGCTGGAGGTGGAGGCTTCGGGCGATGCGCCCATCGACGCCGACGTGGAGGAGGTGTGCGACTATCTCGACGCGGTGAACTATGCCTGGGACCAGCTTGCCCGACCGGACGGCCTCCCGCTCTCCGTCCGGCTTCTCTCCGAGAGCCACGCGCGATTGCTGAGCGGAGCGCGAGGCGCCCAGAAGCAGCCCGGCGAGGTGCGCCACTCACAGAACTGGATCGGTGGGACCCGTCCTGGCAACGCCGCTTTCGTGCCGCCCCCTCCGCATCGCCTCGCCGAATTGCTCAGCGACTTCGAGCGCGCCATGCATGAGGAGAGCGATCTCCCGCCACTGGTCCGAGTGGGGCTGCTGCATGTGCAGTTCGAGACGCTGCACCCGTACCTCGACGGAAACGGCCGGCTGGGTCGCTTGCTCATCACGCTGCTCCTGCGGCACTGGGGGCTGCTCACCAGGCCGCTCCTGTACCTGAGCGCGTTCCTCAAGCTACATCGGCAGGAGTACTTCCGGCGCCTGAGCGCGGTTCGCGAAGACGGAGACTGGGAGGGGTGGCTCGCGTTCTTCCTCGAGGGTGTCGCGGTCGTGGCCGACGAAGCGGTGGCCACCGTGCGTCGCCTGCATGTCATCGTGGGCGAACACCGCCACCGACTCCTCGCTCGCGACGATGCGACCGTGTTCAGCCTCCGACTCTTCGAGCTCCTGCCCGAGCATCCGATTCTGACGATCAACCGGGTGACCGAGCTCCTCGATTGCTCGAGGCCCGCCGCGGGGAAAGCGGTGCGCGTCCTAGAGGCAGCGGGTATCGTACGGCCCCTCGACGAGCGCAAGAAGAACCGGGTCGTCGTGTTCGAGGACTATCTGGCGCTGCTGCGGCAGGGGACCGAGCTGAGCCGGTGAGACGACGCCCGTCGTGGGATAGCCGCTGACATACCCCCGCCACCTCCGCGTCGGTCTTCCAGAGCATCAGCTCCTGCAGCTCGGCGGCCTCGATCGCCTGAGCGGCACCCTGACGCTACGTCCCAACGGGGGGCTCCAATCCCCACGTCCTGGCACGCCCATCCCCGCATCCTTCCGGCCTCCTCGAGCATCAGCGCTCCCATCAGCCTTTGACTGGCTTCGCGCGAGGCCGCACCCGCTCCGCACAAGCCCAGAGCTTGCTTCTTCGGCCGCTCCAGATCCGCACCGTACCTTGCCTCCAAGGGTCACAGGGCGGTTGTTTCGCCTATCCTCCGACGCTGCCTTGTATGATCTGTCGGGAAGGGGTACCATGCTTGTCTAACCCTCGGGTGCCTCCGTCGTGAAGAGATCCGCTCCTACCGCGCCACCACATGGTCCAGGGACTTGGTGGAGGACATCGCGGGGGGTCGCCGAGCGCCGTCGCACGATGAACCGTGACGCACTGGAGGAGATCCTTTGGGCTCGGCCGACAAGATCGTCGTCAACCATCTCTCCAAGATCTTCGGCCCACGTCCCGAGGAAGCCCTGGACCTGATCGAGCAGGGAGTCCACAAGGACGAGATCTTCGCACGAACCCAAACTACCGTCGGTGTGCGAGACGTGAGTTTGAAGATCGCTTCCGGCGAGGTTTTCGTGGTCATGGGGTTGTCGGGCTCCGGCAAGTCCACGCTGGTGCGCATGCTGAACCGGTTGATCGAACCCACGGTCGGCGAAGTGCTCATCGAGGGTGAAGACATCACGAAGATGAGCCAGAAGGAGCTCGTCCAGCATCGCCGTGAGAACACGGCCATGGTGTTCCAGTCGTTTGCGCTGCTGCCCCACCTGACCGCGGCGGAGAATGCCGCGTTCGGACTGGAGGTGGCCGGACTCGAGCCGCAGAAGCGTCACGACCGAGCGATGGAGGTTCTGCGGGAGGTCGGCCTCGAAGACTACGCGAACAGCTATCCGGACGAGCTCTCGGGGGGCATGAAGCAACGCGTGGGGCTGGCTCGAGCGCTGGCCGTCGACCCCTCCATCATGTTGATGGACGAGGCGTATTCGGCCCTCGATCCATTGATCCGACGTGAGATGCAGGAGGAGCTCCTGGAGCTCCAGGCCCAAAAAGAGCGAACCGTCGTCTTCATCTCGCACGACCTCGACGAGGCGATGCGGGTGGGCGACCGCATCGCGATGATGGAAGGTGGATCGGTCACGCAGGTCGGTACGCCGCGAGAGATCCTGGACGACCCTGCGGCGGACTACATCCGCGCGTTCTTCCAGGACGTCGACATCGGCGAGATTTACACGGCCGACTACGCAACGGACGAAGACATCGTAGCGTTCGGCGAGGACAAGACGGACTCCTCCGAGGCGATGCGGCGCACGCTCGAGGAGCAGGGAGCCGAATACGGTTACATCGTCGACGATATGGAACGATTCCTGGGCGTCGTGTCGACGGACTCGCTCGAGTACGTCGACCGCGGGGATGTGAAAGCCGCTTACCTTCCCGACCCCACCGTCGTTCGTTCCAGTGAGCCCCTCAGCCGAATACTCGGCAAGGTGGCCAGCACCCGATACCCCGTTCCGGTCTTGAAGCGGAACCGTGGTTTTGTGGGCGCGGTCTCGCGGGACAGTCTTCTGTCAACGTTGGGACGGAAAACATGACGAGCGACGCGGACCGGAGCCCGTTCGAGCAGGCCTCGACCTCGTGGCTGGCTCAGATCGGATGGCCAGAGGGTCGCATCCCGGTTGGGGATTGGATCGACGGCGCCGTCGCCTGGTTGCTCGCCAACCTGGGGTGGCTCTTCGACGGCATCCTGTGGGTGATCGACGGGCTGGTCACGGCCATGGAGGTCGCCTTGCTCTACCCGGCGGCGTGGCTTCTGGGACTCGTGCTCGTGGGGCTCGGAGCCTGGCGTGTGGGGTGGCGCTTTGCCGCTTTCACGCTGGGTTCCCTTGCGCTGATCGTCGGCATGGACCTCTGGGAAAGTACCATGGCCACCCTGGCGCTGGTGTTGAGCGCGACCGTGGTGTGTCTCGTCATCGGCGTGCCCATCGGCCTCTGGTCGGCGCGGAGCGACCGCGTGTGGGCTGTGGTTCGCCCGGTCCTCGACCTGATGCAGACCATGCCGGCCTTCGTCTACCTCATCCCGGCCGTCATGTTCTTCAGCACCGGAAAGGTGCCGGGAACCATCGCCACCATGATCTTCGCCACACCACCCGCCGTCCGGCTCACGAACCTGGGCGTCCGACAGGTCTCCGACGAAATGGTTCAGGCCGGCTTGGCCTTCGGCTGTACTCCCAGGCAACTTCTGTTCAAGGTCCAAATCCCTACGGCGTTACCGTCCATCATGGCCGGGGTGAATCAGACCATCATGCTGGCGCTTTCCATGGTCGTGATCGCCTCCATGATCGGTGCGGGAGGTCTGGGTGACGTCGTGCTCCGGGGCATCCAACGACTGGACGTGGGCCTCGGTTTCGAGGGAGGCATCGGTGTGGTCGTACTCGCCATCATCCTGGACCGGATCACACAGAGCTTCGGTGGTGGCCGGCGGGCGGGACTCCGCGAGCGACTGCGAGCCCTATTCTGGCCCGACGCGGTGGCATCCGGCGCCGAGGTCACCACGGAGCGCAACTCATGAGAGGCGCCGCGGTACCGGGC
>JBBDSN010000118.1:1169-5922 GCA_040904885.1 Gemmatimonadota bacterium | reverse complement strand
GACCGCGGCCGCCCACACGCGATCCGCGCTCCCGGAGCTTCCTCACCTCAACTGATCGGCACCCGCCTTCTGAGCAGGAAGAGTCCCTGCTTGTGGCTCGTCACCAGGATGTTGCCGCTCTGGAAGAACGGATAGTTGCTCCACGAACCGTCGAAGAAACCGGGGGCGTCCTCCGCGAACGGAGCCGTGTCGAAGTATCCCACCTCATGCGGATTCTCGGGATCGGAGACGTCGATCACGCGTAGCCCGGCCGCGTAGTTCGACTGGTACATGAGGTCGCCGCGGACGTAGAGGTTGTGGTCGGTGGCGTTGCTTTCGGCGAAGTAGAAGCCGGCCAGGACCGGATCGTCGATCTCCGCGATGTCCCAGATCATGGTGCGGGTCCGGTCGGTCAGCCCGTTCATCTCGTCGAGCTCGTCGTTGACGTACATGTAGCGGTGGTCTTCGGTGAGCCATCCTTGATGGATGTAGGCGGTGTTCGGCATGCTGGCCCGGCTGACGATGACCGGGGCCGACTTGTCGGTGACGTCACCGATGCTGATGGCCGTCTCCGCGAATGCGATGCAGAGCTCACGGCCGCGATAGGCTTCGTCGGGGCCGCGGTACAGCACACACTGCGCGTCGTGGGTCTGACCGGCCGCGCCCAGGCCGACCGTCGGGTCGGTATAGCAGCCTGCGAACGTCGGGCTCTTCGGATCCCGCATGTCGATCATGTGGATGGAGCCGCATCCGCGGCCACCGCCCGAGTTGCCGACGGTGTAGGCGAAGCCGGTCTCCTCGTTGACGATCAGGTTGTGCGCGCTGGCGATCTCGGTGTAGAGCGCGTCGGCCTCGAACGTGGGCGGATCGGCCGGATCGACGTCGCGCAGCCGGGTCATGTCGAAGACCTGCATGCCGTGCTGTCCGGCGTTGTCGGCGACGACGAGCGCGTGATTCCGGATGACCTTCACGTCCCGCCACGCCTGGCCACGGCTTCCCTCCGTCTTCGGGAGCTGTCCGAGGTAGACGGGTCGGGTCGGGTCGGTGACATCGACGAAGGACGTGCCGTCCGAGCGGCCCACGACAGCGTATTCGCGTCCGGTCGTCGGGTCCGTCCAACCCCACACGTCGTTCACCATGGCGCCGCGGGCCGCGCCCATCTCGTGCACCGGCAGGAGCGACACCAGATCCATCTGATCGCAGGTGAAGATGGCCGCTTCGCCCTCCGTGCAGTCCACGGTCTCCCCACGGACGGCCTCGTAGCCCTCGGTCTCTCCGAGCAGGGTGCCGGCCTCCGACCAGGTCGTCCCCTCTCGCTCGTAGGCCACGGCGACGCCCGCGCCGTAAGCGTCTCCGGGCGAGCCGACGACGGCGAGGTCCGGACCGGCGGCGAGCGCCAGGCCGAAGACCGGCATGAAGTCCGACCCGGGCCCGGTGATCACCTCGCCTTCGCCCCAGCCGTCACCGTTCCGTTGGAAGCGGATGGCCGCACCGAACTGAGCCCGGGCCGTGGGTGCGCCCACCCAGAGCGTCCCTCCACTGAGCGCGACCGCAGTCCCGAACCCGGGAGTCGCGCCTTCGGGAGGCGTGAGCGTGGTGTCCGGGACGAGCTCCCCGTTCGGGCCGATGCGGTAGAGCGCGACTCTGCCTTCCCCCGCTCCCGCCAGCGGCACCCCCACAGCGGCCATGCCGTCGGACGCCGAGAGCCCACACTCCTTGTATGGATCCTGCGAGAGCAACCCGCCCTGGGCCGAGAGTCGGTCCGGTAGGGTGGCCCGGTCTGCGCGACGCCACGCTCCCGTGGAGCTACGCAGGAACAGGTCGAGAACGACCATGCCATCGGCGTCGGCTCCGCAAACCAGGAGGCCCCCTCCGTCGAGGGCAGCGAGGGCGGCGCCGAATCGCTGATCTCCCGGCTGGGCCTCGAGGAGGGCTCCGTCGTCCAGGGCCGCCTCGGAGCGCCAGTACGCGCGGACCCGCTCTCCTTCGGAAGTCTGTTCAACCACCGCGGCGACCTGCCCGGAGAGCGCCACGGCGGACCCGGTGTTCGTTGCATCTCCGCTGTCGCCGAGCCGGGCGGCTTCGCGCCATTCGGCTCCATCCCTGACGAAGAGATAGGCGGCTCCCGCGCCCTCTCCGGCCTGCGGCGCGCCGACGAGCGCCGCATCCGTCGTCGCCGCCAACGCTCGTCCGAATCCGTCGGAGCGCACCGCGTCCGAGGCCGTCAACACACCCGACTCGACCCACGCGTCCACGCCTGGCCGAAAGACGTAGACCCGGCCCGGCCGGATCACGTTCTGTGGCTCGGCGACCAACAGGTCGCTCCCGGCGACCGCCGCGGCTCTGCCGAATGCCGTGCCGAAGTCGTAGAGCTGCTGGGCGGCGGCAGGTGCCGGTGCCGCGAGGAGCAGGGTGAGCGCACCGGCGGACAGGACACCGGCAATGGCGACCGGACGGGGAAGATGCATGGTCGTGACTCGGCATGGGGGTCGAAGGTCCGAACAGATTGGACCCAACGAGCCCTCTCGACAAGATCGTGCGACGGCCGGTAGCTACAGGCCGTCCGTCCGTCCGCCCCCCGTGACGCGCCGCAGCCGACCCGCCTGGCGCTACGCGACCCGGGTCGCCTTCGACTCCTCCCGCACCAGGGGGATGACCTCTTCCGCGAACCGCTCCATCTCTTCGAGCTGCGGCGAGAACTGGAGCAGCAGCAAGTCGAGTCCGGCCCGCTCGAACTCGAGGATGCGCTCGGCGACCTGCTCGGGCGTTCCCGTCAGGCCGCTGCGCAGCCCCCGGTTCGACACCGAGTAGTCCTCGATGCTCACTTGCCGCTCCAGCTGCGTGTTCTGGATCCAATCCTGATAGTTGGCATAGCCCCGGGCGCTCTCCCGAACGTTCGTGATGCGCTCGAGCTCCTGCTGCACCTCGCGCTCGGTCGAACGCACGACCGCGTACCCTGCCGCGCCGAACGACATGGCCGGCTGGCCCGCCTGCTCGCGGCGCGCCCGCATGTCGTCGACCTTCGGGCCGATGATGTCGGGCGGATCGCCGTGCGTGAGCCATGCGTCGCACTTGCGCGAGATGAGCTTCTTGCCGGCGGGTGACTCACCGCCCGCGTAGACCCTCGGCCGCGGCCGGCTGAGTGGCTTGGGCTCGAGGATAGCGTCCTCGACCTCGTAGTACTTCCCCTTGAACGAGAACTCGGGCTCTTTCCACATGCCGTCCACCACGGCGAGCCACTCCTCGGTGCGGGCGTACCGGTCGTCGTGCTCGTCGAACCTGACACCGTACTTCTTCGCTTCGGTCGCCCACCAGGACGACACGACGTTGAGCGAGAGTCGCCCGCCGCTGATCCGGTCGATGTTGGCGGCCTGCTTGGCCAGGAGCGCCGGTTGGTGGAACGTCGGGCGCACCGCGACCATGAGCTCGAGCCGCTCGGTGACGGCCGCGAGCGCAGCGGCGGTGCTCCATGCGTCGAGCGACGGGGCATCCATCCCCTTGATGTCGTTCAGGTTGAGCTCG
Organism: Gemmatimonadota bacterium; assembly: GCA_040904885.1. Taxonomy (GTDB): domain Bacteria; phylum Gemmatimonadota; class Gemmatimonadetes; order Longimicrobiales; family Gaopeijiaceae; genus JAWLHJ01. The sequence goes on along the minus strand of JBBDSN010000118.1, from coordinate 2,421 downwards.
GCGAGGAGCGTGAGGTCGAAGCCGATCTCCTCGCTGCGGCGCGCGAGTCGGCTCACGTATGCCCATGAGGCGTCCATCCCCTCGTCCTCGACGTTGCGGAGCCATCCTCCGAAGACGGGAAGCCAGTATCCGAATCTCATGCCAGGCCTCCTGCCGCCACGGCGTGCGTGATATCCGCGGCCGCTTCGCGCTCCTTGGCTTCCCCCGATTCCGTCAGCCCCGCCTCGCGCTCGAGCCAGTCGGCCAATCGAGCGAACGCGTCGAGCCCGACCACGTTCGGAGCGTCGGCCACGAAGTTCGACAGCGCGTTGATGTCGTAGTAGTAGAGCTTGCCGTCACGGTCGTCGATCATGTACTCGACGCCGCCGACCTCTATTCCCGCGGCGGCCATGATGTGCTCCACGTCCTCGATGACCTGAGCGGGTGGCGTGTATCCCTCGACCTTCATCCCGTTCTTCGGCGCGTCCACGGCGCAGGCCGAGCGCTCGAGCTCGGCTCCGTCCACGCTCTGGCAAGCGTCCGCGGGGCACAGGTTGAAGTCCGAGCCGTCGGTATAGACGCGGATCGCGTAGAGGAAGCGCCCGTCGAGCACCTCGACGCGCACGATGCGGCCCGACTCCGCGGGGATGAACTCCTGGACGAGCGCGGTCGAGTCGATGCCGAGATCGAGCCCATCCACGGCCGCGGCCAATGTCTCGGGGGCGTCGAAGCGCCGTACGCCGGCGCCGCTCCCACCGATGTTCGGCTTCACGACCACCGGGAAGCGGAGGCCTTCAGCGGCCGCCGGGGCCTGGTCCGCCTTGTGGATGACCCGGGAGCGGGGTGCGGGAAGGCCAAGCTCGGAGAGGAGTGAGAGCTGGGTGGCCTTCGAGATCTCCGTCTGCCACGCCTTCCACCCGTTGATCACCCGGACGCCCCGGAACTCGAGGTCGGCCAGGTACTGCGAGGTGAAGAAGATCGACGACCCGTGGCCTCTCAGATAAGCCGAGGGGCTCATGCGGTTCAGGACCAGGGCGTAGTCCGGGGTGTCGGCTCCGGGGTCGAACGTCTGGCCGCCGGCGTCGAGCCGCACATAGGGGACGCCCCGTCGGTCGAGCTCCGCGAAGAGCGGGCGAAACCAGTCCGGGTGCTCGTGATAGATCGCGATCGGACCGTGCGGGAGCCCGGAGATATCGGTCGTGGTCATGTTCTTGGCGTCTCGTGGAGGCTGAGTGCTATCGACAAAAAAAACCGGCCCCTCTCGCTGTGGAGA
>JBBDSN010000118.1:0-1069 GCA_040904885.1 Gemmatimonadota bacterium | reverse complement strand
GCCTATGAATCAACCGCCCGGACCGCCACGAGCCGTTCATCCTCCCGCCATCGCCTCCCGAATGGCGCGCGCGGTGATCTCGGCCCGGTACTGCACGAGGCGTCTCCCGTTCGCGATGGTCCGTGACAGCGGCTCGAGGTCGACCCCATTGATGCTGAACAGCCCGGCGTCCATACGCTGCTGGGCCCGGATCCGCGTCGGGTCGGTCGTTGCGATGATCGACGAATAGTGGTAGTCGTCGTGGTACTCGTTCCGGGTCGCCACGCACTCGTCGGGTTCCTGGAAGATCCCGAGCTCGGCCTTCAGGTAGTCGCAGCTGTAGATATCCTCGGTGTAATACTCTTCGATGAAGTGCGCGCGCGATCCCCGATCGGCCCATTCGGCGTTGAACGCCTCGGCCACGTTCGCCATTCCGCGCTGATTACCACCGCTGTCCCCGATGAAGACGATGTCGGTGAATCCGTGTGCAGCGAAGCTTTCGGCGATGTCCGTCAGCAGCGCCTCGAATGTCTCCTGCCTGACGCTGATCGTCGCGTGGTAGCGCATGTGGCCGGAGGGCGGATCGATGGCGCCTTCGGGAACGAACTTGACGATCGGCGCCACCAGGGCGTTCCCGAGCTCGCGCGCGGTGGCCTCAGCCGTGGCTGACAGCACGAAGTTGTGCTTCCCGCTCGCGACGTAGGGCCCGTTCTGCTCCACCCCGCCCGTGCCGACGATGACGGTGGTCACGCCCTCGGCGAGGAGATCCCGGACTTCCATCCAGGTCAGCTCCTCGATCCAGACGGAGTGGACGGCGGCGATAGGCCGGGGGGCGTCCAGCTCCTGGGCCCCGACGTGCGGTGTTGCCAGGGCGAGGATTATAAGGGAGGTGAAGGCGATGGCGTGCGGCCCTCGGGGGCGTTGGTGTGTCATGGTCGGTGCGGGGCTGGATGGGATCGTTGGCGCAACGGCAGGATGCGCGGTGGCGTTGACCCGGGCAAGACACGGCGCGCCGGCAGCGCCGAGGGATGGAGGAGGGGTGCTGTCGCGGAGTCCGCCCGGGGGCGTAGGTTGGCCTGCCCGCACACAG
>JBBDSN010000117.1:0-1020 GCA_040904885.1 Gemmatimonadota bacterium | reverse complement strand
CACCCGGACGAGCCCGCAGCTCAAATCTTCCCAGGCCCACTTGAGCCCGTGCGTTCGATGGTGCCGCGCTGCCCACGGAGGTGGCTGACGAACCGGGCGAGCCGCCACGCGACGCTCCTGAGCAGGCGCCAGGCGCTGTCGCATCTCTTTTCGACACATTGGGAATCGTTCCATCTTCGGACGGTCGCTTCCGTCACGCCTACAATGACGTTGGCTTCGGGGCGCCGGTATGGCGCGGAGAAACTCCCGGGGCTCACCATCCAAGTTCCTCTCGACTCGTTCGACTTTCGAACGGTTCTCGAAGTTCGCGCGGAAGGGGCCGCAGCTCGGTCGGGGAAGGGGTCAGTCGATCCCTGATATTCGCGCTCTACCGTACGCTCGGCCACCTGCTCGAGCCCAAGCTCACCCGGAGCCGCGTTCACTGGCTCACTCCCCGACCGTCATCTCCCAGCCGAGTGTACCCCTTCGGGCCACGGATCCCGCTGCTCCGCAGCTGTAGCAGCCGCTGCCTCATCGGCGGCGGCCGACCGCGATCGCTCACGATCCGCTGGGGGCATAGGTCCTCTGATCCGTTCGGGCTACTCCATCAGGTCGATCGCCCTCCAGCCATGCGCTCCGCTATTGTTCCGTTGGAGAAGCCATCACCCGCACAGGAAGGGATCCGTCCCATGCTCACGACCGTCGTTGTCGTCCTCGTCGTACTCTGGGCGCTCGGGTACCTGACCTCGTTCACGATGGGAGGGCTGATCCACATCCTGCTCGTCGTGGCCATCATCGTCGTGCTCCTGCGCGTGATCCAGGGACGCCGACCCTTCTAGCGTGCCCTCCTGACGGGACCATCACTGCAATGAATACGACAAGACTGCTCGGCATCGTTCTGCTCGCGTGCGGCATCCTCGGGCTGGCATACGGCGGCTTCAGCTACACGAAGAGCGAGAGTCAGGTGGACCTCGGCCCGATCTCGCTCGAAGTGCAGGAAAGGGAACGCGTCAACATCCCGCTCTGGATCGGGGTCGGCCT
>JBBDSN010000116.1:4223-5996 GCA_040904885.1 Gemmatimonadota bacterium | reverse complement strand
GGCCCCAGGAGCGCGTCATGCTGATCATCGGCGCCGCGCATCGCCGTCCGCTACATATTGTTGTCATGCGTACGGCTAGGCTACCGTTCCCGAGGTGCTTGGGACCGACCCGCGCTGACCCTTCCGGCGTGTCGCGGGAGCGACCTACCGAGGGCCTGCCTCCAGAGGTGTCCACCAAGCCGCGGCGGCGCGAGGGGGCCACGCGAGTTGGAAGCGATTTCGTGATTCACCCCCAGGTTCCCCGGGCAGGCGGAACACGGTAGAGCAGGTTCACGATGCGCATCCGAATCAGCCACTTCTGACCAGGAATCGACATGATGCTACTGGCCGGCGACATCGGCGGTACGAAGACCCGCCTGGGTCTGTTCGTGAAGGAAGACCTCCGGCAGCCGGTACGGGAGGATGTCCTCCCCAGCGCCGACTTCGACAGTCTCGAGAGCTTGTGCCGCCAGTTCCTGGAATCCGGGGATGGCCAGGATGTCATCGCAGCCGCCGCGCTCGGGGTCCCCGGCCCAGTGGTGGACGGCCATGCGAAGACGACCAACCTTCCCTGGGAAGTGGACGCCGAGCGCTTGGGCGCCGGCCTCGACATCGAAACGGTGCAGCTGTTCAATGACCTCGTCGCGGTAGGGCGAGCGATTCCACTGCTGAGCCCCGAAGATGTCCAGACGATCATGTCGGGCGAAGTCGACGATGAAAATGCAGCGGGCGGCGAAGCCTCGCCGACAGATCCGGTGGCGATCGTGGCTCCCGGAACAGGCCTGGGGGTAGCGTATGGCATCAGCGGTCCCGAAGGCTACCAAGTGGTCGCCTCGGAAGGCGGTCATGCGGACTTCGCCCCGGTCGGTCTCCTACAAGAAGAGATGCTGTCCTTCCTCCGGGAGAAGTTCGGCCGCGTCAGCTACGAACGCGTGTGTTCCGGGTCGGGCCTGCCGAACATCTACGAATTTCTGCGCACCCGCGGACACGCCCAAGAGCCGGAGTGGTTGTCCGAGCGTATGGCCGACGCCTCCGATCCCACCCCGATCATTGTCGAGGCCGGACTCGACGAAGAGCAGCCGTGCGAGCTATGCCGCGAGACGCTGCGCGTATTCGCCGCTGTCCTTGGTGCGAAGGCGGGCAACGAGGCCCTCACGGTCGTGGCGATCGGCGGCGTCTACCTGGCCGGCGGCATGCCGCCTCGTATGCTCCCGGCATTCGAGGGAAAAGCGTTCGAAGAAGCATTCCTGGGTAAAGGCCGCATGCGGCGGCTGCTCGAACGGGTGTCCGTCCACGTGGTCGTGACTCCGAAGGCGCCCTTGATCGGCGCCGCCTGTCTCGGTTCTGATCTCCTCGCCCGTTCGTCGTGATGCGGGGATACCTGCCTTCCCGCAGGAAGCGGCCACCCCGGCCACCCGCTAGAGTTGCCGGTCCGGAACCCCCAAAGCGTTTATCCGGTTCATGTTACCTACGGGCGATGGGTCCATGTCTTCGCCCCCGTTCGGGCGTGCCTCGTCGAACGCCGGACCGAGCTCGCCTCACCGATCACCCAACACGGCCGGGACTCGCATGAATCAGCCTTTGTATCAGCTTCAGGAACTCGGCCAGAGCGTCTGGTACGACAACATCCGCCGTGCGCTGCTCGACAGCGGGCGACTTCGAGAATACATCGAGCAATATGCCGTCACCGGTGTGACGTCGAACCCGAGCATCTTCGAAGAGGCCATCTCGGGCAGCAGCGACTACGACGAGCAGGTCGCGTCCGCCGTCGAGCGCGGCATCGAGGACCCCGAA
>JBBDSN010000116.1:1762-4123 GCA_040904885.1 Gemmatimonadota bacterium | reverse complement strand
GGCCGGCGCGCCGGCCGGGTCCATCTCGAAGACCTCAGAAAGGTGGTACAGACATGAAGCTGGCGATCATCGGACTCGGTAAAATGGGCGGGAACATGGCGGAGCGGCTACGACAGGCCGACCACGAAGTCATCGGCTACGACCGCGACCCCGAGAAGTCGGACGTCGGCTCGCTGCAGGAGGCGGTCGCGGCGCTCGACGGCGAGCCTCGCCGGGTCGTCTGGGTGATGGTGCCGGCGGGCGAGCCGACCGACGCGACCGTCGAGGACCTGGCCGAACTCTTGACGGAGGGAGACCTCATGATCGACGGCGGCAACTCGAACTTTCGCGACTCGCTGCGTCACGCCGAACGACTGAGGCAGAGCGACATCGGCTTTGTCGACGCCGGCGTGTCGGGCGGCGTGTGGGGCCTCGAGGAGGGCTACTGCATCATGGCCGGCGGCGGCGAGGAGGACATCGACCACCTCCGGCCGATCTTCGAGGCGCTCGTCACCGAGAACGGTTTTGCCCATGTCGGTCCAGTCGGTACCGGCCATTTCGTCAAGATGGTCCATAACGGCGTCGAATACGCGTTGATGGAAGGGTATGCCGAGGGCTACGAGCTCTTGAGCACGGTGGATCTCGACATCGACGTTCCGGCCGCGCTCGGAGTGTGGCGCCACGGCAGCGTGGTGCGCTCGTGGCTGCTCGACCTGCTGGTGGACGGTCTCGAGAAGGACCCGGAACTGGCCTCGGTCAAGGGCTACGCCGAAGACTCGGGAGAAGGACGCTGGACGGTGGAGGAGGCGATCGCCAACGCCGTGCCCGTGCCGGCGATCAGCGCGGCGCTGTACGCGCGCTTCGCCTCGCGCCAGGACGACTCGCCGGCCATGAAGGCGATCGCGACGCTGCGCAATCAGTTCGGCGGCCACGAGGTCAAGTCGAAGTGAGCGACCGAAGCGACGCGCTCGTGCTGTTCGGTGCCACCGGCGACCTCGCCGAGAAGAAGCTCTACCCGGCCCTGCACAGACTGGCAAAAACCGACGACCTCCCCGGCACGGTGGTGGGGGTCGCACGCTCGGAGTGGTCGAAGGACGACCTCGTGAAGTACGCGCGCACCTCCATCGAGGAGCATGGCGACGAGGTCGATCCGGCAGCGTTCGAGCGCTTGGTTGACGCGCTCAGCTACGTCAGCGGCGACTACCGGGAGACCCGTACGTACGAGCGGCTGGCCACGGCGCTCGCTTCCAGCGACCGACCGCTGCTGTACCTGGCGATCCCCCCGAGCCTGTTTGAGACGGTGATCCACAACCTGGCCGAGTGCGGGCTCAACGAGCGTGGGCGGATCGTGGTGGAGAAGCCGTTCGGTCGCGACCTGGCCTCCGCGCGCCAGCTCAACCGCTGCGTGCTGGAAGCCTTCCCCGAAGAGGCCGTATTCCGGATCGACCACTTCCTCGGTAAAGAAGAAGTGCTCGACCTGCTCGTGTTCCGGTTCGCGAACGTCGTGTTCGAACCTGCGTGGAATCGACATTTCATCGACAGCGTGCAGATCACGATGGCCGAGGATTTCGGGGTCGCCGGGCGCGGTGGATTCTATGAGGAGGTCGGCGCGGTGCGCGACGTGGTCCAGAATCACCTGCTGCAGATCGTCGCTCTGGTCGCTATGGACGCTCCGGCCGACACGAGCGCCCGGGCGCTGCGCAACGAGAAGGTCAAGGTGCTCTCGGCGATGTCGCCGCTCGACCCGGAACGGATCGTCCGGGGCCAGTACGACGGCTACCGGGACGAAGAGGGCGTCGACGACGAATCGGACGTCGAAACCTACGTGGCTTTGCGGACCGAGATCAACTCGTGGCGCTGGGCCGGCGTGCCGTTCTACATCCGGACGGGCAAGCGGCTCGCGACCACAGCCACCGAGGTCCTGATCGAGTTCAAGCAGCCACCCCGACTCTTCTTCGCACGCCCTGGGTCAGGCGGAGAGAGCGAGGCCGATGAGACCGAGCTCCCACACCCGAACCACGTTCGTTTCCGGTTCAAGCCGGACGAGCGGGTGTCGATGTCGGTGCAGATCAAACAGCCCGGCGAGGCGCTGCACAGCCGGCCGGTCGATCTGGTCTACGACTATGATGAGCACCGCGACGGCCCGCGCGACGAGGCGTACGCGAAATTGCTCGCCAGCGCGCTCGACGGCGACCCACGGCTGTTCGCCAGCGCCGACGGCGTCGAGGAGGCATGGCGGATTGTCGGACCTGCCCTCGAGCGGCACTCTCCCGTGATCGTCTACGAGCCGGGTTCGTGGGGCCCCGACGAGGCCGATGCGCTGACCGCCGACGATGGCGGCTGGCACTGCCCCGACGTCCGAACCGACGAGGAGGATCATGG
>JBBDSN010000116.1:0-1662 GCA_040904885.1 Gemmatimonadota bacterium | reverse complement strand
CCGACGATGGCGGCTGGCACTGCCCCGACGTCCGAACCGACGAGGAGGATCATGGTTGACGATACCGACTACCCCGACCAGCGAATCGTGCTCGTACGCCACGCGCAGACGGAGTGGAGCCTGACAGGGCAGCACACGGGCAGGACAGACCTGCCCTTGACCGACGAGGGTCGGGAGCTGACCGAGCGGCTGCGCGACCGGTTGGCCGGCGAGCACTTCGACCGGGTACTCAGCAGCCCACTCCAGCGGGCTGCTGAGACGTGCCGGATCGCAGGATTCGCGGTCGAAGCGGAGTCGCTCGATGACCTGGCTGAATGGGACTATGGGGCGTACGACGGACGGACTACCGCCGACATCCGTACCGAGGATCCTGGCTGGGACCTGTGGCTTCACGGGGCCCCCGGCGGCGAATCGCCCGACGAGCTGGCGGAGCGCATGGACCGCGTGGTCACGGACCTGCTCGATACGTGCGAGCACGGTGGCGACGCTCTCGTGTTCGGCCACGGCCACGCCCTCACAGCTCTGACCATTCGTTGGCTGGGAATGCCGATCGAGCGGGGGCGCCACCTGCGGCTCGGTACGGGGTCCATAAGTACGTTGGGCTGGAAACGAGAGGTCCGCATCCTCCAGATCTGGAACGATCGGAGCCACCTGCCCGCCGACGAACCATGAAGCTCGAGGTCGTCCCGGCCGAACGGCTCGCCCTGCGCGGGGCCCGTTTCATCGCCGCGACACTGAGGAGTGCCGTGGCGGCCCGCGGGCACGCTACGGTCGCGTTCAGCGGGGGCTCCACCGCAGGACCCCTGCTCGAGGCGCTCGCAGGGGTCGATGTGCCGTGGCCGGCCATCGACGTGCTGCAGGTCGATGAGCGGGTCGCCCCCGAGGGACACCCGGACCGTAACCTGACGACCCTCCAACGGTGCCTTCTCGATCACGTCCCGCTCCCCAGGGATCATCTGCACGCCATGCCCGTCGACGCAGAAGACCTCGACGCCGCCGCAGTCGCTTACGCCGCCACCCTTCGCGACGTCGCGGGCCGCCCAGCGACGCTGGATCTCGTGCACCTGGGACTCGGCACCGATGGGCACACCGCCTCGCTCGTGCCCGACCTGCCGGCGCCGTCACCGGACGAAACGCCAGATCCCGTCATCGTCACTCCTGTCTACGAGGGACGGCAACGCCTGACACTGACCGTGCCGGTGCTTTCCCGGGCCCGGCAGGTGCTGTGGTTCGTGAGCGGCGCCTCCAAGGCACCGATCGTCCGGCGGCTCGTCGATGGGGACAGTTCGATCTTGGCCGGGCAGGTGCGGCGCTCGCGCAGCCTGCTGCTTCTCGACCCCGACGCGGCCGCCGAACTTCCGTTCGATTCCACAGATGCGGCATCTCCCGAGATCGGAAGCTCGTGAGCGCGATCAAAGGTGTCACTCCGTAGTCGTCACCCACCCTCACCCGTTCGTGTGATAACCCCGCGGCGTGTCTTCGCCGAGATTCCTGGAAGTTTCACGATGAGGATGGCGCGGGCTCTCACGGTTTCGGGCGAATGCCCGACCGAACGGTGAGCCAGGCATCTCATCCCCGGAGAGGTTCATGAGCCGATTTATCTTGAGTGTAGCCCTCGTCACTACCCTGGCCGCCTGCGGAACAGACGCTGAATCCAGCGAA
>JBBDSN010000115.1:0-1028 GCA_040904885.1 Gemmatimonadota bacterium | reverse complement strand
GGAACGGGGGGCGTCCAGCCGCGTACATCGGTTGGGCGCCCTTCACCTATCGTGGCCCTCGACAACACGAAATCGACCGGAGTGGGGAATGAGCATCAGCGCGAGTCGTGTGATTCTGGCCGGCTTGGCCGTAATGACGTCTGCGGGACAGGTCCTGGCCCAGGCGACGCCCGAGCAGATGGCCGAGCGCGAGCGCCAGTACCAGGAAGAGCTCGCGATGCCCAACCCCATCGAAGCGTCGGGCTCGGTGTGGATCGAGGAGCTCACCTGGCTCGAGGTCCGTGACCGGATCGCCGATGGGTACACGACGGCGATCGTTTCCACGGGCGGCATCGAGCAGAACGGGCCCTACTTGGCGACCGGCAAGCACAACGTCATCCTCGAGGCGCTCTGTCCGGCGATCGCGGAGAAGCTTGGGAATGCCCTCTGTGCTCCGATCGTGGCGTTCGTGCCCGAGGGGAGCATCGATCCGCCGACGGGCGCGATGCGGTATCCGGGTACGATCACGGTGCGCGACGAAACCTACCTGGCCCTGCTCGAAGACATCGGGGCGAGCCTCGGAGCGCACGGCTTCACCGACATCATCTATATCGGCGATAGCGGAGGGAATCAGACGGGGATGGAGGCCGCGGCCGCGACGCTCAACGAGCGCTGGGCCGGCTCGGGCCGCACCGCCCACTTCGTGCGCGAGTTCTACTCCCCTGGATGGGAGGAGACGGAGCGTTACACGGAGGAGGTGCTCGGCGTCGCGGAGGGTGAGAGCGACGGCTACCACGACGACATGTGGGTGACGGCTTTCATGGCGGTGGTGGATCCCGAGACCGTCCGGTGGGATCAACGGGTCGCCGCGGGGCTCGCGTCCATCAATGGTGTGAGCCTCGTTCCGTTGCAGCGCATCATCGACCTCGGCGAGCGGATCGTCGACTTCCGGGCCGAATACACGGTGCGGGCCATCCGGGAATCGATTGCGCGTGCGGACGACGGACGCTGAGAGGTTCAACGATGTGGGGCCGTCGGGGGTCTTTATG
>JBBDSN010000114.1:0-6008 GCA_040904885.1 Gemmatimonadota bacterium | reverse complement strand
GCAAGCGGATGATGCCCTTCGCGGAAGCAGCTGGATACCTCACCGATGAGGACGTTTTCCGGGACGTGTCTTGAGGGTAGCCCTCGACACCAACATGCTGGTCAGCGCGTTCATGACCAGAGGCATTTGCGAGGATGTCCTGAATGTTGTTCTCGCTGAGCACCAGCTTGTCCTGGGTGAGGCGGTGTTGACCGAACTCCGGCGGGTCCTGGACAAGAAGATGCGGATGCATCCGGAGCTCGCCGACGAGGCCGTGGCCTTTCTGCGCCGAGAGGCGGGCATCGTTCCCTCTGCCCCCACCCTGCCACTCAAGATGCGTGACGCTGACGATCTCATTGCGCTGAGCGAAGCCGTCGCGGGCCTCGCCGAGGTCGTCGTCACAGGGGACCGCGACATCCTCGACGTCGCCGAGACGCTCCCCGTCCCTGTCGTCTCCCCCCGCGGCTTCTGGGAGATGCTCCACGGAGGCAGATCGTAGCGCCTCCCGACGTCCTGGGTTTCTGCTGCAGTACCGCACAATGCGGACCCGGAGCGCGAGCCGCCAGGCGAGGTCTGCCAGAGCCGATAGCCTACCCTGGCACCTCGGCTGGCCCCCGCGGTCAGCCTTCGATCGTAGCGAACAGGTTGTTCAGCGACTCCACCAGCGTCGGGTGCGAGAACGTCCCGTCACGCAGGTCGCGCCAGGTGAGCCCTCCCATCATCGCGATCTGGATGGCGGAGGCGATCTCTCCGCCCTCGATACCCAGGATCGACGCCCCGAGAATCCGGCCGTCCTCGTTGTCGACCACGGCCTTCATGAACCCACGCGTCTCGTCGGTCTCCACGGCGCGGGCGACCCGCGCCATGGGGATCTTGGCGACCCGGACGTCGTGCCCCCGCTCGCGGGCGTCGCGCTCCGTCAACCCCACACGACCGAGCTGCGGGTCCGTGAAGAGCGTGTAGGGCACGATCCGATCCTTGCGCGACGCACCGCCCTCGCCCAGCACGTTCTGCCGCACGATCCGGTAGTCGTCGTAGGCGATATGCGTAAAGGGCGGGCCGCCGTTCACGTCGCCGAGCGCCCACACGCCCTCGGCCGTGGTCCGCAGCGCGTCATCGACCTCGATGAAGCCTCGTTCCGTCCGCTCGACCCCCGCGTGCTCGAGCCCCAGATCGTCGGCGTTGGGGACACGCCCCACGGACACGAGGAGGTGGCTGCCGGTCACGGATCCGCCCGCTGCATCGTCCCCCAACGTCACTCGAACCCCCTCCGGCACCGCCGCCACCCTCCCGGCGCGCTGGCCGCAAAGGATTTCGATGCCGTCCTCTTCGAGGATGTCGCGTAGCGCGTCGGCCACGTCGTCGTCCTCACGAGGCGCCAGACGCCCCTCTCCTTCGATGATGGTCACACGAGCGCCGAACCGCTTGAACATCTGCGCGAACTCGAGCCCCACGAAGCCTCCCCCGAGGACGACCAGGTGCTCGGGCACCTCCGAGAGCTCCATCAGCGACGCGTTGTCGAGCCAGGGCACGTCGTCCAGACCGTCGATGGGCGGCACGCGAGGACGCGTCCCCGTGTTGATGAAGACCTGGCCCGCCTCCATCGTCCGCGTGCCCCCGTCGTTCAACTCGACCTCGATGCGCCGCGGGCCGGTGAAGCGCGCCGTTCCGAACACCAGGTCGACGGCGTCGATGCGACTCAACCCCTTCCTCCCGCCCTCGCTCCACGCATCCACCATATCGCGTTTCCGTCCGCGGACGACCTCGAGATCGACTGTCACGTCTCCGACGTTCACACCGTAGTCCGAAGCCCGACGAGCGAGGTGGGCGACGCGGGCGCTCGCGACCATGGTCTTGGTCGGCGTGCAACCGTCGATGACGCACGTCCCCCCGACGCGGCCCTTTTCGATGATCGCCGTGCGATGACCCGCCTTGCCGAGCGCGCCGGCGAGGGGCTTCCCCGCCTGACCGGTGCCGATGACGATCGCGTCGAGATGCTCCATGGACTCTCCCCCTCTGGTACGTGTAACGCTACCCTCCGCCTGTGAACGCCTCGCGGAGACAAACGGTTCCGAACGCCGCTACCTCACCCGCACATAGGTCGCGTGACCGACCCCCGTGATCTTGCCGTCGGCGTCGAGACGCACGTACTCGTTCTCGATGACGTTGCCGTCTTCCGAGAGCGTGTTGATGATGACCTGTGTCACGCGGCCGTTCCGGCGATTCGTGATGCGGGTCGTGCGGTCGTCCACGAACTCGACCGCGGTGTCGGAGCCTTCCTGCCCGTCCACCGGCCGGAACTCGCCGTCGAACAGCGTCACGTAGCCCCACTTCGAGTCCTGGCCACGCGCATTCGTCGATTCGACCGTGATCCGCATGCCCCCATCTCCGTGGGGCTCGTACGTCATGATGTTGCTCGACGGAGGAGGCGCGTCGGACTGCATGCGCCAGACGCCGAACCGGTCGGCCGGATCCTGGGCGGCGAGGGCGAGCGGCAGGGCGAGAAGGGCGAAGAAGGCGAAAGCCGAGAACCGGGGCAGGGCTACGCCGAGTAGCCAGTCGATCACGCGCATACGAGGGGTCTCCTTCGAGGGGTCGGGGCGGGAGCGCCATCGGGCGCCGCCCACCTCTCAGATACGCGCTCGGACGCCTCCTTCGCAACCGAAGTGACGGCCGTGGTCGTGACAGCGACCGACGGGGCGCTCGTCCGTCGCCGCGCTCGAGGGCTCCCGCAACCCTCAACGCAGAGCGGGTCCCCGGCTCGCCGGGGACCCGCTCGCAGGTCGCGTCATGCGCCGCCCGAAGGCGACGGTCGTCAGCAGTGCTCTTCGTACGCCTTCTGCAGGTCGGACGCGATGTCCTCCGGATGACGGCCCTCGATCAGGTGCCGCTCCATGAAGTACACGAGCTCCCCATCCTTGAAGAGCGCAACCGCGGGCGACGACGGCGGATAGCCGGTGATGTAGTCACGCGCCTTCTCGGTCGCGTCGAGGTCCTGGCCAGCGAACACGGTCGTGAGGACCTCGGGCTTCTTCTCACCCTGCAGCGACAGATAGACGGCCGGGCGCATCATCGCGGCCGCGCAGCCACATACGGAGTTCACCGCGAGCAGCGTTGTCCGCTTGTCGGACCCGAGCACGGAGTCCACGTCGTCTGGGGTCTTGAGCTCGTCGAATCCGATGCGAACGAGATCCTCGCGCATCGGGGCCACCATCATTTCCGGGTACGGCATATGCGTTTCTCCTGTCCAGCGGGTCCTTCCCACCCCCGCGGCACCGGGAGGGTCGCGCGAAGGGCGCCCATACGTATTGAGCGTCAAATTTCATCGCGGAGACACACGGTGTCCATGGGTGATCCGGGATGGGAGGGTGCTTACCCCCGGGGGTGCGGGAGGGTCCGAAGGGCACGACGGATTGCGAGCGGGTGGGTCCGGTAGCCACCTTATCCCCATGGAATCCACAATCGACATCGCACGCCTCACGGTGAACGGAGACCGTTACGAAGTCGGTGTTCCGAACCACTACACGCTCCTGGAGACGCTTCGCTACGTCCTCAGGCTCACCGGTTCGAAGCAGGGATGCGACAAGGGCGACTGCGGTGCTTGCACCGTGTTGGTGGATGGCGTACCGACGCTTTCCTGCATCACGCCGGTGTGGGAGGCCCTGGACCGGCGCGTCGTCACGGTCGAGGGGCTCGCGACGGCCGACGGCCCCCACCCGCTCCAGGACGAGTTCGACCTGAACGGTGCAGCCCAATGTGGGTTCTGCACTCCGGGCATCCTGTGCTCCGCGGCCGCGCTCCTCGATGAGAACCCCGCGGCGACCCGGGACGAGATCCGCGAAGCGCTCTCGGGCAACCTCTGCCGCTGCACGGGCTACGCGAAGATCTACGATGCGGTGGAGGCGGCGGGGGCGCGGTTGCGTGAAGCGCGTGGCGTCCGGCCTCAACAGAAGGCGCAGCCATGATCAAGCCATCGCGTAACACCGAGTCGGACTTGACGTTGATCGGGACCTCGATGCGTAAGGTCGAGGGTCTGGAGAAGTCCACCGGCCGGGCCGTGTACACCGACGACATCGCCCTTCCGGGGATGCTGCACGGAAAGATCCTGCGGAGCCCGCACCCCCACGCCCGCATCGTCTCGATCGATACTTCGGAGGCGGAGGCGCTCGACGGAGTTCACGCGGTCGTGACCGGCCGGGACATGGCGACGACCTACGGGATCATCCCCTGGACGCCCGACGAGTATCCGCTGTGCGTCGACCGCGTGCGCTACATCGGGGACGGCGTCGCGGCGGTCGCGGCCGTGGACGAGGACACCGCCATCCGCGCGCTCGACCTGATCCGGGTCGACTACGAGGAGCTCCCCGCCTTCCACGATCCGTTCAGTGCCCTGGAGGCCGACGGCTCCACCCCCTACATCCACGACCCGCGCAAGGAAGGTTGGAGCGGGAACATCACCAAGAAGGTGAAGCTCGAGTTCGGCGAAGTCGATGCCGGGCTGGCCGAGGCCGACGTCGTGGTCGAGGGCGAGTACTTCTTCGAGGGCACGACCCATACGCCCATCGAGCCGCACTGCGCCATCGGGTTGTTCGAAGGGAGCGGGAAGCTCACGGTCTGGTCGTCGACCCAGGTGCCGCACTACCTGCACCGCGAGCTCTCGCGCGTCCTCGAAATCGACCCTGCGAAGGTGCGCGTCCTCCAACCGCTGGTGGGCGGGGCGTTCGGCGGGAAGAGCGAGCCGTTCGACCTCGAGTTCTGCGTCGGCAAGCTCGCCATGATCACGGGCCGGCCCGTGAAGATCCTGTACACGCGCGAGGAAGTGTTCTACTCGCACCGGGGCCGGCATCCGTTCCACATGAAGTACCGGACGGGCGCGACCGCCGACGGCAAGCTGACCTCCGTCGATGCGAAGATCCTTCTCGACGGGGGCG
This sequence comes from Gemmatimonadota bacterium, assembly GCA_040904885.1. Classification (GTDB taxonomy): domain Bacteria; phylum Gemmatimonadota; class Gemmatimonadetes; order Longimicrobiales; family Gaopeijiaceae; genus JAWLHJ01. The sequence goes on along the minus strand of JBBDSN010000114.1, from coordinate 1,098 downwards.
CGTACGCCTCGTTCGGGCTCGTGACGACGTACTACTCGGGCCAGCTCCTGTGCGCGCCCTACGACATGCCGGCCTACCGGTTCGACTCCACCCGCGTCTACACGAACAAGCCGGCGTGCGGACCGAAGAGGGGCCACGGCTCGGTGCAGCCCCGGTTCGCGTTCGAGGTCCAGATCGACAAGTTGGCCGAGAGAACCGGCCTCGATCCCATCGATTTTCGCCGTTACAATTTCATCGGCTCCAACACACGCACTATCAACGAGTTACGGATTACGTCTAACGGATTTCTCGAATGCCTGGAATCCGTCGAGCAGGCCAGCGAGTGGCGGAATAAATTCCGTAACATGCCGTTTGGCAGAGGGATAGGCGTTGCTGGCTCAACCTATATCTCAGGAACCAACTATCCGATCTATCCGAACGACATGCCGCAGTCTGGCGTGCAGATGCAGATCGACCGTTCGGGGCGCGTCGCGGTGTTCAGCGGCGCGAGCGAGATCGGGCAGGGGTGCGACTCCGTGGTGGCGTACATCGCGGCCGAGGAGCTCGGCGTTCCGCTCGATCACGTGCGGGTCATGCGGGGGGACACCGACTTCACGCCCGTCGACCTCGGCGCCTATTCGAGCCGGGTCACGTTCATGCTCGGAAACGCCGCCATCGATGCGGCGCGCAAGCTCCGCCGGATGGTCCAGGAGGCGGTGGCCGAGGCGTGGGAAGTGAAGCCCGGTGAGGTGCTGCTGGCAGGCGGCCGCGCATATTGGGCCCCCGACACCGAGCGGCAGATGCCGGTTCGCGAGGCATTCAACCTCGCCGAGGCCAAGTTCGGCACACTCGGCTCGACCGGCTCGTACAACACGCCGAAGGACGTGCACGGCGACTACCGGGGCGGCACGATCGGCTCTTCACCGGCCTATTCATTCACCGCGCACGTGGCCGAGGTCGACGTCGAGGTCGAGACCGGCTTCGTCGACGTGAAGAAGATCTGGATCGCGCACGACTGCGGGCGGGCGCTCAACCCTGTCCTCGTCGAGGGTCAGATGGAAGGCTCGGCCTACATGGGCTTCGCCGAGGCGCTCATGGAGGAGCAGATCTTCAAGGACG
>JBBDSN010000113.1:0-6025 GCA_040904885.1 Gemmatimonadota bacterium | reverse complement strand
CCGTGCCAGGCTGGACAGGGTACTCGGACTAGACAAGGATCACCTCCTGTTTTCGAGTCGACATCGGGCGGAGCACCGGTGGGCCGTGAGGCCCTCGGTCCACCGACGAGGTTCAATCTGGAATCTCGGTCGGGGCCCATCCGAGGACGTTTTGTCTCGGACACAGCCAACCTATCACCGGTTGGGACTTGGAGGCAAGGGCCGTGTTCAGGGGCACCATACGTTGTGGCTCCTGGAGGGTCCTGACACCATATCTCGTGGCGGGGCCGGGCCCACCGACTACGCGTCGCGGTATGCGCGCCGAAGCAGCCACACGCTGAACCCGAGCGCAAACGAGATCCAGATCACGCCCCACACGACCGTGGGCACCCCCGTGATCTCGGCCAACATCCGCGCATCGGAGCGGAGGTTCGGCCGGTCCAGGATGTCGCTCTTGATATCCAGGATGGCGTACAAGGCGCTCGTGAGTCCGAGGGCGAACAGGATCATACGATTGATTGCCGGGCCGGCCCGCGTCGCGGTCCAGAGCAGCGCGACCCCGAATACGATGCCGAACGTGAGACCGAATCCGGTTCGAACGTAGAGCAGGGTGATGAGGATCACGAGCCCGGCGATGGCGGTATTCACCCAGTGGGTGCGGACCCGCCGCGAACGGGCCGCCGCGAACATGGCACCGCCCCATGCCAGGCTTCCGAGGTACCCGGCGCTCAGTACGATGAAGGCGTTCCCTCCGGGACAGTAGCACGCGCCGCCCTGGTACGGGTCGAGCTCGATCCGCTGCACGGAGCCTCCCGTCGCCAGCGAAGCGGCGGCGTGACTGATCTCGTGCAGAAGCACGACGAAGATCTTGAGCGGGTAGACGACTGGGGTGTTCCAGAGGAACCAGAGCGCGATGAAGAACGCGGAGAAGCCCAGAACGAACTGGAGTTGTCGCTTGGTTTTGGCCTTCATGGAGCGTCGGAGGAGGTGCGGATGTCGTAGCGCCGCTCGAACACGTCCTCGTGCGCTTCGATCTCGGAACGGGCGATCGCCGCGTTCTGGCCGGACAGAGAGAGCGCTCGCAGCGCGGCGGCCCCGACCTGCTCGGGGCCGAGCCCGTAGCGGAAGCCGAAGGCGGCCGTCCACCGGTAGACCCGGTCCTCCCATCGACGCTCGAGCTCCGCGCGCTCCGCGGCGGGGACCTCGATGTCGCGGCGTTGTGCTTCCTCGAGCGCCCTGGCCCTCCGTTCGTCGTCTCCCTCGAGCCCTTGTTCGTCCAGCCAGGCGTCGAGCACGGCTCGTGGATCCTCGATCTGGGTCGCGACTTCACGAGCCACGGTCGTCCTCGCTTCCGCGAACGGAACGACCTCCCGGTCTTCCAGGCGCAGGATGTGGTATCCGTACTGGGTCTCGGTCACGGGACTGATCTCCCCGGGCTCGAGCGCGACGGCCGCAGCCCAGAACTTGGGCACCCAGGCTCCTTCCCGTCCGGGCGTGAGCAAGCCCTCGCGGCCCTCCGCACCCGGCTCCTCGGAGAGGTCGGCAGCCGTCTCCGCGAAATCCGCTCCGGCCCGGAGCAGCTCCAAGGCCCGTTCGGCCTTCGCCATCGCCTCCGCACGGTGCTCGGGCGACCGCCAACGCTCGCTGAAGAACAGGATGTGGCGGACCGTGAGCTCCCACTCCGGGTCGGTCAGGTAGCGTGATTCGAGCACTTCCTCCGACACGTCGTGCTTCTCGAGCGTGAGCTCCGCGGCGAGGATCTCGAGCCGACGGTCGGCGACCCACGTCTCCACTCTCGGCGTGCCCAGCTCGGCGGTCGTGGAATCGGCCACCGCGAGCCCGAACGCGGTGAGGTATGCCAGGATCCGGCGGCGGTCGTCGGACAGTCCCAGCACCTGCTCTTCCGAGAACGAGACCTCGTCCACCATGACGGCGGGAGGCTCCGCGGGCCCGCAGCCGGCGACGAGCAAGGACGTGATCAGGGTCTGTTTACGCATGCTCCGAAAGTGCAGAAACGGGGGACGTGCGCCAACCGGGTCGGCGCGGGTTTCTCGAGCACGCTCCGCTGAACGGGGCCGTGCGATCTCTCCTACGGCGTCGGCCTCGGACTGGTTTCTCCGCCGGCGTGTGGCACGAGCACCCCGAGCGACATCACCATCTTGATCCCTTCTTCGCGCATCCCTTCCAATGGGAACTCGAGGTCGACAGAGGTAGCGCGACGGCCCGTCCCGTGGGAAGTTGGCGGGAACCCGGTCGAGCGCCGGGGTGTTTGTCCTCGATTCGCCTCTACGGTCCGGAAATCCTTGGAAATCTTCGCATTACTCCAGATAGAGCCGGCAGGTGGCCTTTCGCAGGCTCTGTCGTCGAGTCCTGCGCTCGCGCTCGCCGCCATGTTCGGGGCCGGGCTCCTGACGAGCCTCACGCCCTGCGTGTACCCGATGATTCCCATCACCGCGGCCGTGATCGCGGGGACTTCGCGGGAAGATCAGTCGAAGGCGCGCACGGTCGGGCTCACCCTGACGTACGCGGTCGGGCTGGCCACCCTCTATGCGCTGCTGGGCGCGATCGCCGGGGTGTCGGGACAGCTCTTCGGCACGGTCAGCGCGAGCCCGTGGGCCCGGATCGCGATCGGCAACCTGCTCGTCCTGTTCGCGCTGGCGATGCTCGATGTCCTGCCCGTTCCGGTGCCGCGCAAGCTCATGCAGGCGGCTTCGCAGACGGAGGGCGGCTCGTACGGTGCGGTGTTCGTGATGGGCGCGATGTCCGGGGTGGTTGCCGCACCCTGCGGCGCACCGGCGTTCGCCGTGGTGCTCACCTGGGTCGCGGCGACCCAGGCCGGCCTCATGGGGTTCGTCTACCTGTTCGTGTTCTCGCTGGGGATGACGGCGCTGCTCGTCGGCGTGGGGCTCTTTTCCGGCACATTGGCGCTGCTGCCGCGCTCGGGAGCGTGGATGGTATGGATCAAGCGAGCCGCCGCGGTGATCATGATCGGCATGGCGGAGTATTACTTCGTCACGGCCGGATACAACTTCTGAGCGGCTCCGTGGCCCGCTCGGCTCCAGACAGGGAATCCCACATGCATGCCAAGCTCTTCTCCATGATCCCCGTGCTGACGCTTGTCGGGCTCGCGTGGCTCGCTCCCGAGGCTCGGGCGCAGTCGGCGGGCGAAGGCTCCGTGGCGCTTCCCATCGGCACGCAGGCCCCGGCGGCCGTGCTCGAGGACCTCGACGGGAACGAGGTCGACCTTCTCCAGCTGGTGGAAGGGCGGCCTGCGCTCATCGAGTTCTGGGCGACGTGGTGCGAGCAGTGTGAGGCGCTGCAGCCCCAGATGGACCGGGTCCAGTCGATGTACGGGGATCAGGTCCAGGTCGTCGCGGTCGCCGTGGCGGTCGCGCAGAGTGTGAGGCGCATCCAGCGGCACATCGAGGGTGCCGGGCACGACTACCCGTTCCTCTACGACGCACGCGGCGAGGCAGTTCGCGCGTATCAGGCCCCGACGACGGCCGTCGTTGTGCTGCTCGACGCCGACGGCCGTGTCGCCTACACCGGCGTGGGTCCCTCGCAGGACCTGGTCGCTGCGGTGGAGCGGGTGCTCGGCAACTGACCGGATGACCGGACGCCCGGGCCGGCGACACCGACCCGGGCGTCCCTCATCGGCTCACGGCTCGACGTCCTCCGCCTCGGGCGTGACCCGGTCCACGATCTCCGCGAGCTCCTCGTACGCGGTCGGATCGACCTGACGGAACTGCGGGATGACCGCGGCGACGTTCCCCTCGGAGTCCACCACCACGACCGTGCGTCGGTCGATGTTCGCCGTTCCGTCCTCGTCCCGAAGCGGTCCGCCGTAGCGGGCGTAGGTGTCCGCGTCGTTCACCCCGTCGCTGGCGAAGACGAACGGGAAGTCGGTCTCGTGGAGCCAGTCGTGGAGGTCCTCCACGGGGTCCTGGGTGATGCCCAGCATCACCACGTTCCGGCCGTTGTTGAAGAGGCTTGCGTACTGATCACGGTACGCTGTCATCTGGACTGTTCAGCCACTCCCCCGGGCGCGGAAGAAGAAGGCCAGCACCACGGTCTTGCCGCGGTAGTCGCTCAAGCTGACGGGCTCGTCGAGCACGCCGTAGCGGGTGGCGGCGCGGAGCTCGAAGTCGGGTGCGGGCGTGCCGACCGCGACATATTCGGCGAGGACGGAGGCCTCGTCCTGTTCGGCCGGGACGTCGCCCCCGCACGCCGAAGCGCCGAGCGCGACCGAGAAGACGAGGGGGAGTGAGTACAGACGATTCATGGGCCTTCGGTTCCGGTGCAGGGTGTCGGGCCGCGGTCGCTCCGCGTCCCGTGACCAGAGTAGAGTGCGCGGAGGCGGCGGGCTACCCCGGCCGGCCGCGACGCAACGTGGCACCGGGTTCAAACGAAGAGGGCCGGCCCGGACGTGCCGGCCCGACCCTCTCGTGCTGAACCCCACGAGCTGACACCCACGAACGGGCTTGCTACCGCTCCTGCCCCGGGTCCTCGGGCTCCGGCGTGACCCGGTCGATGATCGCGGCCAGCTCCTCGTACGCGGCCGGATCGACCTGGTTGAACTGCGGGATCACGCCGGCGATGCGCTGGTCCGGGCCGACCACGATGACGGCCCGGCTGTCCACCATGTTGTTGTCGCGCAGCCCGCCTCCGAACGCGGCGTAGGTACGCCCCTCGTTCTCGAGGTCGCTGGCGAAGAGGAACGGGAAGTCCGCGTCGTAGGCCCAGGAGCGGAGCTCCTCGGGGGAATCGTTCGAGATGCCCATGACGACCACGTTCTGTCCGTTCTTGAAGAGGCTTGCGTACTGATCACGGTACGCTGTCAGTTGGACTGTTCAGCCACGCGTTCGAACGCGGAAGAAGAAGGCGAGGACGACTGTCTTGCCCTCGTAGTCGCTGAGCCGAACCGGCTCCTCGAGCAAGCCGTAGCGGGTGGCGCCGGGAAGCGCGAAATCCGGAGCCGCGGCTCCGACCTCGAGCAACCCCGTCGGCGCGGCTTGGGCTTCGGCCTGCTGCGGGGCTCCGAGCGCGAGCGCCAGGGCGATGAGTCCGAGGGAGATCGCTTTACGCATCGATGGGTCTCTCCGTGGTATGGAAATGGATGCTTCATAATGGGGTGCGTTGGCGGGTCGGGCCATCCCCCCGGCGAGCGCGAGGGCCCACGTCGGGAAGCGCTCCGTATGCAGACCGTCACCGAATCGAAACCCCTCTTCTGCGGATTCCGCTGGAAACATGTGGCGTTGTTCGCCATCTTATACAGTACCCCCCACTCACTTACATCCGTGCTCTTGGTCTACGAGGTTCGAACATCTTGTTCTCACCCGAGCCGACGCTGCTGGTCGTAGAAGACGCTGGCGACCATGCGGCCCTCATCCGAGTGGCGGCCCGCCGTGCGTTTCCCGGTCTCGATGTCCGTGTGGCCGGAGACGGGCGCGAGGGGGTCGCCTACCTGGAGGGGACCCCTCCGTTTCAGGACCGCCGCTCCCATCCGTTTCCGGACCTGGTCATCCTCGACCTGATCATGCCCGACATCGATGGCTTCGGTGTCCTGGAGCACGTCCGGAACCGGCACTGGCGCGACCCGTTTCCGATTGTCGTGCTCACCGCCTCGCCGGATCCGAACGCCCGTGAGCGCTCACTCGAGCTCGGGGCCGACGCATACCATCCGAAGCCGGACGGGCTCGACGACTTGGGCCGGGTCGTCGGCGAGATCGTGACCACGTGGCTGCGCGACCACGTCGCGCTCGGGGCGATTCAGCCGGTTCGCTGAGCTCGGCCGATCAGGGGCTCGCCCGCTGCCGGCCGGAGGGCGTGGCAGCCGGACCATGGCTAGCGCGGTGAGTTGACCGGCTCCGGGGGGGTCGTGGGCGCCGGCGCGGCCGGATCGTCCGTCAGCTCATCCGGCACGAAGTCGCGCATGTTCACGAAGATCACCACCGCCCACACCGCCAGTGCGAGAGCGATGACCACGAGGCCGGTCTTCAGGTCGATGCGTGCGTCGCGGATCCACTTCAGCAAGGTTCGCTCCGGT
>JBBDSN010000112.1:0-6038 GCA_040904885.1 Gemmatimonadota bacterium | reverse complement strand
GACCGGGCCCGGGTGGCCGCGGTGCTCGACGTGAAGGGCGAAGCGAAGGACGACTGACGCCATGGCCGTACGTGAAATCGTACTTCTCGGAGACCCGGTGCTTCGCGAGGAAGCCGACGAGGTCACCGTGTTCGACGCGGACCTCCAGACGCTCGTCCGCGACATGTTCGAGACGATGTACCACGCGGAGGGGATCGGCTTGGCCGCACCCCAGATCGGTTTGTCGCAGCGCATCATCGTGATCGACCTTCGGCGCGAGGATCATGACGACGAGCGGGTCGCCATCGTGAATCCGCGCATCATCTGGTCGAGCCCGGAGACCGACAAGGAGCCGGAGGGGTGCCTCAGCATTCCCGGCCTCGAGGAGGTGGTCGAGCGTGCCGTGTCGGTGCGGGTCGAAGGTCTCGACGCCAAGGGTGAGCCCATCACGCTGGAGGGGGACGAGCTGTTCGCCAGGGCGTTGCAGCACGAGATCGACCATGTGGATGGCATCCTCTTCCTCGATCGCGTGACGGCGCTGAAGCGGCGCATGCTTCTGAAGAAGTGGAAGAAGCTGCGCGAAGAGGAGTCGTGACGGCCCGATGAGGATCCTCTTCTGGGGCACGCCCGACTTCGCTGTCCCGTCGCTGCGGGCTTTGGTGGGCGAAGGGTTCGAGATCGTGGCGGTGGTCACGCAACCGGACCGCCCGGCCGGGCGTGGGCGGCGCCTCACCCCATCGCCGGTCAATCAGGCGGCCCTCGAAGAAGGCCTGACGGTGCTGACGCCGGATCGTCCGAGGGGCGAGGAGTTCCTGTCGCTCATCCGCGATCTGCGGCCGGAAGTCTCGGTGGTGGTCGCCTACGGGCACATCCTGTCGCGCGAAGTGCTCGATGTGCCGCGGCTCGGCTCCGTCAACCTGCATTCCTCGCTGCTGCCGGAACTTCGGGGCGCCGCGCCGATCAACTGGGCGATCGCGCGTGGCTACGAGGAGACGGGCGTGACGGTCATGAGGATGGTCGAGGCGATGGACGCGGGTCCCATCATCCATCAGGCCGCTGAGCCCATCCTGCCGGACGAAACGGCCGGGGAGCTCACCCTGCGGCTGTCCGAGGTTGGTGCGGCGGTGCTCGTCGAGGCGCTGGCGTTGCTCTCCATGGACGCGGTGGAGGAGGTCGAGCAGGACGACGAGGCCGCGACCTTCGCGCCGAAGATCGATCGGACGACGGCGCGCATCGACTGGAATCGCCCGGCGCTCGAGATCGCGAACCACATCCGGGCGATGGACCCGGCGCCGGGCGCGTGGACGACTCTGGACGACTTGCCCGTGAAGCTCTACCGGCCGGACGTCCTCACGGCGGCGGTCTCTGCCGAATCAGGAGCCGAATCGGGGACGTCCGGAAACGGAGCCGACCCGCTGGCGCGTGCTTCCGTACCGGGGAAGGTGCTGGCCGCCGAGCCGTCCGAAGGCGTCGTGGTTGCCGCCGGGACGGACCGGGTCCTGATCCGTGAGGTGCAGCCGCCCGGCAGTCGCAGGATGGCCGCCGCCGACTGGATCAACGGGCGCGGTGTGTCGGTCGGCCAGACGTTCGAGTGACGGGACGGCCCCTTTGCCCCGGTCCGGTCTTCCACGCCTGCACATCGTCACCGACTCGTCCGTTCTCGCCCGCCCCGACTTCGTCGAGCGTGCGGCGAGCGTCATGGACGCCGGAGCCGGGCGCATCGCCCTTCATATACGGGGTCCCCGGTCCACCGGCCGGCGTGTCTACGAGCTGGCCGTTGCTCTGGCGCGTGAGGCGAGCGGGAGCGGGACGTGGCTCCTCGTGAACGACCGGGTGGACGTGGCGCTCGCCGCCGGGCTCGACGGGGCCCACCTCGGCGCGCGGTCGCTGTCCGTCTCGCAGGCGCGTGCGCTCCTCGGCCCTGAACGCATGATCGGGGCATCGGTGCACGACGTCGCGGCCTTACGCACCGCGCGGGACGACGGCGCAAACTACGCCTTCGTGGGTACGGTATACGACACGGAAAGTCATCCCGGCAGGGCCACCCTGGGCTCAGCCGGACTCGGCGGCGTCATCGACGAGGTTTTGGGGATTCCGGTTCTGGCCATCGGCGGCATCGATCCGGACAGGGTCCGTGAAGTCACGAGCGCCGGCGCGTTCGGGGTGGCCGTGCTGCGCGGCGTATGGGCAGCGCCAGACCCGGCCGCCGCCGTGCTCGGCTATCTTGCTGCGCTGGAAAGCCCATCTACGGAGGGCATATGAAGACAACGGAGACGGTACGCGTCCAAGTGAACGGGAAGGAGCGCGACGTGACGGGTGGTCAATCCGTGCGGACGCTCCTGGAATCGCTCGACCTGAAGCCGGGCATGGTGGTGGTCGAGCTCAACCGGGAGATCCTGGAGCGCGACCGATATGAAGAATTCACGATCGACGAAGGAGACACGATCGAGCTCGTGCACTTCGTCGGCGGAGGTTGATATGACGGAATCGATTGCGGAGCTCGATGCAGCGCGGGCGCTGGACGCCCCTCTCGAGATCGGTGGGCATACGTTCACTTCGCGCCTCATCGTCGGAACGGGCAAGTACACGACGAACGAGGTGATGGTCGACGCGATCCGGGCCTCCGGCTCGGAGATGGTGACGGTCGCCGTCCGACGCGTGGACCTCGACCGGACCAAAGAAGAAGGGGTCCTCCATCACCTCGATCCCGGGGAGTTCTTCCTCCTCGCCAACACGGCCGGGTGCTATTCGGCCGAAGACGCCGTGCGCTACGCCCGCCTCGCCCGGGCCGCCGGCTTCAATGAGTTCGTGAAGCTCGAGGTCATCGGTGACGAGCGCACGCTCCTGCCCGACGTCTACCAGACCCTGGAAGCGGCGAAGATCCTGGCCGACGAGGGCTTCAAGGTCATGGCGTACACGAACGACGACCTGATCACGGCGCTCCGTCTCGAAGATGCCGGGTGCGTGGCCGTCATGCCGCTCGCGAGTCCGATCGGCAGTGGCCTCGGGGTCGTCAACCCGTACTTCATCCGCGAGATCAAGCGGAGGCTCGAAGTGCCGGTCATCGTCGACGCGGGCGTGGGCACGGCGTCCGACGCGTGCGTCACGATGGAGCAGGGCGTGGACGGGGTGCTGATGAACACGGCGCTCGCCGCCGCGGACGACCCGGTGCGCATGTCCCACGCCATGAAGCACGCGGTGCTGGCCGGCCGCCTCGCCTACCTGGCGGGTCGCATGCCCTCTCGTGAGATCGCGGTTCCTTCGTCTCCGACCAAGGGGATGTTGGCCTGACGACCGTGTCCGCCGCGCGCACGGCCGCGCTCCGGATCCGAACCGAGGTGGAGCGGGGCCGGCGCCTCGACCGGGCGTTCGGCGCCACGGTCGAAGGCCTTGCCGAGCGCGACCGCGCGTTCGTGCACGAGCTCACGTACGGGACCACGCGACTGCGCGGTCGGCTCGATCACCTGATCGGCCTGCACGTGGACCGAGGACTGAGCTCGCTCGATGCCACCGTGCTGGAGGTGCTCCGCCTCGGGGCTTACCAGGCCTTGTACATGCACTCCGTGCCGGTCTTCGCCGCCGTGTCCGAAGCGGTCGACCAGGTGCGCGAGGTGGCGGGCCCCAGACCCACCGGACTCGTGAACGCGGTCCTCCGCAAGGTCGCGGAGCGCGGTGATGGTCCCGACGCCTACCCGGATCCGGAGCGGGATCCGCTGGGATTCCTCGAGACCTGGGGATCCCATCCGCGCTGGCTGGTGGAGCGGTGGCTCGCCCGGTGGCCGTTCGAGACGGTGAAGACGCTGGTGGAGACCGACAACCGCCGCCCGAAGACCTTCCTCATGGCCCTCGACCTGGGCACCGACGCGGTGCTCGAGCGGCTGGAGCGCGCCGGGATCGCCGCCGAGTCGGTGGCGGACGGACCGACGTGCGTGCGTCTCCCGGAAGGCGCGCACCCCGCGACCGCGCTGGCTGCCGTTCCCGGTTCCATCATCCAGGACCCGGCCGCGGGGCTCGTCGCGCGCTATGCGGACGTGCCGTCGGGCACGGTCGTTGCAGACCTGTGTGCAGCCCCGGGCGGCAAGGCCCTCGCCGTATCGGGGAGAGCGGCGCATCTTCTGGCTGCCGATCTTTCCGAGCCCCGCATCCGCATGGTGAAAGAGAACAGCCGCCGCACCGGACGAGCCGTCTCGTGCGTGGTCGCCGACGCCCTGCGTCCCCCGCTCCGTCAGGCCGACGTCGTGCTCCTCGACGTCCCCTGCTCGGGGACGGGGACGCTCGCTCGTCATCCCGACGCTCGCTGGCGGCTCGAACCCGAGGGGATCCGGCGGTTCGCCGGGCTCCAGGACCGGATGTTGGAGGCCGCAGTGGGACTCGTTCCGCCGGGGGGACTGCTCGTGTACTCCACTTGCACCTTGGAGCCTGAGGAGAACGAGGACCGCATCGACCGCTTCCTGGGTACGCACGCGGACTTCGGGATCGATAGCACGGGTGCCGTACCTGGGGAGATGATGGATGCCGAGGGGCGCCTGTCGATCATGCCCTGGTCGGCCGGTTTCGATGGCGCCTTTGCCGCGCGGATGAGGAGAACAGGATGAAGTTGGGAGGTTCGCTCGAGCGACGGCGGAGACGCAGGTCGGCGCGCGGTGGTGAGGGGGCGGGTCAGGGGCCGTTCGGTCCGGTTCCCAGCGTACGATTGGTCGGGGTGATCGCGGCCATCGCGTTGGTCGGGTGGGGCGTCGGGTATCTCCTGGCGACGCGCGTCGTCTTTCCGGCTCCGCCCCCGCCGGGCGACATGTTCGAGGTGCCGGATCTGCGCGGCGTCGATCTCGAGACGGCCCGGGAGCGCCTCGCGGGCGCGCGCCTCGAGCTCGGAGAGGTCGACTCGATCACGCATCCGGGCATCGAGGCCAGTCGTGTCGTGGGTCAGTCACCCATCCCCGGTCAGGCCGCGCTGCCCGATACCCCGGTCGACGTGACGGTGAGCCTCGGTCCGCAAAGGCGGTCGGTGCCGGACGTACGCGGACTCGCCTCGAGCCAGGCGTTGGTCGTGCTTCGCGCGAGCGGCTTCTTCGTGGACACGGACTCGGCCGAGTCCGAAGAGCCCAGGGGGCGCGTGGTCGAGATGAGCCCCAGCCCGGACACCGAGGTCTCGCTGCCGGCCAGGGTCTCCCTCGTGGTGAGCACCGGCCCCGCGCTCATTTCGATGCCCCTGGTGCTCGGTCTCGAGGAGGCCGAAGCGCTGTCCGTGCTGGACTCCCTGGGGCTCGCCGTGGCGGAGGTCCGGGAGGTTTTCCGGTTTGGGCGGGATCAAGGAATCGTCGTCGAGCAGGAGCCGGCCGCCGAAACCGAGTTGCGCCGTGGGGACGAGGTCTCTCTCGCGGTCGGTCGGCGCGGCGATGGCGGGGAACAATGAGCCCCGTCATTCGTAGCATTGCGAGCAGTCGGTGCTGTATGATTCCGTCCCTCGCGGCAGTGGGTGAGACCGCTCGATGAAGCGTAGCTTTTTCCGTTCGCCCTATCTCTGGGCCATCGTGAGCGTGGCTTCGATCGTCCTGATTGCCTGGCTGGGACGGGAAAGCTACCGGCCCGTGCTGACCGGTACGGAGGCACCGAACTTCAGCGCGTATACGCTGGACGGAGCGGAGGTGTCTCTCGCGGACTATTCGGGCAAAGTGGTCCTGATGAACATCTGGGCCACTTGGTGCGCGCCGTGCCGGGAGGAAATGCCGTCCATGCAACGACTCTACGAGGAATTCGAGGGTACGGACTTCGAGATTCTCGCTGTGAGCGTCGACGCCCGGCCCGGTGAGCGGGACCTCAGCGGGAATCCCGGTGGAGATCTGCGAGCCTTCGCGGACCAGTTCGAGCTGACCTTCCCGATCCTTCACGATCCGTCCGGAAACATCCAACGGATCTACCAGACGACGGGTGTGCCAGAGACGTTTCTGATCGGGCGCGACGGGATCATCTACAAGAAGGTGGCCGGTGGAACGCATTGGGACGCGGACGTCAACCAGGGGCTGGTGAGACGGCTCCTCGAGGGGTAGGTCCCCTCCATG
>JBBDSN010000111.1:29159-34137 GCA_040904885.1 Gemmatimonadota bacterium | reverse complement strand
CAGAAACGAAGTGCGCATGCGGGGAAGGTAACGCACGCGAGCGGTCCCGGCGCGGGTACCGTGCTCGGTTGCGATGGGGCACCCCCTGACGTACCGTGAGCCGGCTACGGATGCCTCGACGGATGGCTCCGTACGTGTCATCCGGCGAAGGCCGTCTGGCGCTTCCACCCCAGGTAGAAACAGGAGCACCCATGCACGTTTCAACGAGACTCGGTCTGGCCGGCTTTGCCATGCTGGCCCTGTCGGGATGTCAATCCGAGGGCGAGGCCCGCGCCGGCGCGTCGGGTTCCGCGGAGGCGGTCCACATGAACCCGATGATCGCTCTGCACGAGCAGGACGCCCCGGTCTTCGGGCTGTACGTACCTCGTGCCACGCCGGCGCGTGGGCGGGACGCGGGCCCTCCAGACCCCTCCGAGATCAAGACCCCCGAGGAGCTCGCGGCGGAAACCATGGGCTTCGCGGAAGCCGACTACGTCTTCCACAGCGCCATGGAAGGGGGTGTCGACGAGGCCCTTCCCGGGTTCCAGGAGTTCGTGCGGGCCATGCACACCGGCGGTGCGACGGCCCGGACGCACCCCTTCGTGGTGAAGATGGAGAAGATCTCCGAAGACCCGAACGCCGCCCAGCACGTCCATCAGCAGCTCGCGGCGGGTGTGAGCGGCGTCATGTTCGTGCACGTCGAAAGTGCCGAGGAGCTCGAGCTCGGGCTCGACGCGATGCGCTTCGTGTCCAACGGCGGCACGCGGCCTGACGACGACCTGGGTATGGGTCCCGAGTACTGGGGCGTCTCCCCGGAGGAGTATCGCGAGAAGGCCGATCTGTGGCCCCTCTCACCCGAGGGAGAGCTCATCTCGTGGGTCATCATCGAGAGCCTGGAGGGCCTGGAGAACATCCGTGAGATCGCGGCCGTGCCGGGGATCGGGGTGCTCTGGCCTGGTGCGGGCACGTTGCGGGGCGTCTTCTCCACCACGCAGCCGGACGGCACACGCGTGCTCGACGAGGCGGCGTGGGAGGCGGCCATCCAGACCGTGCTCGATACATGCGACGAGTTCGACCTGATGTGCGGATTCCCGGCGGGTCCGGACAACGTGGAAGCGCGTATGGCTCAGGGCTTCGACGTGTTCGTCATGAACTGGGGTGACAGCGGCTTCGAGACCGTCGAGATCGGGCGGGCGGCCGCCAACCGCTGAGCCGGCGCCCCGCTCCGCACTTGTCCGCCGACCCGCTCAGCGCGGGTCGGCCACGGGGTGGCGCGCCGCGTTCTTCCACACTTCGCGAACGGTCCGGAGGTTGCCGATCTCGACCGTCGGGTCTTCGGCCAGCAGCACGAACGTGACGTCGGCGCCGGCCTGGAGCGTTCCGATGCGGTCCTGAAGGCCGATCGCGGCCGCCGCGACCCTGGTGGCGGCCGCGATCGCGTCCAGGGGTGAAAGGCCCCCGTGCTCCACGAGCGCCTCGAGCTCACGGAAGAGCGCCGGAGGCTCGTCCGCGGGCGTGGTGAAATCCGTCCCCGCCGCGATGGGGACGCCGAGGGCGTGCGCTCGACGGACCAGGGCGCGGGCGAAGTCCCTGCTGCACACGGCCGGCCGGCCCGCGGGTGCGGGGTGCATGGCCAGCGTCGCGTCGAGAATCGTGCCGCGCTCGGCCATCTCACGCAGCAGCGCCTCGAAGACGGGTGCCTCGGCGCTCACCCGCTCGTAACCGGGGCGATCGGGGTGGTGGTAGCGATCGGGCGCCTGGGCCATCGCTTCCCAGGCCATCGGACAGACGTGGGACACCACGTCGACGCCGCTACGGACGACTTCGAGGGGGCGGGCCGGGTACACCATGGCGTGGGCCCATACGGGCAGCCCCTGTCGATGCGCCTCGGCGGTCAGTCGGCGTACTTCTCGGGCTTCGAGGTCCGCGTAGATCTTGAGGCCGGATGCCGACGTGCCGCGTGCCCTGGCCACGGCCAGCGCCAGGTCGGTCTCCGGTGTGATGGCCTGCATCCAGGGGGCTTCGCCGGGCGGGACGCCCTCCGCGGAGGCCCGCGTCCGCGGATCTTCGAAGAACGAGGGTCCCGCCACCAGAGCCGCGTAGTAGATGTCCGGCGACTCGATGCGCCCGGTGCCGGCTTCCAGCGCGAGCGCGCCGAGGAGCCTCGCGTCGCCCGCCATGTCCCGCACGGCGGTGATGCCCGAGCGGAACAGGCGGCGAAGCTCCTGGGCGGCGACGTCCCGGTCGGGGGCCGTGGCCAGGTGTACGTGCGCGTCGATCAGTCCCGGCACCACGTATCCGCCGCCGAGGTCGAGCTGGACCGCTCGCTCGCCCGGAGGGACACGGCTCAGGACCTGCCGGAGAGGGCCCGCGTCGACGATGGTCGTGCCGCGCACCGCCAGCGCTGCGTCCGGGACCGGCGCGCCGCCCAACCCATCGATCAGGGTGAAGCCGTGGAGGATCTCCAGCGGCGGGCCCGCGGGCGCCTGCGCTACGGCGGTCGCGCCCGCGAAGGACGCCATCAGTCCGGCCAGGAATCCCACCCGCGCGGCGCGTGCCAGCTCAGTCCTCGTCGTTCAGCTCCAGACCCACGCCGGTGGGCGTGATGACCAGGCTCGGAAGGATCGTGCGCACGGGTGCGGCACGGATGCGCTCCAGCGCTGTGGCCGTGTCCGGGTAGTCGGCGAGCTGTTCCAGCGTCTTGATGGTGGGAAACACCATGGGCAGGTCGCCGGCACGGTACCCGTGGAGCGCCGCCGCCGGCTCGACCCAGAGCGCGTCGGTCATCTCGCGTGGGTCGACGATGGGTACGGTGTCGCCCGTCACCCGCGCGGCAAAGAAGCGTGTGTCGTACCGGCGGGGCTCGGCGACCGGCGTGATCCAGTGCGCGAGATACTCCACCGAGAGCCCGTCGATGCGGCAGTCCAGCCGTGACAGCGCTTCGCCGAAGGGAATCCGGTGCTCCATGACGTCGTCCCGGATGCTATCGACGTCCGGGTCGGACGCGGCGGTCGGGAGCGACGCCCCGTCGGTCCGCTGTCCGATGAGGATGCCGGTCTCCTCGAACGCTTCGCGAAGGGCGGCCAGGTAGTAGGCGATGGCCGGAGGGTCCGATCCGACCAGGGCGAGCCGCCGGGCGGCTTCGTCGATACCGAGACCGTCGATGCGGTCGAGCACGTCGGGCGTGGCGTCCGTCCCGTCCACACGTCCGCCCGGGAATACGTACGCACCCGGAACGAAGCCCGTGTTCCGGTTGCGGCGCATGAGCAGCACCTCCAGCCCGCTTTCACCGTCGCGCAGAAGCACGATGGTCGCCGCCGCCCGCGGCAGCGCGGGCTCGGCCGGAGGGTGCTCGATCTGCTCCGCGAAGCGCGCGGGCAGCCGGTCGAACGGGATCACAAAGTCGTCTTTGCTCATGGAATACTCATCCTCCCGCCGCCATGCCGTCCTTGCGCGGATCGGATCCCGCGGCCCACCCCCGCTCCAGTCGTACGATCGCTTGCGCACCACCGAACGCGAAGTCCCGCGGGTCGGCGAGGTCGTGACCCAGCGCCTCGAGCTTCGACGCCACGTGGGCGGGAATGGACTCGAACGCGACGCGTCGCCCCTCGAGGTGTCTGAACCTGGGTGCGTCGATGGCCTCCTGCACGTCCATCCCGAAGTGAAGGAGGTTGAGCAGCACCTGTACCTGCCCCTGGGGCTGCATGGGCCCGCCCATCACGCCGAACGAGAGCCACGGCGTCCCGCCCCTGGTCACGAATGCCGGAATGATGGTGTGGAGGGGCCGCTTCCCGGGGCCGAGGCGGTTCGGGTGACCGGGCTCCAAGGAGAACCCGACGCCGCGGTTCTGGAGGGCGAAGCCGGTGCCGGGTACGACGATTCCCGAGCCGAAGTATTTGTAGATGGAGTTGATGAACGAGACCATGTTGCCGTCCGCGTCCGCCGTGGTCAGGTAGACGGTGTCCGAGGCGGTGGCCGGCGCTCCCGGGTCGGGGTGTTCGGCCGCTCCTCCGGCGTCGACCAGACGCGCTCGGCCAGCCAGGTAGGTCGGGTCCAGAAGGGCGTCCGGGCTGACGTCCATGTGGCCGGGATCCGCGACGAACCGCGCCAGATCCGCGTGAGCGAGCTTCTTGACCTCGATGAGCGTATGGAGGTACGCCGCCGAGTTGTGCCCCATGGCCTCGAGGTCGAAGCCCTCAAGCATCTTCAGCATCTGCAGGGCCGTGATGCCCTGACCGGCGGGCGGGAGCTCGTGAAGCGTCACGCCGCGGTACGTCACTTCGAGAGGTTCGACCCATCGGGCCTCGTGCCGCGCCAGATCTTCCAGTGTGAGGGACCCGCCGAGCGTGTCGAGTCCTTCCACCAGCCGTGCGCCGAGGGCGCCACCGTAGAAGGTACGGGCGCCCTCTGCCGCGATGGCCCGGAACGTGGCGGCCAGGTCCGGGTTGACGAACCAGTCGCCGACCTTCGGCGCCCGGCCTCCGGGCAGGAACGTCGCCGCGGCCCCCGCGTTCCTCGCCAGGGTCTCCGCCACGCCCGCCCAGTCCTTCGCGATGACGGGCGTGAGCGGAAACCCCTCCTCGGCGAGCCGGATCGCCGGTGCCAGCACCCGGTCGAGCGACATCGTTCCATACCGGTCGAGCAGCGCTTCCCAGCCCGCGAGACCCCCCGGCACGGTGACGGCGCGGGCGTCGTGCTCCGGAACGGTCTGGTGTTCCTCCGCGAGCAGCGCGTCGGGGTCGGCCCGCTGTCCCGCGAGCCCGCTGGCGTCGAGCCCGACCAATCGACCCTCGACCGCAGACCAGAGGAGCGCGAACATGTCGCCCCCGACGCCGGTCATGTACGGCTCGGTCACGTTCAGCACGGCGGCGGCCGTGACCGCCGCGTCGATGGCGTTGCCGCCGTCCTCGAGCATCGTGAGCGCCGCGCCTGTTGCGAGCGGCTGGCTCGTCGCGGCCACGAAACGGGGTGCGTAGACGGTCGAGCGTCCCGAACGGGT
>JBBDSN010000111.1:0-29059 GCA_040904885.1 Gemmatimonadota bacterium | reverse complement strand
GGGTCGACCTGAACCTCGCTACCCATCCCCCGAATACGGACGGATGAGCCTCGGAACCATGTGATGCCATCCAGCCATTCTCGCATTCGGACCCCTGCGTGTGGCGCCACGAAGTGACACGTGCCAAGCTAACCGTCCGGTACGGGCCGAAAAAGTGGCGGGCCCCGTCCGTCGTGTCGCGTCACAATGACAGGCATCATGCGATTCGGGCATGGAATTGGCGCCTTCGAGCCTGGCAGGAATCCTGCATTCGACAGGGCACGCACGCGCCGCCGTCCAGCCGACGAGGGCCTGAAACGAGATCCGAGGTATCATGACTCCGAACGAGCGGAATGCATCCTTGACCGTGGTCGAGGACGAGGAGAACGAAGAGACGATGGGTGAGCGATTCACGCTGCCGGTGCTACCGCTGCGAGATACCGTGGTGTATCCGGGCGTAGCCGTGCCCATTTCCGCGGGTCGGCCGGGTACGGTCGAAGCGGTGCAGAAGGCGCTCGATGGAGACCGCCGTCTCTTCGCGGTGGCCCAACGTGAGAACGTCGACGATCCGCAGCCCGAGTATCTGTACAACGTCGGCACCATCGTCCGCATCATCCAGACGCACCGGGTTCGGGGTGGTGTACAGCTCCTGGTGCAGGGTGAAGGCAGGGCGCAGGCCCTGTCGTATCAGGTGCACGGTGAGGGCATGCTCGACGCCGTCCTTCTCGAGATGGACCGCCAGGAGCCCACGGACCCGGGCGACCCCGCCTTCCAGGCGCTCGACCACGAGCTCAGGGACCGGGCCGCCGAGCTCGGTACCCGCAGGGGCGTGCCGGCCGAGGCCCTCAACCAGCTCATCCGTGGCGTCGACGACCCGGGGCCGTTCGCCGATCTCGTCGCCTTCTATCTGGAGCTCGAGACCGAGGACAAACAGCAGTTGCTCGAGACGCTCGACGACGAAGAGCGCATGCGTCAGTGCCTCGTCGCGGTCGAGCGGGAGCTTGCCCGCATCGACGCGCAGGAGGACATCCAGGCCAAGGTCCAGTCGGAGCTCGGCGAGCGACAGCGCGAGATGCTGCTGCGCGAGCAGCTCAAAGCCATCCAGAAGGAGCTCGGTGACGAAGAGGAGCGCGACGACGTCGAGGAGATGCGTCGTCGCGTAGAGGAGCTCGACCTCGGCGAGGAGCAGCGCACGGAGGTCGACCGCGAGCTCCGGCGGCTCGAGCGCACCAGCCCCCAATCGGCGGAGTATCAGGTCATTCGGACCTTCCTCGAGTGGGTGACGGAGCTCCCGTGGCAGGACCGCGCCGAGGAGAAGATCGATCTCTCGCGGGCCGAGAAGATCCTGGATACGGACCACCACGGGCTCGAGGACGTGAAGGACCGCATCCTCGAATTCCTGGCGGTGCGCAAGCTCTATCTCGACCGATCCGCGGCGGAAGCGGCGGAAGCGGCGGCCAAGGAGACCGAGGCCACCCCGAGCGGGAACGGACCGAAGGGCGTCGCCGAGAGCGCCGACCCCGGGTCCGCCGCCGACACCGGGTCCGCCGCCGACACCGAGGCGGACGATGCCGCCGACACCGAGGCGGACGATGCCGCCGACACCGAGTCCGCCGACGACGAGAGCGCCGGCCGTGGGCCGATCCTGCTCTTCGTGGGTCCTCCGGGTGTCGGCAAGACCTCGATCGCGCAGTCCATCGCCCGGTCCCTGGGCCGGAAGTACGTCCGTATCTCGCTCGGCGGGGCGCGCGACGAGGCGGACGTCCGCGGTCACCGGCGTACCTACGTCGGGGCCATGCCCGGGCGTATCATCCAGGGCATGCGGCAGGCCAAGTCGAAGAACCCCGTATTCCTGCTCGACGAGGTCGACAAGCTCGGTGTGTCGTTCCAGGGGGACCCGAGCTCGGCGCTCCTCGAGGTGCTCGATCCGGCGCAGAACTCGACGTTCGTCGACCATTATCTCGGGATTCCGTTCGACCTCTCCGAGGTCCTGTTCATCGCGACCGCGAACTACCTCGACCGCATTCCGGGACCCCTGCTCGACCGCATGGAGCGGGTCGACTTCTCGGGCTACACCGAGCGTGAGAAGCTCATGATCGCCAAGAAGTACCTGCTTCCGAGGCAGCGGAAGGAGGCGAGCCTGGAGGAGGACGAGCTCTCCATGAGCGACGACGCCATCCTGGCCGTCGTGCAGAGCTACACCCGCGAAGCGGGCGTGCGGCAGCTGGAACGCGAGATCGGGAAATTCGCGCGCAAGGTCGCGAGGCAGATCGCGGCCGGCGAAGTCGAGCGACTCGACGCGACGTCCGACGACGTGCGCGAGTTCCTGGGTCGCCCGCGGGTCCATCCCGAGCGCATGGCCGAAGTGGATACGGTCGGCGTCGCCACGGGCATGTTCTACACGCCCATGGGCGGCGACATCATGTTCGTCGAGGCCAGCGTCATGCCGGGCGAGAGCGGGTTCGTGCTGACCGGCCAGCTCGGCGACGTCATGAAGGAGTCGGCCCGCGCGGCGCTGTCGTTCGCGAAGGCGAACTGGAAGGAGCTGGGTATCGCCGAGGACGCGCTGAGGGACCGGGAAGTCCACATCCACGTGCCTGCGGGCGCGATTCCGAAGGATGGCCCCTCAGCCGGCATCACCATGGCGACGGCGTTGATCTCCGCGGTGTCGGGCCGAAAGGTGCGACGGGACGTGGCCATGACCGGTGAGCTCACGCTCACGGGCCGGGTGCTCCCCATCGGAGGCGTGAAGGAGAAGGTGCTCGGCGCGGTCCGTGCGGGCATCAAGGAGATCGTGTTCCCGGCCGACAACGAGGCCGATCTCGAGGATCTGCCGAAGGACGTGCTCGAGCAGATGATCTTCCACCCAGCCGAGACGCTCGACGATGTGGTCTCCGTCGCGCTCGACGGCAAGCCGGCCGAAAAAGACGCTACGAAGAAGACGTCGGCCGCGAAGAAGCCCGCTCGGAAGGACAAAACGAAGGCGCCGGCGAAGAAGCGGGGATCCTCGAAGAAGAGCCCGCCCGCGAAGAAGGAGTGACGGCGTGGGGGGTGCGTGGGGGGTCAGTCGACCCGCGTGCGCCCCTCCGTTGATGAGCACCCGCGCCGGGTCCACTGCGCCGTAAGGAAACCCGAGAGTCGAGCGGTGTACGCGACGGACGAGCGTCCAGGGGTTCGACGCAGAATGAGAACCCGACGTGGAACGACGAGCCGGAGTGGAGAAGCTGGTGCATCAGAGAGGAGACTCGCCGCGGGGCCTACTGGCCGAGGAGCTATCGCTGGCCGAGCCGGATATCGATCTGGCCCGGGCCGCGTTGCTCATCGCCAAAGAGGAGTACCCGCAGCTCTCGGTCGAGCTCTACCTGGCCCGCCTCGACCAGATCGCCGAAGAGGTGAAGGACCGCCTCGCCGACGAGACGGCACCTCTGCTCGTGTTGCAGGAGATGCTCGACACGCTGTACCGGCGCCGGAGCTTCGGCGCCAACCGAAAGGCCTACTACGACCCGCGGAACTCGTTCCTGAACGACGTCCTCGATCGCGGGGTCGGGATCCCGCTCACCCTGGGCATGGTCGTGCTCGAGGTCGGATGGCGCCTCGGGCTTCCGCTCGAGGGCGTGAACTTCCCCGGGCACTTCCTGGTCCGGTATCGCGGCGAGGCCCTCGACCTGCTCGTCGATCCGTTCGACGGTGGCAAGCTGCGCTTCGAGGAGCAGGCGCAGGAACTGCTCGACCGAGCTTACGGAGGCGTGGTACGGCTACAGCCGTCGTTCATGCGCGAGGCGACGCGCCGCGACATCCTCATCCGGATGCTCACGAATCTGAAGGGAGTCTATATGCGCGTCGGTGACCACCAGCGCGCGTTGGCGGCGGTCGAGCGCATCCTCATGCTGACCCCCACGGCACCGACCGAGAACCGGTCTCGCGGCCTGCTCCTGGTGCGCCTGGGCCGCAGGGTCGAGGCGACGAAGCAGCTCGAGAAGTATCTGCGCGTCGCTCCCGGGGCCGCCGACGCGGACCGCGTAGAGGATATGCTGCGCGACCTTCGGGCCGGCCGCGACCCGGCCGACGTGGAGGGACTGTGAGTCCGGATGCCGTGGTGGATCGGGTCAGCCCGGACGAGTACCGCGCGGCCGTAGACGGCCTGGCCGTCTTCGACCGGAGCAGCCGCATGCGGTTACGGGTCTTCGGACGGGCTCCCCGCCAGATGCTGAACGGCATCCTCACCGGCACGCTTCCACTTCCTCCGGAGGAGGCGGCCGACGGGGTGTGGGGAGGCGTCGCGACCTACCACGCCGTGCTGACGCCCAAGGGGAAGATGATCACGGACCTCTGGGTTTTCCTGCTCGGAGACGAGGCGGAAGAGGGCTTCCTGCTCGACGTGCCGGTCGCGGGCAGCGCCTCGCTCCTCGATCACTTCGCCAAGGTGCTCCCTCCGCGCTTTGCTCGGCACGAAGATGTCAGCGAGGACACGGGCATGCTTGCGGTGACCGGGTCCGAGGCAGCCGCGGCGCTTTCGAAGATCGCGTTCGGCTTGCGTATCGAAGGGACGGAGCTCGAGGGGCTCGACGAGGGTGCGTGGCGCATGGTCGGCCGGGCACCCGGGGCGCTCGCCGTCGCGCGTGTCCGGGAAGTCGCTCCGGATGCGTATTGGGTGCTCGGGGAGCGGAAGGCGGTGAGTGCGCTTCGTGACCGGCTGATCGAGGCGGGGGGGGTGGCCACCGGTCCGGACACCTGGACCACACTGCGCGTCGAAGCGGGCCGCCCCGAGTTCGGGGTCGATATGACCGACACGACGCTTCCGATCGAGGCCGGCATCCACGACCGGGCCATCGACTATCAGAAGGGCTGCTATACCGGGCAGGAGGTCATCGTGCGGATCCGTGATCGAGGTCACGTGAACCGGCACTTTCACCGCCTGGTGCTCGGCGATGTCCGCGTCCCCGAGACCGGGACAGAGCTGTTCGGGCCGGGGGACGACACGAAGTCGGTCGGTTGGATCACGTCCGCGGTACGCTCTCCCGCGGAGGACGCGGTCGTCGCGTTGGCCTACGTACGTCGTGGCGTGGAGCGCGTGGTGTTCGACGGGCACGAGGTGGCCGTCGGCTGACTGAGCGCGCTCAGGGTCCTTCCAACGCCTCCAGCGCGGCGAGGATGTCTTCGTTTAACGGCCGAATCCGGTAGTTCACTTCGGTCATCTTCCAGCGGACCCTACCCTCCCGGTCGATCACGTATGTGGTCGGATGGGGGATCAGCCGGTCGCCCGCGTCTTCGTTCAGGAGGCCGTAGCGGCCGATGACCGCGGCGCCCGGGTCCGAGAGAAGCGCGTAGTCGATCGAGCCTCCGTCGGTCTCGGTCCTGACCCGGTCCACCATCCGCTGAAGGTCCTCCGGCCCGTCCGATGCGACGGCGAGAATCTCCGTCGTCTCCTTGCGCTCATCCGTGAGCAGGTCTCGCAGCTCCCCGAGCTGCTGCGCGCAGTAGGGTCACCAGTGACCGCGGTAGAAAACCAAAACCACGTCTTTTTCCCCGCGAAAGCCCGACAGGGCGAGGGGACCCCGACGGAGCGATTCGAGCCGGAAGTCCGGAGCCACGTCGCCTTCGCCGACACGGTCGAGGTCGGCGGGCGGGAGCTCACCGCCATCGACCGGTCCGAGCTGGGCGTGCTCCACCTGGCTCGAGCGACCCTTGCCCGGGCCGTCGGAATCATGCGCGCAGCCGGAGACCAGGAGCGTGGCACCGAACAGCGTGACGAGCAGGCAGGGAAGACGCATCGACGAAGTCCGGCTCAGGAACGGTGGGCGGGTGATCGGGGACCTCTACGCAATCCCCGAAGTAGCGGATGGGTTCCCACCCGGATCGTCTGCGGGTCGTCGTTACACGACTGTAACGATTTCGTCGAACTGGGAGCGCGGCGCCCGCCGGCGGTGTACGCTGAATCCATCTCCCCTCGCAGGAGGCCCCATGCAGACACACCGTTTCGCTCGCCTCGCGGCCTTTTCACTTCTCGCGCTCTTCCTGACCGCGTGCGCGGGCGCCTCGAGTCCTTGGAGCGCCCACGACGCCACCGCCGATCTCAAGGCGAGGGCCAGTGACCCAGGTGCCGTCTGCCCGGTCGTGTTTTCGAACGCGACCGATATGATGATCGAGGCTGGCTACCTGGCTCTGGGTATCGAGTCGTCGGTCGGTCTGATCCCGTCGGGCCACAGCCTCGAGATTTCCGTGTCGTGCACCCAGGAGCGGATCGAGGCGTTCGCCGTCGCCGAGCGGGGCATGCTCGACGACGTGGTGCGCTACCGGAAGCTCGCCCGGCTGAACCTCGCGCAGGTTACGCACCTCGACATCACGGCGGCTGATCGGGTCTGGTAGGCCCGCGGCCTCTCCGGAACGTCGACGATCGTCTTACCTTATCAGGCTTGGTAACGAGGATCACGAACGATCGAGGTCATGTCTGTGCGAGCACGAATGTCCGAGCGCCCCCGGCCGTCCCTCTCCCGTCGCGCATCTCTGTGCGGATGGTCCGGCTCGTGCCGCGGGCTGGGCTCAGCGCTCTTCTACGGCCTTCTCTCCCTGGCCCCGCTCGGTACGCCGCTGACGGCGCAGGTCCCCGCCGGCTTCACGGGCGGAGCGGTCTCCAGGCCCGCCGTTTTTCTCGACTGCCAGGGTGGGCCCAACTGCAACCGATCCCAGTTCCGCACGGAGATCACCTTCGTGAACTGGGTGCGGGACCGCGTGGACAGCGATGTGCACATCATCTTCACCAGCCAGGGGATGAGCGGGGGAAACCGACAGTACACGCTCGACTTCGTGGGTCTCGGGCGGTTCGCGGGGATGGACGACCAACTCACGTTCCTGTCCAGCGGTCAGGACGTCCAGGCCGAGACGATGGATGGGCTCGCCCGTACGATGCGGCTCGGCCTCATGCGCTACGGCCTGGCGGCGGGTCTCGGAGACGCGCTCGATGTCCGCTTTTCAGGTGATCCGGCGCGTGTCGACACCGAGAGCGCGGAAGCCGCCTTCTACGACCCCTGGAACTCCTGGACTTTCCGCATCGGGCTCTCGGGCGAGATGGATTTCCGGGAGACCCGCACGTCGACGCGCCTGAACCCCCAGTTCAACGCGGACCGCGTCACCGAGGAGTGGAAGCTCAACCTCCGGACGCGGCTGGACATTCGGCGGGAGCGGCGGGACCTGGCGGACGGCCGCGAGGTCCGTGACGACCGGAACGACTGGCAGCTCACCGCGCTCATGGTGCGCAGCGTCGGAGAGCACATGGGGTTCGGCATCGACACGGACTTCCGGAACTCCGTGCAGCGCAACCAGAGCGCCCGGGTTCGCCTGAGCCCGGCCATCGAGTACAACTACTACCCCTATTCCGAGGCGACCCGCCGGCAGTTCATCGCCCACTACTCGTTGGGTGTCGAGCACTCCAACTACATCGAGGAGACCATCTTCGGCGTGGACCGGGAGACGTTGCCGGTGCACCGGGTCGGTGTGCAGTACCGGGCGAGGGAGCAGTGGGGCAACGCCGGCGTGGGCCTCGACGCCAATCAGTATCTGCATGACGGCGGCGGCTTCTACAGCCTCGGCATGAGCGGTGATCTGAGCTACCGGATCCTCAGGGGGCTCGAGCTGAACCTGTCGGGCGGTGCGTCGTTGGTGAACGACAACATCCACACGCCGGCCGGCGAGATCTCCGACGAGGACATCCTTCTGGGACGGCAGAGCCTGCCGTCGTCCTACCAGTACGAGGCGTCGCTCGGGCTCAGCTACCGGTGGGGCTCGTCGTTCGCGAACATCGTCAACAATCGCTTCCCGCGGTCCGTACGCTGGTAGGACGGGCCCGCTCGGTACCGTGGCTCCGGCCGGCCGTCAGGACCGCTTGGCCAGGCGGTCGGCGACGATCAGGGCGCCGTGCTCGCGCCCGTTCTCGATGAAGATCTTGTTCGCGTTGTTCCCGGCGGCGATCACCCCTGCGATGTAGAGGCCCGGCACGTCGGTCTCCATGGTTTCGGGGTCGTGGCTCGGGATGCCCGTTTCCTCGTCGACCCTCACGCCGAGCGCCCGCAACGGGGACGGATCGGCGCGCCAGCCGGTCATCGCGACCACGAAGTCGTTCGCGATCGTGGTCTCCGCGCCCGTGTCGACGTGGCGGAGGGACACCGTGTTCTGCCCGATCTCCGTGATCCGGTGCTTCCAGTACGGAACGATCTCCCGGCGTTCCAGACGGTTGGTGATGTCAGGCACGACCCACGGCTTCACCCCCCGATCGATCGTGTCGAGGAAGTGCACCAGGGAGACCCTGGCGCCGTTCCGGTACATCTCGAGGGCGGCCTCGACCGCCGAGTTGCCCGCGCCCACCACGAGCACGTCCTGTTGATAGTACGGATAGGGCTCGTGGTAGTAGTGGTGCACCTTGTCGAGGTTTTCGCCGGACACCTCGAGCATGTTCGGGTGATGAAAGCCGCCCGTGGCGACCACCACGGCACCGGCTTCGTACACGTGCTCGGAGCCGTCGCGCTTCCGGGTCCGGACCCGATAGGCGCCTTCTGCTCCGGAGATGTCTTCGACGGCTTCGTACTGCCGGACATCGACGCCGCAGTGCTCCACGACCCGCCGGTAGTAGGCCAACGCTTCCCGTCGGGTCGGTTTGGAGTTCGGTATGGTGAACGGGACGTTCCCGACCTCCAGCATGACGGCCGTGCTGAAGAAGGTCATGTAGTAGGGATAGTCCAGCAGGGAATTCGCCACGCAGCCCTTCTCGAAGAGCACGCAGGAAGCACCTGCCTCCTCGGCCGCGGCCCCCACGGCGATCCCACAAGGGCCGGCTCCGACGACGATCAACTCGAATTTCTGGGTCATGGCGGTCCGGTAACCCCATCCGTGCGGACTGTTCCACCATTGCACGCGGAGTGCGCTTCGGCCACAATCGATGACATGGACTCCGCCGAATCCGAAGCGCGCAAAGCGCTCAACCGCCTCCGCCGAGCCGCCGAGAAGGCCGAGCGGGAGCTCGAAGCGCTCACCGGGGCGCTCCGGCGCGCCGAAGGGTCGGACTATCCCGCCGAGCGCTACGAAGAGGTCCTCGGCGCCGTGCGTGCCGTGGTGGACTTCACCGACGAGGAAGGAGCGCGCCTCCGCGAGAAGGTGCTGCACACCGGCGGGCTGGAGCCGGGACGAGTTCGCCGGGGCTAGCAGCCCTACATCGGGGCTGGCAGCCCTACATCAGAACCGGTACGTGTAGCTGAGCTTCACGGAGGCGCCGCGCGAGAGCGTCACCAGGTCCGGGTTCTCGAGCAGGCCAAGCCCGAGGTTGCGCCAGTTGTGCGTGTAGACCAGGTACATGTCGCTTCCCGGTGTGACGATCCAACGGAGCCGGGCGAACAGCCCGACGATGTCGCTCTGGTTGTCGTACTGGAACTGGGTCGTGGTGCTCACCCATGGCGACGGGTTCCACTGACCTTCGATCTCGTAGACGTCCGCGGTGAAGCTGCCCTGCGGCAACGTGACCTTGTTGTGGTTGAAGTTGCCGGAAACACTCACCCCCGGGGTCGGCCGGAAGGTGAGGCGGGCGCTGAAGCCCGACTGGTCGCCATTCCAGAACCCGCCCCGTCCGTAGCCGCCGAACAGGGACACCTTCCGGTGACCCGCTGTCCGACCGAAGATCCGCGAGTTCCATGTCGTGTACCCGCCCGCCAGGATCGGCACGCCGAAGACCTCGAACGACCGATCCAGGAACTCGTACGTGCGCGTGAGCTGGTAGTTGAAGCCGTCCCCGCTCTCGAAGTCGAAGCTCAAGGGTTGAAACTGCCACTCGCGCTCTTCCAGGAGGCCGGTCCCCAGTTGGGTCAGGTTCCGGAACTGCACGGAGAAGTCCATCTGCCGGAGCCAGTCGATGCTCGCCGGACGGAGCGAGTACTGGATGCGTGGCTCGACCCGGCGGAAGTTGTTCCGGGTCACGAATCCCACGGCGGGATCGTACGCTTCCCCGAACTCCCGGTAAGAGAGGTGGCCGTT
The DNA here is from genome assembly GCA_040904885.1 of Gemmatimonadota bacterium. GTDB lineage: Bacteria > Gemmatimonadota > Gemmatimonadetes > Longimicrobiales > Gaopeijiaceae > JAWLHJ01. Next base: position 19,066 of record JBBDSN010000111.1, on the reverse strand, counting down.
CCACACCGGGTTGGGGAAGTTCAGCCGGAAGCCCCGTGCCGTCAGGTCGCCGAAGGAATGGTCCGCGCCCGATACCGGATCCGAGTTCCACACCGCGAAGAGCTGGAGCTCGGCGTTGTTGTCGCCGAGGAAGTTGCGGGTCGCGAGCTCGACGTCCACACCCGCGGAATGCTGATCCTCGGGGGCGATGCCACTGTCGTCGGGGGCCGAGGCCCGCCGCGTGTAGATCGCGCCGATGCTGGACTGCTCGAAGAGGCCCCGCTTGACCCGCGCCACGGTGAAGTCTTCCCGCGGGATGAGCACGGAGCCGTCGTCCACCGGGAACGACTCGCTACCGGTGCCGATCTGGTAGAACCCCACCTCGTAACGCCCGATTTGACCCGTCAGGCGCCCACCGTAGTTGATGGGAACGGGCCGGCCCGACCGGAGTCCGATCCTGCGGGAGAAGAACGGGTCCGCGCTGCTTCGCGGGGCGAAGCCGAACACGCCCGAGCCTTCGAGGAAGAAGTCTCGCTGCTCGGGAAATCGTTGGGGGAAACGGGTGAGGTTCACCTGGCGCTGATCGCTTTCGACCTCGGCGAAATCGGTGTTGATGCTGACCGATGCTCTCAGGCTCGACGTCACGCTGTAGTTCACGTCGAGGCTGAGGTTCTGCGGGTAGGTCGTCGTTTCTCCGGTTCCGATCGGGATCGTATCGCCCGGCGTGTTACGCCATCCCGAGACCACCGAGGGGATCGCCTCGAGCCCGATGCCCTGGGACAGGCCCTCGAGCCCCTCGAGTCGGCCGGCGAAGACCGGGCTGAACAGGCTCTCGGAGCGCCGCCATCCGCGCCAGAGGATCTCTTCGTTGAAGCGCCGGATGGTGCGTTGGAAGTTGATGCCCCAGGTGTCGAGGTTCGGGTTGAAGTTCAGCGTCCTGAACGGGATCCGGATCTCGGCCGACCAGCCGTCGGGCCGCATCGCGGTTCGGGCCTCCCAGATGCCGTCCCACGCCTTGTTGGTCCCGCCGCCACCGCCGCCGCCGCCACCCCGTCCGCCGCCACCACCTCCTCCGGTGATGATTCCGTCGCCCATCAGCCCCGCGGCGTTGATCTCGAAGAAGTAGCCCGTTCGGCCGTCCCGGAACGTGTCGAGGATCCACATGAAGCGGTCGTCGGTGCCCAGGCCGGCGTCCCGCTGTCGCTGGAACGCCAACACCCCCTCAGGGTCGTCATAGATGATCGCCCCGATGTAGAGGTTGTCGTTGTCGAACATCACGCGGATCTCGGTGGGGTGCGACGGCACCCCTCCCTCCACCGGTTCCTGTTGGGTGAAATCCGTGATCGGGACGGCGCTGGACCAGATGTCTTCGTCGATGCGGCCGTCCAGCCGGATCGCCGAATCCGCCGGAAGCGGCCGGGCCATGAGCGAAACTGGCTGGAGGGCGCCGTCGGTTGCGTCCTGAGCCAGGGTGGCCGTCGTCGGGACGAGGAGGTGCATCAGTACGACGAGGATGGTCGCACGGATCGCGAACTTCATCTGTAAAGGTCTCCGAAGGGTATCGAGCGATGTCGGGCAGTCACCGTTCGCCGCCAAGAGACACCTCGAGCGCGCGAGTTGTTAGCTCGGCCTTCCCATGTCGGGCCGGTGCGGTTCGATGTGTCGGGTGTACATTCGTGCGGCGATCGAGATCGGCATCGCGACCCAGACCACGACGAGCATGACCACCGAGAGCTTCAAAGACGATCCCTCCGCGCTGCTGCGGGACCTCGTGTCCGCCATGCGGATGGGCGTGGCCGGCTCCTGGAGCGAGGATCGTTTCGAGGCGCTCGCGCTTCGGGCGTTCAGGCATCAATTCGAAGCAAACGGACCCTACCGCGCGTTCTGTGAGGGGCGCGGCAGCACGCCGGCGACCGTGAAGGCCTGGACCGACGTTCCCGCAGTCCCCGTTGCCGCGTTCAAAGCAGTGGAGCTGGTGTGTGGCCGGCCGCATGATGCCGAGATCGTCTTCCGTACGAGTGGAACGACACGTGGGGGACGAGCGCGAGGCGCCCACTTCGTTCCCTCGTTGGAGATCTACCGGGCGTCGCTGATCCCGCCGTTCCGGGCGCACGTGGTGCCGGACCTCGACCGGATCCGATTCGTGTCGCTCGTGCCCGCCCCCTCGGACCTTCCGGATTCCTCGCTCTCCTTCATGGTGGACGCGGCGGCGCAGCGCTTCGCCTCCGAGATCGCGTGGGGGGTCGACGGGGAGGGCGCCCTCGACGAAGACGCGCTCGTCCGGGCCCTTCATGCCGCCGAGCGGGCGGGCGACCCCGTGCTCCTCCTCGGCACGGCGTTCGCGTTCGTCCACGCGCTCGACCGCACGCCGTCCCCGCTCCGGTCGCTTCCCCCGGGGAGCCGCATCATGGAGACCGGTGGCTTCAAGGGTCGGTCGCGCGAGCTGTCCAAGCCGGAGCTCCATGCGTTGCTCGCCGACCGCACGGGTGTGCCTCGCGAGCGGATCGTGAACGAATACGGGATGACCGAGCTTCTGTCCCAGCTCTACGAGCCCGTGCTCGCCGAGGGCCTCGCGGGCGCGGATCGTCACCGGCCGCCGCCCTGGCTTGCGGTCCGCGCCCTCGATCCGACCACGCTCGATCCCATGCCGGCAGGCGAGGAGGGCATACTGGCGTTCTTCGATCTGGCGAACCTCGGGTCCGTGTGCCACGTGCTCACCGAAGACGTGGGGTCGGTCGTGGACGGGCATGTTCGCCTGGTGGGCCGGACCGAGGGTGCGGAGCCTCGCGGGTGCTCGCGCGCGATGGATGAACTCATGTCTTCTGTGCGTTAAGTCGATGACGGACCGTGATTTCCACGCATATGTCCTGCCCCGGTGGGCGCCGGAACCGTCCGGCTTGCGCTCCATCGATGCCGGAGCCGCTCCGACGGTTCGTTGCCCCGAGGCCGATGCGGTCTGGATGGACGCGTTGGTGAGTGGACTCCGGGACCGTGCGACGGTCGCGGGCTCCTCGGGGGGCGGAGAGCCCGGCATCCGGACGCCTGTCTCCGATCCGGTCGAGAGGGCTCGCAAGCTCGGCGCGGTCGGAAGACGATTCCTGGACCCGGACGACCGTGTCCGGCGGGAATGCCTGGAGCTCCTCCCCCGGGGCTCGGGCCTATCCGCGCCGATGGCGGAGGCCGTGCTCGACGGGATGGCGGCCGATTGGACGCCCGAGCGCCTGGAGCGGCTCCTGCGGGAGGAATTCGGCGATCCGCTCCCTCTGGGCCGTTTCGTGCGGAGGAGGGAGCGGTCGGTCATGGCCGTGGCCCCTGGTCTGTGCGTGCAGCTCGTTGCCGGGAGCGTGCCCGGTGTGGGTGTGAACGCGCTTCTCCGAAGCCTCCTCCTGGGTGCGCCGACGTTGCTCAAGCCCGGCCTCGGCGACGCCGTGCTTCCGGTGCTCTTCGCCCGCGCGCTCGCGGAAGAGGCACCCGAGCTCGCCGACCGGCTCGCGGTCGTGTATTGGCCCGGTGGCGAGACGGCGAACGAGGACGCCGCCCTGGGCCGAGCCGATACCGTGGTCGTGTACGGGAGCGACCATACGGTCGCCACGCTGGAGCGCCGAGCACCGCGGAAGTCGCGGTTCGTCGCGTACCCCCACCGTGAAGGGGTGGGCGTCGTGGGACGCGCTGCGCTCGGCACGGAAGCGTCTGCCCGAGGTTGTGCCGAAGACGTGGCCCGGGCGACCGCGATGTTCGACCAACGGGGGTGTGTGTCGCCCCGCGTGGTCTACGTCGAGGTGCCGGAGCGCGACGCCGAAGGCTCCGGGCGCCACGCCGAAGGCTCCGAGACCCCCCAGGGGCCGGCTGACTTCGCACGGTTGCTCGCTCAAGCGTTCAGTGTGCTAGAGGGCCGGCTCCCGTCGGGAGCGCTCGAGCGGCTCGAGCGCTCGGGGATCCAACAACTGCGTGGAACAGCCGAGATGTTGGCGGCCGGCTCGGCCGGAGGGCCGGCCGAGCCGTGGGTCGGACATGGAGGAGCAGCATCGTGGACGGTGGTCTACGATCCGCACCTCGGGCTGGAATCGAACTGCGTCGGGCGCGCGGTCGTGGTTCGACCCTTCCGTACGCTCGATGAGCTCTTCGGGCGGCTCGCGCCAGTTGGGCCCCACCTCCAAACAGTGGGTGTGGCCGGACTCGGCGACCGCCTCGTGGAGGTCGCCGAGTCGTTGGGTCGCCTCGGGGCTTCGCGCGTCACTTCATTCGCGACGGTTCCCTTCCCGAGCCCGTGGTGGCATCATGACGGGCGGGGACCGCTGTGGGACCTCGTTCGTTGGGTCGATCTCGAACGGAGCGGGGACGAGGCTGATGGGGCCTAGTTTACGATACCTCTTCGGGCTGTTGTTCGGCCCGCCAGACCACCATCTGTCGGCCACCGCGGGGATTTTCTTCGACCCGGACCGTGAGTGAGTCTCCCTCGTCGATCCCCAGATCTTCGCGCATGTCCTGAGGAATCGTGATCCGGCCGCCCACGCCGACAGTGACGTCCGTGTAATAGAGCGTCCGATAAATTGCCATCCAGCCTCCTAAGATTTACAACAGAGCCGATTAATCTAAACAAACTGGCGGCCTTCGGGTACGCATCGCCTCATAGAACAGCCCCATTGGACCTCGTGACCCGAATCCCCGCATGAAGCCGGAACGCCCATGAGCGACCAGGATTGCGCCGTTCGGCTCGAGGGCGTCACCAAGAGCTTCGGGTCACACAACGCCGTGTCGGACTTCGATTTCGAGGTTCCCCGCGGAAGCATCTACGGGCTCCTGGGGCCGAACGGCTCGGGCAAGACGACCACCATCCGGATGATCATGGGCATCCTGCATCCGGATGAGGGGCGGGTCAGCCTGTTCGGGGGAAAGCCGGACCTCGTCCGGAGGGCCCGGGTCGGCTATCTGCCCGAGGAACGAGGCGTCTACCGGAAGATGACGGTCGTGGACCTGCTCCTCTTCCTGGGAGAGATCCGTGGCGTGCCGCGGGCGGTCGCCCGGGCTCGCGCGGCCGACTGGCTCGAGCGGCTCGACCTCGGCGGGTGGGGAACGCGCCGGGTCGAGGACCTGTCGAAGGGAATGCAGCAGAAGGTCCAGTTCGTGGGCACGGTCATCCACGAGCCCGAGCTCCTGATTCTCGATGAGCCGTTCAGCGGGCTCGACCCCATCAACCAGGACGTCCTCGAGACCATTGTCTTGGACCTGAATAGAAACGGAACTACGATTCTGTTATCGACGCACCTCATGGACCAGGCCGAGCGGCTGTGCCGTCGCGTGTGCTTCATCTCGCACTCCCGCAAGGTTCTCGACGAGGACCTGCGCACCCTCAAGGCGCGTGAGCGACGCGGCGTCGTGGCCGTGGACTTCACAGGCCCCGACCGCTGGCTCGACATTCCCGAGATCCAGGCCGTCGAGCGCGTCGGGGGCGTGCTGCACCTCGTGCTGGCGGATCCCGGGGGGCACCAGACGGTGCTCCGCCGGGCGCTCGAGTCCGGTGCCGAGATCCTCCGGTTCGACCTGGTCGAGCCCAGGCTCCACGAGATCTTCGTCCGCCACGTGGGCGGGGTCCCCGCGGAGGCCCTGCCAGCATGAGCTTCCGAAACGTGTGGGCGGTCGTTCGTCGTGAGTATCTGCAGCGGGTCCGGTCCCGGTGGTTCGTGATTTCGACGGTGGGCGGCCCGCTCTTCCTGTTCGCCGTTCTCGCGATTCCGGCCTGGTTCGCCGCGGGCCCGGGCGAGACCCGCCCGCCCATTGCGGTCGTGGATGGCACGGACGCGCTCTACGACCGGCTGGCCGACGATCTCCGGGAGGCTGGCTTTCCCACCGAGCGCGCGCGTTGGACCAGCACCGTGGTGGACACCCTCCGCCGACGGGCCGCCGACGGCGAGATCGACGGCTTCATGATGCTCGATCAGTTCACCCTGGAATCCGGCGACGCGGTGCTCTACGTGAACCGCCGGCCGACCGCCATCCAACGTGCGACCGTCCGCTCGGCCATCGTGCGTGCGGCGCTCGAGGTCCAGCTCGAGCAGCAGGGCGTGGACGTCGACGCGATGCTCGGAGGAGGCGGCCTCGCCGTGGAGCTCCTCACGGCCGAGGCGGCGCAGGAGGGCGAGCCCCGCTTCCTCGTCGCGTACGTGGGGGCGTTCCTGTTGTACATGGTCATCCTGCTCCACGCCGTCGCGGTCATGCGTGCGACGCTCGAGGAGAAGACGAGCCGCATCGTCGAGATCATCGTCTCTTCCATGGAGCCCTGGCACCTCATGCTCGGCAAGGTGCTCGGCGTGGGTGGGGTCGCCCTCACCCAGCTCCTGGTCTGGACCCTCACCGGAGCGCTCATCGTCATGACGGGCCTGCCGGCCCTCGTGGCGGGTGGCGGCATGCAGGGCGCGGACGCCGAGGTCGGGCGCACGCTCATGTCCGCCCTTCCCGGACCGGGGCTCCTCGCGCTCTTCGTGGGCTACTTCGTCTTCGGATTCTTCATCTATTCCGGCCTCTACGCAGCGGTCGGAGCGATGTGCAGCACCGACGAGGAGGCTCAGCAGGCGCAGCTCCCGCTGGTCATGTTCATGGTCGTCCCGATCGTGTTCGTGCTGCACGTCATCGAGAACCCGGCGGAGCCGCTCTCCGTCGGGCTGTCCCTCTTCCCGCTCTTCTCACCGATCCTGATGTGGGCGAGGATCGCGGGCGGGGCCGTTCCGGCTTGGCAGATCGGGCTTTCGTTCGTGTTGATGGCCGCGGCGATCCTGGCCATCGCCTGGATCGCGGGCCGGATCTACAAGGTGGGCATCCTCATGACCGGCAAGCGTCCGACGTTCTCGGAGCTCTGGCGCTGGGTGCGGGAGGCCTGAGGGGCCGCTGACGAGACGGAGCGCCTGCCGGGCGGCTCCGGGCTCAAGGGTCCGCCGGATGGCGCACGGGCGCGCGCAGAACCAGCGAGTCCCCACGGGCGAAGCGAAGCGTGACCGACACCGTGTCGCCGGTCTCGGGCGCAGGGGACAGTCCTTCCAGCATTCCGTGCAGCCCGCCCGGTTCGAGGCGCACGACGGCGCCGGGCGCGATCTCGATGCCGGGCACCGGGCGCATGCGCATCATCCCCACCTCGATCGTCATCTCGTGCAGCGACCCGTGCTCCGCCGACGGTGAGCGCACGGCGACGAGGCTGTCCGTGGCCGGCCCGTGGTTTTCGAGCGTGACGTAGAAGGCGGTCCGCTCCGCGCCGAGGGGGTCGAGCACGAACGCATCCTCCGCGGTGACACCGTCCGGGCTCGTGCCCGGTCCGCCGCAGCCGAAGCCGCACAGACATGCGAGGAGGGCTGGAAGGCCGCTCCTCCGGGAAATCACCGCTCCGCCTCGAGCAGGTGCCGGAGATCCGCCGCAAGAAGCTCGGGAGCCTCGACCCCATGCGCGTACCCGAAGCGTCCCAGGGGCTCGCGCGTGAAGAGGAAGAGCGTGGGCGGGTGCGCGACCTCGTAGTCGGCCGTCGAGCGGTCCGCGCCGGGTGGCATGACGTAGCCGAACGCGCCCAGGGCGGCGTCGAGCTCGTCCTGCGATCCCGTCAGGCCGATGAAGGTGGAATCGATCGCCCCGAGCCACCGCGCGAGTCGCTCCGGGTCGTCGCGGTCGGCGTCGAGCGTCACGAAGATCGTGCGCACCTGGGCCCGCTCCTCGGGCTCCAGCAGCTCGAGCGCGCGGGCCACCCGCGCCATGGTGATCGGGCAGATGTCCGGGCAGTGGGTATACCCGAAGTAGAGGAGCGTGAGCTTGCCGCTTCCGCCGGCGTGGAGCTCGAACGGCTCACCCCGCTGGTCCGTGAGCGTGGCGACCGGCAGGTGGTACGGCCGGGGGAACTCGGTCGCGCTCATTCCGGAAGAACCGTCCGGCGGTCCCCCGCAGGCGGTCAGCAGCGCCGCCAGGGCGACGAGGGCGACGCTCACCCCCCGAGCTCCTCCCGGACGCATCAGCTGACCGGGCCGTCCGGCAGCGACGAGCGCAGGAGCCCCTGAAGCTGGCGGGTATCGAAGGTCCGAGCCTTGGCGACGGCCTCCTCGTAGCTGTCTTCAATGATGATGACGGTGGTGCGCGCCGCGCCGTCGGCAGGTTCCGACGCCTCGTCCGGGGGGTCGAAGCGCAAGCGTCCCCGGTACGAAGTGGGGCGTCTGGGATCGTCGTCGAACTCCAGATACGCGTCCCAGATTCGTCCTTCGTACGTGAGCGTGGCCACGTGGAGTCCGGGCACGGAGCCCGAGGAGGATGTGTGAGGTCCGGAAGTCATGTCAGGACGATACGCCTTCGGACGCCTCTCGTACACCCGGGAACCCCGCGCGGGGCGGACGCGAGTTGGCATCGTTCCCGAGGTCGGACCGGGCGGCCTTCAGCGCGTCGCGCATCGCTCCGAGCTCGACGTCTTCCAACGGCTCGCCACCCCAGCGCCAACGCAGGTACGACCTGATCACGCGCTCCGAGGCCCGGGCGGCGTCCGGACGCGCCCGGCGCACCATCGCGAGCAGCCCGGTGGGGGTGAGGCCGGGGGTGACGTCGAGTCCGGCCTGGGCGCACGCCTTGCGCAGGGCGAGGTAGACGCGGGCGGCGGGCGCGACGGTGGGACCGCTCCGCCGCACCCACATCCATCCGAGCAGCAGGGCGAAGACCAGCGCCGCGCCGGCCAGCAGATAGCTCCTCCCTCCGGTAGCCGCGCCCGGCGAGCCTTGCTCGGAGCCGCCCTCGCGCTCGCCGGTGAGGAATCCCGACCACTGCGACAGCAGGCCGTTCTGGTCGTCGGCGCCGTAGTCGAGCACCCATTTGCCCCAACGGTGCTGGATTCCATCGAACAAGATGCGGCCGGGCCAGAACCACGACGAAGTGACGGACCCGGTGCCCTGTCCCGCGGGCGTCGGGTCGAACGTCACCCACCCGTATTCGGGAAACCATACCTCGACCCAGGAGTGCGCCTGGTTCTGCGTCACGGCGAGGTAGTTGCCGAACTGGCTCCACTGACCCCCGAGGAATCCGTTCACGTTGCGCGCCTCGATGCCGACGGCTCGCAGCAGGACGACCATTGCCGTGCTGAAGTACTCGCAGTGCCCGGCCTGCCGCTCGAAGAGGAAGTGTTCGAGCGATGTCTCGGACGCGGTGGCCGGAAGCTGGCGGGTGTAGTCGAAGCCCTGGAGCCAGCGCTCGACGGCCTTCACCCGGTCGTACCGGGTGTCGAGCCCCGCGGTCAGCGAATCGGCCAGGGCGGTCACGGCGGGATCGAGCTGCGGAAGCTGCAGGAAGTGTCGTTGCGAGGGGCTGAACCCGTCCTCGGCTGCCCGGAGCCGCTCGGCCGAGGGCGCGCGGGCGGGCGAGAGAGCCGTGTAGGTCGGCGCGCCGGAGCCCCAGTACAGGAAGTCGCCCGCGTTGTCGACCAACGGCTGGATGCTGTTCTCCGTATCGATGTCGACGGCCGGATGGAGCGCGAAGAGCACGCGGCTGTCGAGCGGCGCCGCGAAGATGCGTTGCTCGATCATGGGACCCTCCCACCGCTCCCGGTACCAAGACCTGGGGGCCGACGCAGGCGGAAGCCCGCGCGAGCGCGACCAACGGACCCCGTCGAAGCGGTCGTACGACCGGCCGCGCCAGTGACGTTGGCCGATGTCCCCGGGCGCCCCGCCGGGAAACTCCACCCGGAGCACGATCTGTGGGTTTCCGCTGATGGTGGAGCCGTGCTGCCCGAGGGAGACCTCGTCGCTGAACCCGGCGATAGACGAGGCCATCGTGTCGCCGCGCCCGGAAAAGCCCTGGGAAACCCGGGGGAAGGTGAGGAACACGACGCCGGATACGAGGAGCACGACGACGGACAGCAGGGAGGTGGTCGTGAGCAGGCCGCGGCCGAGCGGCACGTTTCGCACCCCGTGTCGTTCGGCGCCACGTCGCAGGTGCCCGACCATCAGCGCGACCGTGGCGAGCCCGACGTAGGCGACGAAGCCGACCAGGAACAGGATCCCGGGCCGGTACGCAGTCGACGCGAGGATCAACGCGAAGGAAAGGGCGTACAGCCGGAGGTCGTTCGGCGCTTCGAGGGCGCGCAGCGCCTCGGCGGCCATCAGCAGCAGAAGCAGGTCCACGACCGGAATGACCACGTCCCCGCGGATCAAGAACACGTGGACCAGCGCGCGCGCGACCAGGAGGGTGGCCAGCGGGAGCCAGATCCGCTCCATGCGGGCGGACCGGACGGGGTCTGGATGCCAGAACAGGCCGGCGACCAGCGCCATGAAGGCCAGCGCGGTGGTGACAGGCTCGAAGCCGGCTCCGCCCGCGAACGCGAGCAGGCCAGCCATGCCCATGAGCACGGCAAGGCGGCGGTGGAGGAGCCGGAGGTTCATGCCGCGACCTCTTCGCTCGGCACCAGCACGGTATCGGCAAATCCGGTCGCGCCCGTCAGCGAGACGAGCACGCACGACTCGCGCCCGACCGGGGGCACCGGCAGCGGCGCGGTGGGCGAGAAGTCCACGCGTGCAAGGAGGTCGAGCGCGCGCTCCAGGGTGCCGAGGTCCGCGCCCGGCTCGATCACGCCTTCCGGTGTCGCCAGCCCGAACGGACGGTGCTCGGCCACGCACCGGGCTGCGAGCGAGGCGGCGATCTCGACCGCGCGCTCGGCTCCCGTGCTCTCCGAGCCGCGCGTGTCCAGGCAGATCCAACGGGTCTCCGCGGCCCCGCGCTCGTACTCCCGCACGACCGGCTTCTGCAACCGCGCCGACGACTTCCAGTGGATGTCCCTCGGGTCGTCTCCGGTGCGGTAGGTGCGGAGGCTTCTGTACTCGCCCCGCCACCCCATCGCCCCGCGCGGAGACGGTCCGCCGCGCGGCACGTGTCCGGCACCCGGGACCGGGTCGCGCACCACGAGATCGTGCCGCGGCCAGACGACGATCTCGCCCGGCAGCTCGAGGTCACGCTCCTTCCGGAAGAGCCCGAACGGGAACGAGGTGGAGAGGACCACGGTGCCCAGAGGGTAGACGCCACGGCGCACGAACCCGTTCGACGAGCGCACGGTGACGTTGCCGCCCGCCGGCACGTGCGACACGAAGGCTGGCTCGGCGAGCCCCTCCTCGAAGATCTCGACGGCGAGGGTCGGGAAACGGCGCTTCAGGTTCCGCACGTGGTAGGTGAGCACGACGTCGCGTCCGACCGTGGTCGCGCGCGGGGTCCGGCGCTCGATCCGGAGATCCCGGATGGCCTGCTCCGAGAGCCAACCGCTCACCGCGATGAAGCCGAGCATCGCGCCCAGCAGCAGGTAGAGCAGGTTGTTGCCCGTGTTGAGCGCGGCGAAGCCGACCGCGGTCGTCCCGATGGTGAAGACGACCCCACCTGCCGTGAATCTGATTCGGCGCCACGCACGGATCCGACGGTACAGCCCGTGCGCGCTCGCGAGCGCGCGCCGAAGCGGACCCGCGGGCTCGCTCACACCGGGACTTCGACTTCGTCGAGGATCGCCGCGAGGACGCGGGCTGCTTCCTCGTGGCCGTCCGGCGTGCCGACCGCCCCACCGGTGGGCATGACCCGGTGCGCGAGACACGGAACGACCAGGTCGCGCACATCGCTCGGAATCAGGTAGGTGCGCCCATGCGTGAGCGCGTACGCCCGGGCCGCCCGGTGCAGCGCGATCCCGCCACGCGGGCTCACGCCCATGCGCAGCCGCGGCGAAGTACGGGTCCGCTGCACGATCTCCATGAGATCGTCGAGGATGGCCGAATCGACCTCGACCTCGTCGATTCGCCTCTGGAGGAGGACGACCTGTTCCGGTGTGAGCACGGTGCGCAGGCGCTCGAGAACGGGCACCGCGGTGGACGACTCCGCGAGGATCTTCCGCTCGGCCTCGGCATCCGGATATCCGACGGTGATCCGCATCAGAAAGCGGTCGAGCTGACTCTCCGGCAACGGGTAGGTGCCGTGGTGCTCGAGCGGATTCTGGGTGGCCATCACCAGGAAGGGGCGAGGCAGGTCGAAGGTACGGTCGTCGATGGTGACCTTGCCCTCCTGCATCGCCTCGAGCAGTCCGCTCTGGGTGCGCGGCGGCGCCCGGTTGATCTCGTCGGCGAGCAACACGTTGGTGAAGATCGGACCCGGCCTGACCTCGAACTCCGTCGTGCGTGGGTCGTAGACGGAGACGCCCAGCACGTCGGAGGGAAGGAGGTCGGACGTGAATTGGATGCGCTTGAAGCCGAGGCCGAGCGTCTTGGCGAGCGCGTGCGACAAGGTCGTCTTTCCCACACCGGGAACGTCCTCGAAGAGCACGTGACCTCCGGCCAGGAGCGCGGCGAGGGCCAGGCGTACGACCTCACGCTTGCCGTGGAAGACCGTCTCGACCTCCTCGATCAGGTGGTCGAGCATCTCCAACGAAGGGCGGGCCTCTCGAACGGGCGCGACTGTAGCCGACTCGGGCATCAACACCCTCCTCGAACAAAATCTGACATGAACACTTTCCTTTGAAGGGAGCGTGCCGCCCGGGGGCGTGTCGGACCTGTCGGGTGGGGGATCCCGCGCGCCTGGCGGGCGCCGTGGTCGGACCCTCGCGAGCCGTGTCTGCGGAGTGGAAAAGTATAACACTCACGGGGCGAAAAAGGTTCTCGCGCGCGAAGCGTGCCCGCTTGACCCCACCCCTTGGCATGGGGTAGGTTGAACCCGATTTTTGGAGTATGTGCCGTTTGTCACAAGCGTAGTCGACGTGGAACGGGACATCCTTTCTCGCGCCTGTGACCCTTTGGGCGCTCCGCTTCGTTCAGGACCTAGCCTTCGAATGAAACAGCACTGGCTGATCGGCGGCCTCGCCGGCGTCTTCGCTCTCGGCGGACTCGCCTTCGTCCAGGGTGGGGGCTCACAGGACGCCGACGCGGAAGGCGCGGCGGTCTCGTCCGTGCAACCCATCGCGTTTCCGCACAATGCCCACGCGGGGAGCGAGGAAGGTCAGGCGAACATGAACTGCCAGTTCTGCCACTACTCGGCGGAACGCTCCGTGGACGCGGGTCTCCCCTCCGTCGCGACGTGTTGGGGGTGCCACCAGGTGGTGCAGGGCCCGAACAACCCTGAGGAGGTCGCGAAGATCCAGGGCTATGTGGAGCGCAGCGAGCCCATCCCGTGGGTGCGCATCTACAAGATTTCCGACCATGCCCACTTCCCCCACATGCGGCACGTGAACGCGGATATTTCCTGCCAGACGTGTCACGGTGAGGTCCAGGAGATGGGCGTCATATCCGAACGCGACCCGGCCTGGGGCGGTGACAACATGGGCTGGTGCATAGACTGCCATCGTGAAAACGAGGCGTCCATCGATTGCGCCGTCTGCCACTACTAGCCATCAGCGCCGGATAATCACTATGACCGACGGCATCAAGCGGCGCGACTTCCTGAAGGTGCTCGGAGTCTCGGGCGCCAGCGCGACCCTGACGGGTTGCTCCACCGGGGACGTCGAGCGCCTTCTCCCGTACGTTGTGGCACCGGAGGAGATTACTCCGGGCGTCGCCACCTGGTACACCACCGCCTGCGGCGGCTGCTCGGCGGGATGCGGGATGTGGGTCCGCACCCGTGAGGGCCGGGCCGTGAAGGTCGAGGGCAACCCGGACCATCCGGTCTCGGAGGGCGGACTCTGCTCGCGGGGCCACGCCACGCTGCAGCACCTCTACAACCCGGACCGTTTCCCCGGGCCGATGATCCGCGAGGGCGAGCGGCTCCGGCAGGGCACGTGGGACGAGGTCGAGCGGCTGCTCGCGTCGCGCATCCGCAACCTCGCCGACGACCAGAGCGTGCTCTTCATCGGGGGGCACGCGGGTCCGACGCTCGACACGCTCGTCGACGACTTCGTGAGCGCGGTCGGGGGCGAGCGCGTGTCGTACGACGCGGTGTCGGACGCACCGCTGCGTGAGGCCGTGCGGATCGCCTACGGCACGACCGGGTTGCCCGAGTACGACATCCAGAACGCGCGGCTGCTCTTCTCGTTCGGGAACGACTTCATCGAGTCCGGCAGCGCGCCGGTCGCGCACCAGAAGGGCTTCGCGCGCATGAGCGCGGCGAGTGGGAGTGGCGCGAAGGGCCGCTTCGTATTCCTCGGCTCACGGCTGTCGCTGACCGGCCTCAACGCCGACGAATGGATTCCGATCCGGCCCGGCTCGGAAGCCGCGGTCGCGCTCGGCATCGCGTCGGTCATCGCCGACGGCGGCCAGGCAGGTCCGTACCAGAACCTGCTCCAGACCTACACGCCGCAGATGGCCGCCGAGGCGGCGGGTGTGAGCGAGGCGACCATCCGTGATCTCGCCCAACAGTTCGCCGACGCCCAGCCGAGCCTGGCCATGGGACCCGGCGCGGGGGCGCATCACCGCAACGCCACGGCCGCGAACCTCGCGGTCCTCATCCTCAACGAGGTCGCGGGCAACGTGGGCCGGACCGTCCGGTACGGCACCGGCGCCGCGGGCGCCACGAGCTCGTTCTCCGACATGGAAGGGGCCATTGCCCGCATGGCGTCGGGAGACGTCGGCGTGGTCATCGTGCATGGCCCGAACCCGGTGTACTCGCTCCCCGAGAGCGCGGGCTTCGAAGAGGCCATGCGCCAGGTTCCGTACAAGGTGTCGTTCGCCTCCGCGCCGGACGAGACGACGGTCATGGCCGACCTCGTGCTTCCGGACCGCCACTTCCTCGAAGCGTGGGGCGATTCGTCGGCCCGCTCCGGGGTCGTGACCATCCAGCAGCCGACCATGCAGAACGTGCCGCACTTCGACAGCAAGCAGGCCGGCGACGTGCTGCTCGCGGTCGGGTCGCACCTCGGGGCAGAGCTCGGCGCCGCGACGTTCTACGAGTACCTGAGGGGTCGCTACCAGGCGGCCCACGACGCAGCGTCGGGCGATTTCGAGACGGCCTGGCGCACCGCGCTCAGGACCGGCGTGATCGAGACCGGGGGCCAGAGCCCCGAGACGCCGCAGCTGCAGTCGCCCGACACCGCGCTGACCTTCGACGCTCCGGTGTTCGACGGGGACGGTGACCTCACCCTGCTCGTGTACCCGTCCGCGCGCTTCGGTGGAGGCGAGTTCTCGAACAGCCCGTGGCTGCAGGAGCTGCCCGATCCGGTCTCGAAGATCACGTGGCATTCGTGGCTCGAGATGAACCCCGTGACGGCGGAATCCCGCGGGATCCGTGAGGGCGACATCGTCACCGTCGCCTCTCCGCACGGGGACGTGGACGTGCCGGTCTGGCTCTACCCGGGCATCCGCGAGGACGCGGTCGCCCTCGCCATGGGCGGCGGACATACCGCCATGGGCCGTTGGGCGACCGGGAAGGGCGTGAATGCGGTCCGGTTGCTGCCGGCCCTGGCCGAGCAGCCGTCGGGCGGGTTCGTGACACTTGCGACGACCGTCACGGTGACGCCGACGGGCGAGCGTCGCCGGCTCGCGACCATCGAAGGCTCGAGCGACCAGCACGACCGGCCCATCGCGCCGGCGGTCGCGTTCGCCGAGCTCGGACAGACGGAAGAAGAGCACCACGAGGACGACCCGCACCACCTGGAGCTCCAGGAGCTCCAGGGCGTCGGCGGCTTCGTGCCGGTGCCGGCCGAAGAAGGCGTGCCCCAGGCGTTCCCGCTCGAAGGGGCGCGTCACGGCGAGTATGCCGACGCGCAGGACGGTCCGCGCTGGGCCATGGCCATCGACCTCGACAAGTGCACCGGCTGCAGCGCCTGCGTCACGGCGTGCCAGTCCGAGAACAACATCCCGTGGGTCGGCGAGGACCAGGTCCAGATGGGCCGGGACATGAGCTGGATCCGGCTCGAGCGCTACTACGAGCACGTCGACGCGACGCAGGCGAGCCATCTCGACGTGCGCTTCCTGCCCATGCTATGCCAGCACTGCGGCAACGCTCCGTGCGAGCCGGTGTGCCCGGTGTTCGCGACCTACCACACGCCCGAGGGCGTCAACGCGCAGATCTACAACCGGTGCGTGGGCACGCGCTACTGCGCGAACAACTGCCCGTACAAGGTCCGGGTCTACAACTGGTACCGGTATACCGACGACGTCCCGGAGCCGATGAACTGGCAGTGGAACCCGGACGTCACCGTGCGCGACAACGGTGTCATGGAGAAGTGCAGCTTCTGCATGCAGCGCATCCGAGACGCCGAGAACCGCGCGGCCCTCGAGGAGGGCCGGGACGTGCGGGACGGCGAGGTCGTGCCGGCCTGTGAGCAGAGTTGTCCGGCCGAGGCGATCGTCTTCGGCAACATCCGTGACCCGAACTCACGCGTCGCCGAGGTCGTGGCGAACGAGCGGACGTACCGGGTCCTCGACGAGCTCATCAACACGCAGCCTGCGGTGAACTACCTGAAGAAGGTCACCTTTCACGAGGTGTCCGGAGGACACGAGTAATGGCGACGGGGACTACCGAGCGCGGCGCGCTCACGCATCCGGACGTCGAGCGGCTCGACGACGTCAACCGCGACGTCCTCAAGATGCTCTCCGTTCCCGGGAAGGGGTGGTGGGCGTTGCTCGGGCTGTGCGTCGCGGGCATCGGCCTCTTCTTCACCGCCTGGATCTACCAGATGGTCCGCGGGATCGGCGTCTCGGGCCTGACCTCGCCGGTCGGCTGGGGGGTCTACATCACGACCTTCGTCTTCTGGGTCGGTATCGCCCACTCCGGCACGCTCATCTCGGCCATCCTGTTCCTGTTCCGGGCGCCGTGGCGGCAGTCGATCTACCGGGCGGCCGAGGCGATGACGGTGTTCGCCGTCATGACCGCGGGTCTCTTCCCGCTCATCCACGTGGGAAGGCTGTGGCACGCCTACTGGCTGGTGCCGTACCCGAACTCCCGGTTCCTGTGGCCGAACTTCAAGTCGCCGCTGGTCTGGGACGTGTTCGCCGTCACCACGTACTTCACGGTGTCGGCCGTCTTCTTCTACCTCGGCACCATCCCGGACGTCGCCGCCGCGCGCGACCGCGCGACCGGGCTCCGCAAGAAGCTCTACTCCATCATCTCGATGGGCTGGCAGGGCACCGACCGTCAGTGGCACCACTTCGGCAAGGCGTACATCTTCCTGGCCGCGCTCGCCACGCCGCTGGTGCTCTCGGTGCACTCGGTCGTTTCGTGGGACTTCGCGATGGGCATCGTGCCGGGTTGGCACGCGACCATCTTCGCGCCGTACTTCGTGGCCGGCGCCATCTTCTCCGGCGTCGCGATGGTCATCACGCTGACCGTGCCGCTCCGGAAGATCTTCGGGCTCGAGGCCTACCTCACGACCAAGCACTTCGACGCGATGGCCAAGCTGTGCCTGCTCACGTCGCTCATCGTGCTCTACGCGTACCTGTCCGAGTTCTTCATGGCCTGGTACAGCGGTGAGGAGATCGAGCGGACCGCGTTCTGGAACCGTCTGTTCGGCGACTACTGGTGGGCCAGCTGGACCATGTTGGTCTGTAACGGCCTCGTCCCGATCATGCTCTGGTTCAAGCGGGTGCGGCACTCGATCCCCGCGCTCTTCGTCATCTCGATCTTCATCAACATCGGAATGTGGTTCGAGCGCTTCGTGATCGTCGTGGTCTCGCTCTCCCACGAGTACGAGCCGTTCGCCTGGGGCGTCTACCGACCGTCTCTCACGGAGATGAGTATCATGGTCGGGAGCTTCGCGTGGTTCGGGTTCTGGTTCCTGTTGTTCACCCGGCTCCTGCCGCCCGTCGCGATCCAGGAGCTCAAGGAAGTCCTCCCCGCACCCATGCGGAAACAACAGACCAAGGAGGCCCATTGATGAGCGCCCAGGGCCAGGGAATCCTCGCCTCGTACGAGTATCTCGACTCCACGGTCGGCGCGATCGAGGGGCTGAAGAAGGCGGGCTTCGATGATGTGAAGGCGTTCGCGCCGTACCCCGACCACCACATCGAGGCGGCGCTCGGCTACGGCCAGAGCCCGGTCCGGGTGTGGACGCTGGTCGGTGCCCTGACCGGCACCGCGACCGGCTTCGCGTTCACGACCTGGACGTCCATGGACTGGCCGCTCGTGGTCGGCGGCAAGCCGATCGTGTCGATCCCGGCCTATGTCGTCATCGCGTTCGAGATGACGATCCTGTTCGGCGCCCTCGCGACGGTCATCGGACTCTTCGTGCTCAGCCGGCTTCCGAACTTCAAGCCGGCCCCCGTCTACGACCCGGAGTTCACGGCGGGGCGCTACGGCGTCTACGTCGAGGCCACGGGCGAACGCCTCGAGGAGGCGCGCAGGATCATGAACGAGCAGGAACCCATCGAGTTGAGAGAAGGGGAGGTCGCTCATGCGTAACGCATCGCGCGCCCTCCTGGCGGTGCTCGCCGTGATGACGCTGGGCGCCTGCAAGCCTCTCGACGACGCCATGGTCGCGGTGTTCGGGCGCAGCATGCGGGACCAACGCTCGTTCGACCCCTACGAAAATCCGAGGCCCGCACCGGAGAACTCCTACGCGTTCGCTTCGGGCAACTATCCGGCCGCGGACGGTGACGTGAACCTCGGCCAGCCGGAAGGCGTGGACGTGCCGCGCTTCACGCAGGCGGATCTGGGCACGCCCGGCGTGGGCAACGAGGTCATCCAGGGGCTCGTGAACCCCATCGACCCGAACGACCCGGTCGCGATGGCGCGCGGCGAGGAGCTCTACCAGCGCTTCTGCATCGTGTGCCACGGGCCCGACGGCGTGGGCGCCAATGCGAACATCGCGGCCCAGCACCCGGTCCTGCCGGCGTACAACCTGGCCGGGGAACAGGTGGTCGGGTACAGCGACGCGTATCTCTACGCCATGATCCGCGTCGGGCGCGGGCTCATGCCGGAGTACGGTAGCCGCCTGACCCACTTCGACCGCTGGAAGGTCGTGAACTACGTGAGACAGCTCCAAGAGCAGGCAAACTGATGGCGCACATCCACGTTCCCTCCGAGATCCCGGTCCGCTATCTCCCGCGGTCCAAGAGCGCTTCGCAGCTCGCCGGCGGGCTCTTCGTCATCGGCCTCGTGGCGTTCGTCATCCGCCTGAGCCAGGACGCGCACTCCGCCTGGATCAGCTACGTCACCAACTGGATGTTCTTCACGAGCATCGCCATGGGCG
>JBBDSN010000110.1:0-1035 GCA_040904885.1 Gemmatimonadota bacterium | reverse complement strand
CCGGCGCCGAGGTCACCACGGAGCGCAACTCATGAGAGGCGCCGCGGTACCGGGCGACCGCTTCCGTCTCGTCGGACGCTGGGTCCTGCTCCTCGTCGGCGCGCTCATCGCAGCCGGATTGGTCGCTTACATGTATGCGTACGGCCCGCGCGCACAGGTGGCGAGCCCCACGGCCGGCGAGGACGCGACGAGCTTCGACACCGCCGCTCTCGATCGGGAGACCGTGCACATCGGTTGGACCGCCTGGGCGGACGCCGAGCTGGTGACGGCGATGGTCGAGCGACTGCTCGAAGAGCATTTCGGCCTGTCCGTCGAACCGATGATGGCCGATGTCGGCATCCAGTATCAGGCGGTCGCAAGAGGAGATCTGGATGCGATGCTCATGGCCTGGCTTCCGGTTACGCATCGGGACTACTGGGAGCGGGTAGGGGGCGACGTGGTGAACCTGGGGCCACTCTACACCGGTCGCCTCGGCTGGGTGGTGCCCGATTATGTCCCCGAGGACGTGCTCGGAAGCATCGAGGATCTCCAAGATCCGGAAGTCGCTCGCCGAGTCGGTTCACGCATCCAGGGAATCGATCCGGGTTCCGGCCTGATGCAAGCCTCCGAGCAGGCGTTCCGGGATTACGACCTGGGCCACATCGAGCTGGTGCCCGCCAGCGGAGCGGCCATGACCGCCGTTCTGGATCGCGCGATTCGCCGGGAGGAGTGGATCGTGGTGACCGGATGGCAGCCGCATTGGAAGTTCGCGAGCTACGACCTCCGCTTCCTGGAAGATCCCCGAGGATCGCTCGGCGGTCGCGAGCGGGTCAACGCCATCGTTCGGAGGGGCTTCGAGAAAGATTTCCCGGTCGAGGTGACCTCCTTTCTTTCCCGGCTCGAGCTGCCCGAGGAAGACGTGGCGGAGTTGTTGCTTCGAGCACAGGAGACCGAGGTGGAGCAAGCGGTGGCGGAGTATCTCGATGCGCACCCCGCACGCGTCAACTACTGGCTCACGGGACGGTTCGACGAGGGGTGACCCGCACCGAGATCCGA
>JBBDSN010000109.1:2299-6069 GCA_040904885.1 Gemmatimonadota bacterium | reverse complement strand
CCCGGTTTGAGCTTGCCTCCCGGGCGCACCAGCGCCAGCCAGTCCCGCGGATCACCATGCTCCGCCGGGCCGAGCAGGAAGACCTCGGCCGGCGCACCCGTCGGCTTACGCCCGAGTAGCCGCGCCGGCCGCACCCGGCTCTCGTTCACGACGAGCAGGTCGCCCGGCCGCAGGACCGTGGTCAGGTCCTTGAAGCGGAGGTGCTCGAACGGCCCGTCACCGGGCGGCACCACCAGCAGGCGGCTCTCGTCCCGGCGCGCGGCCGGATAGCGGGCGATCCGCTCGTCCAGCAGCGCGTAATCGTAGTCGGCGACGCGTGTGCCGTCGGGGCTTCTCGCTTCGTGGCGGTCGATCATGGCGCACAATCTAAGGCGTTTCAGAAGGATCGGACGGCGGCGGGACGGTGCTCCAGAAGGGTCGTGCCGACCGACTCCACCTCCGCGGTGGCGTCCTGGATTAACTTGAGGATGTACGGCACGTCGTGAGCAGCGTTCTCCGGGCTGCTCGGCGGTGGCGTGCCCGAGCCGGGCACGCGTGCGAGCCGTACGTTCGCCAGGCCGGATTCCAACGCCCTGGCGGCCCCCATGAGAGGAGTCTTGATGTCGATCCCGGAACAGGAAATGGCGACGGTGGCCAGGAGGCTCGACGCGTACTGCGATCGGATGCCCTCCAGGGTGGGCGTCGAGGCCCGATACGCCTGGCGGGTCCGTGGGAACCACGTCAGCGTTTCAGAGGAACGGCCGAACTGGGCGGGCCTTCCGGGCGAGTTCACGGTGCACGAAGTCGCTCGCTTCCGTTACGACCCCGCGGCCGACCATTGGACCCTCAGGTGGCGGGACGCCAAGGGCCGGCTCCAGGCCCACGAAGCACCGGGGGAGATCCGCTCGTTCGAGGGGCTTGTCGACGAGCTCGAAGCGGGCCCGGGCCCGGGCGGCTCCATCGCGTGATCGACCTTCCGTCCGACACCGCCACCCGGCCCCGAGACGGACTCACTCCACCACGAAGAGCGAGCCCTGCGAGCCCTTCAGCTCGTCGGGAATCGTATACCCGAAGCGTCGGAACGCCCGCGGCGTCGCCACGCGTCCCTGGGCCGTCCGCATGAGGAAGCCCTCCATGATGAGGAACGGCTCATAGACTTCTTCGAGCGTGGTCGCGTCCTCACCCATCGCGACCGCGAGCGAGTTCAGGCCCACCGGCCCGCCCTCGAACTTCTCGATGAGCGTCTTCAGCACGCGCGCATCCATCTCGTCGAGCCCGTACTCATCGACGTCGAGCAGTCGGAGGGCGTCCTGGGCGACCTCGACGTCGATGCGTCCCTCGGCCCGGACCTCCGCGAAGTCGCGCACGCGCCGTAGAAGGCGGTTGGCCACCCGAGGCGTGCCGCGGGCGCGGCGAGCGATCTCGGAAGCGCCGTCGGACGTCGCCTCCACGCCCAGGATATCCGCACTGCGCGTGACGATGGTCGCGAGCTCCTCGGGCGGGTAGAAGTTGAGCCGCTGCACGATGCCGAAGCGCGCGCGCATGGGGGCGGTCAGCAGCCCGAAGCGCGTCGTCGCGCCCACGAGTGTGAACGGCTCGATGCGCATCGTCATCGTGTCGGCCTTCGGCCCGTCCGAGAGGCGGATCTCGACCTGCCAGTCCTCCATGGCCGGGTACAGGAACTCCTCGATGATCGGGCGGAGCCTGTGGATCTCGTCGATGAAGAGGATGTCGCCCTTGCGCTGGTTCGTGAGAATCCCGACCAGATCCGCCGGCTTCTCCAGAACGGGCCCCGAGGTCGTCTTGATATTCACGCCCATCTCGCGGGCCATCAGCGACGCGAGCGTCGTCTTCCCGAGCCCGGGGGGGCCGTGGAAGAGCACGTGATCGAGCGGCTCGCCGCGACCCTTCGCCGCCTCGATCGCGATGGCGAGCGACTCGCGCACCTTCGGCTGCCCAATGAACTCGACCAGGCGTTGGGGCCGGAGGCTCGGCTCGACCTGCTCGTCGTCCGAGAGGGCCTCGGGGGTCGTGACTTCGGTGCGCTCGCTCATGGGACGGAATCTAAGGGGTGGGAGATCATTCGAGGACGAGTCCTTCGAAGTCGAACTCGGGCTCCGGGTAGCGCAGATCCAGGGCGCGGAGCTTCTCGACCATGATCTGTGACACCACGAGGTTGCGGAACCAGTTGCGATTGGCCGGGATCACGTACCAGGGCGCCTCCTCGGTGCTCGTCTCGTCGAGCATGGCCTCGAACGCATCCTGATACTCGTCCCAGTACTTCCGCTGCTCGATGTCGGCCGGGTCGAACTTCCACCGCTTGGCCGGGTCGTCGATGCGCTCCTGCTGCCGTTCCAGTTGTTCGTCCTTGGAGATGTGGAGGAACAGCTTGATGATCGTGGTGCCCTCGTCGACGAGCATCTGTTCGAACGCTCGGATGTGGCCGTAGCGCTTCCGCCATCGCGCCTCGGGCACGAGGTCGTGGACCCGCACGACGAGCACATCCTCGTAGTGGGAACGGTTGAAGATCTCGATGTGGCCAGCTCGCGGGGTGTGCTGGTGGACACGCCAGAGGTAGTCGTGGGCGAGCTCCTCGGTGGACGGCTTCTTGAACGAGGTGACCGAAACGCCCTGTGGATTCACGCCGTCGAACACGGCCCTGACGGTACCGTCCTTGCCGCCAGCGTCGAGGGCCTGAAGGACGACCAGCATCTTGTGCCGACCGTCGACGTAGAGCATCTCCTGGAGGGTCTCGAGCTCGGCGCGGAGCTCCTTCGTGCGTTCCTTGCCGGTGGCTTTGTCGAGGCCGCCGTCCTCACCGGGATCGATATCGTCGAGACGCACCTTCGTGCCGGGGCGCACCCGAAGTCGGTCCGTGTCCATTTCCATGGTGTACTCCTCCGTCAAGCGAGCCTCCTCGCCGCCTTGGGCGTCAGCAAGAGCGTGAGCCGCATTCCTCCCGGCCGAGGCTCCCCTTCGAGCACCGCGATGCCGCCCTTCTTGAGCTCGGAGTACAGACCGTCCTCGCCGGCCACCAACTTGGCGAGGAGAAGGGTGAGGTGCGGCTCGTGACCTACGAGCGCGATGTCACCGTCCAGGGACGCCAGGTGCGCGAACAGCTCCCCGCCAGGCGTGTCGGCGAGGGCATCGAACACCTCCGTGGTCCCCTCATCACGCAGCAGCGGAGCCACGGCATCGGCGGTCTGGACCGCACGCAGCTTGGGGCTGTGGGCGATGTGGTCCAACTCCACTCCGAGGCGCGCGAGCCCCTTCACGACACGTGCGAACCGGGTGCGCCCCCGATCCGAAAGGGGACGCGCGTCGTCATCCGCACCGTCGAGCGCGGCTGCGTGTCGTATCAGGAAGAGCTTCATGATCCCGTTCACCCTTTTCCGTGCCGAGTTGAAACGGAGGCGACGCGTTGCCGCACCTTTGAGGTCTCCGAGGGCCCTCATGATGCCGAACGGAGGGCCTCCTGCCAACTGCGGGTATTGCCATCCGGTGTCGACCGCCGGCAATCATTGCGCGGTTCCGGCACGAGAGTACGGATATCCGCACGTCCGTGAGGCCCTTGCGGCCTCGAACGGCCCTTCGCGGACGGCATGGTCCCTGCTCGAGGGGTATGCACGGGGACCCTCGATCAAGGAAGATCCAACCATGCTTCGCACCATCATCCTGCTCGCAGCCGCGATGCTCTTCACGCCCTTGGCGGGAGAAGCGCAACGGCCCACCGCAGCGACCCAGCCGCGCATCACCTCGGTTCCGACGCCCAATCATGCCCGCTCCGCGGC
>JBBDSN010000109.1:0-2199 GCA_040904885.1 Gemmatimonadota bacterium | reverse complement strand
GCGCGAATGCGCACGGCGGGTGCGCCTTGCCGCCAGGGTTGGGCGGCTCGCTGCCCGCAGGCGGCGGGCCCCCGGCCTTCGCCGGTCGCGGCGGGCCAGGCGTCTGCGGTGTTCCCGTATGCGTGCGTGCCGGTTCCGCCTGCCGGGCGGGGGGCGGCGCGGCCGGTCAGCGGGGCGCACCGGTGTGGGAGGAGGGAGAGGTCGACCGAGAGGACGAGAGGGGTCGAGTGGGCGGAGGCCAGACCCAGGACCGCGCCGGAGTCCGGGGAGGTCAGCGCGCTGGCGGACGGCCCACGGCTTCCGGCGGTGCGCGCGGCGCGCGTCGACCTGAGGCACACCAGCGCGGCAGGGCCCAGCGCCCTGCGGCTGCACGCGTGAGGGGCCGGCCCGGATCCTGAGACTGAGGCGTTAACAGAAAAGGTCGGCCGTCAGGAAGAACTCCTGGAAGGAGACCGGCGCGAGCACGACCGCCTGCGGCCCCGCCCCCTCGCGCTCACCGCTTCCTCAGCACCTCACCCGCCAGCGTTCCCGTGAACGCCTCATCCGTGATGGCGCTTTGCCCGTTCACGAACACGTGCACCATGCCTTCGGAGAGGTGGTGCGGGTCGGTGAAGACCGCCGGGGTGTGCACGCGCGCGAGATCGAATACGACCAGGTCCGCGACCGCGCCCGGGAGGATCTGGCCGCGATCCGGCATGCGGTACACCCGCGCCGGCAACGACGTCATGCTGTGCACCGCCTGTTCGAGCGAGACCACGTGCTGCTCCAGGACATACGTCTCCAGCTTGCGCGTGAACGCCCCGTAAGAGCGCGGATGGGGCACGCCCTCCTGCCACGGCACCAGGCCACCGTCCGAGGCGGTCATGGTCATCGGGTGCGCCATGATGAGCTCCACGTCGCGCTCGTCCATGTTGTGCGAGACGATACTCGGAGAGCCTTCCCGGAACAGCTGGACCGCCGCCTCGATGGCGTCCACCTCCCGCTCGCGGGCCACGTCGGCCAGCGTGCGTCCCTCGATGGACGGATCCTGCGGGAACCGCCGGAACTGGATGCGGTCCGCGCCGCCTCGCCGCGCGAGGTTCTCGACCATCTCCCCACGGATGCGGGCCAGATCGTCCGGGCGCGACAGCCGTGCCTGCAGCGAGTCGCCCCCACCGGCCTGGGCCCATCGAGGCAGGAGGGCTGCGGCGAGGCTCGTGGCGGATGCGGTGTAGGGGTACTGGTCCATGTAGACCTCGACGCCCTCGTTCCGAGCTTGCTCGAGCCGGCGGATGAGAGCGAGCGGGTAGCCCCAGACCTCCGGTCCGAGCGCCTTGGCGTGCGACCAAACTCCCGGCGACCCCGCCTCGCGTGCGACCGTCACCACCTCTTCGACCGCCGCCATCACGCCGATCGTATAGGTGGACTCATCGCGTACGTGGCTCTGGTAGCTCCCTCCGTACTCGGCGGCGACGCGCGCGAGCTCCACGAGCTCTCGGGTGTCGGAGTAGCTCCCCGGGGCGTAGAAGGGACCGCTCGAGAGTCCCCAGGCGCCCTCGGTCATCCCGCGGCGCACGAGCGTCCTCATGCGCTCGAGCTCGGCGGGCGTGGCAAGGCGGTCCTCCATGCCGATGACGGCGCTTCGCACCGACCCGTGCGGAACGAGCTGGGCCACGTTGACGCCGAGCCCGTGGGCCAGGAGCTCGGCGCGCTGTTCAGCCAGGTCGACCGCACCACCCCCATCGGGATTCACGAACACCGTCGTGATCCCCTGCGCCAGCAACGGGCGGGCATGGCTCAGGCCGGCTGTCGTCAGGCCGCCCCCGGCGTGGGAGTGCGTGTCGATGAAGCCCGGTGCCACGTAGAGTCCGGTCGCGTCGATCACGCGATCCGCAGTGGCCTCGGCAAGGTCGCCCACGGCCTCGATACGCGCTCCGACGAGGCCCACGTCCGCCCTGAACCACGGGTTGCCGTTCCCGTCCAGGACCCGCCCGTTCCGGATGAGCACGTCGTAATGTCCGGTGGCCTCCGCGCTCTGCTGGGCCAGGGCCGACCCGGCCGCGAGCGATGCCAGCGCAGCCGCAATCATGACGGATCTCCGGAGGCTTCGGTCGAGCATGCGGAGCGGGGCGTTTCGTTTCACGTCGATCCTCCAAGGGACGAGCGTCGTCCGGGAAGCGGCCAACGTGATGTCCTCTCCGTCGAGGGGCAACCGCTGGG
>JBBDSN010000108.1:0-34229 GCA_040904885.1 Gemmatimonadota bacterium | reverse complement strand
TCATGAGCGTCCGGCCGCGTAGCGGTCGGGCGCTCTTTCGTTTAGCCTATCGCCGTCCGGAGTCGAACCGCAGGTTCGAGCCGAGGCGCCAGGAAGGTTTTACCGCGCAAGCGGCCGAGCGGCCTATCGCCGAGACGGGCGAGGATCGTCGCGCAGCGGTGACCGCATCCCCGGGCGGCGCCTCTTAGAGGAACTGCGAACGGTCAGGTCATTCAGACCTGGCAGGCACCGGGCGCGAGCTCGTCCGGGCGTATGCGCGCGCCGTACGGCGCGACGAGGCTCGGAGGGTGCGGCGTCTCTTTTCGCCCCTTCGGGAATCGTTCCATCTTCGAACGATTGCGTCCGTGATGCCCACAACGGGATAGGCTTCGGAGCGCCCGTGCGGCGCGGAGCGACCCCAGGGACTCACCACGGCTGCTCCGCTCGAATCGTTCGACTTTTGAACGATTCACGAAGTTCGCGCGGAAGGGGTCGGAGACCGGGCGGGGTGTTACCCCCCGCCCACCACCGCGTCCAGCACGCGCTCGAACGCCGCCACCGTTCCATCCACGTCCATCAGCTTGTCGAGCCCGAAGAGCCCGATCCGGAACGTGCTGAATCCCTCGGGCTCGCCGCACTTCAGGGGCACCCCGGCCGCGATCTGGACACCCCGGTCGGCGAAGGCTCGTCCGCTCTGGATGGCTGGGTCGTCGGTGTAGCTCACGACCACGCCGGGGGCCTGGAACCCGTTCGCGGCCAAGCTCATGAACCCACGGGTCTCCAGTAACGCTCGAACCTTCGTTCCCAACTCCATCTGCCGTTCCTTGACGACCTCGAGACCGAGCCCCACGGTCTCGTTCATGACGTCGCGGAACGCCCGCAAGGCGTCGGTGGGCATGGTGGCGTGGTAGGCGTGACCTCCGTTCTCGTAGGCCCGCATGATCTCGTGCCACTTCGCCAGGTCACACGCGAAGCTGGTGCTCCGGGTCGCGCCCATACGCTCGATCGCGCGGCTTCCGAGCATCACGAGCGCGGCGCTGGGCGGGCCGCTCCATCCCTTCTGTGGGGCGCTGATGAGCACGTCCACGCCTGTGGCGGCCATGTCGACCCACACTGTTCCGGAAGCGATGCAGTCGAGCACGAAGAGTCCGCCCACTGCATGCACGGCGTCCGCGACGGCGCGGAGGTACGGGTCGGGCAACATCATGCCGGAGGAAGTCTCGACGTGGGGTGCGAACACGACCGCGGGCCGTTCGTCGGTGATCGCGGCGGTGACCTCCTCGATCGGCGGTGGGGCGAACGGGGCTTTGGCACCGGAGGCGGCCGGGCGGGCGGGCAGCACGGTATGCCCCGCTGGAATCGACCCGACATCGAAGATCTGCGTCCACCGGAAGCTGAACCAACCGTTGCGGATCACCAAACACCTGCGACCGGTGGCGAACTGGCGGGCCACCGCCTCCATGCCGAACGTCCCGCCACCCGGGACCACGACCACCGCGTCGGCGGCGTATACCTCCTGCAGCGTACCGGAGATGTCCCGCATGACCTGCTGGAAGCTCGAGGACATGTGGTTGAGGGCCCGGTCGGTGTACACGACCGAGAACTCGAGCAGGCCGTCGGGATCGAAGCCGTGGGAATGACCTGCCATGGGTGCCTCCGGTGGAGATGATGGGCGGGAAAAAACGCTCCCCTGATGCGCGCGAGAGCATGACGAGGATGGTCGATCCGCGCAACGTGCTCCGGCTCGCCATCCCGACCCCGTGACGGGCCGAGCGGTGCGCCGTAGCTTCCGTGCGCGACCGGGAAGGCCCTAGAACAATCAACATCTGGATGGATCGAGGCGTGAAGACCGAAGACGTGGACGTGGTGATCATCGGCGGGGGGATTGTCGGCGCGTCGTGCGCCTGGCATCTCGCGTCCCGGAATCTCCGGGTGGTGGTCCTGGAGGCCCAGGCCGGTCCCGCCCTGGGCTCCACGGGGAAGAGCGCCGCCGGGGTCCGCGTGCAGTTCACGACGGAAGCCAACGTCCGGCTCTCACTGTACTCGCTCCCGTTCTACCGCAACTTCGAGTCGCGCTTCGGCGAAGACATCGGATACCGGCCGATCGGATACCTTCTTCTCGCCCCCGAAAATCGATGGGAACGCCACCTCGAGACGGTCGCGATGCAGCGAAGCCTCGGGGCCCCGGTCGACGTGCTGACCCCGGAGGACGCCCAGCGATACGTTCCTTTCGAACAGGCGGGCCTCGGCGGAGCGACCTACGGTCCGTGGGACGGCGTGATCGACCCGCACATGGCGACGCAGGCCTTGCTCGGTCTCGCCCGTGAGGGGGGGGCTTCGGTCCGCTTCCGGTCACCGGTCACCGCAGTCGAGGCCATGCCGTCCGGAGGGTGGAGCGTCTCGTCCGGTGGCGGCAGGTACCGCTGCGCGCACCTGGTCAACGCGGCCGGCGCATGGTCGAGTGAGGTCGGCGCCATGGCAGGCCTAGACGTCCCCGTCGGCCCGAAGCGCATCCAGATCTTCTTGAGCGCACCCATCGAAGACCCACGGACGTATCCGCTCACGGTCGACCTCGCCACGGGCGTCTACCTCCGATCCGAAGGCGACCGGGTCCTGCTCGGACTCGACAACCTCGAAGAGGCGTTCGGGTTCACGGAGGGGATGGATTGGGATTGGATGGAGCACGTCCTCATGACGGGCGTCGATCGGTTCCCCTGGTGGGTCGAGCTCGGCATCGACCGGAAGGGCAGCTGGTGGGGTTATTACGAAGTCTCACCGGACCACAGCCCGATCATCGGACCGCATCCCGGGGCACCCGGATGGATCGACGCGTGCGGGTTCTCCGGGCACGGGATCATGCATGCGCCCGCCGCGGGGCTTGCAGTCTCGGAGATCGTCGCGGACGGTGCGAGTCACACATTGGACGTGTCGGCATTTCGGCATGACCGGTTCGACGCCGACGCGGTCCCGCTCGAGACCAACATCTTCTGACCTGGGGGGATCGCATGGAGTTCGGAGGCGCGTGGAGCGTCCTATGGATCGCCGTGCCGGGCTTCTTCGTCGGAATCCTGTTGGCGGACAGCGTCCGGAGGATCTTCTCCGAGGACGACAAGCTGCTCAGAAGGATCTTCGCGAATCAGCCGGTCACGATGACTGCGGTCGCCACGGCTTTGGGCTCAGTCCTCGTCTGGGCCGTGCTACGCGTGCTCGGCTTCATGTAGAAAGCCGAGAGGCTCAACCCGCCTTAGCGCGCCGGTCGCCGGAGGATCTGCGCTCGCCCACCCGGCGATCGCCTTCGCGCCGCCGGTCTCCGCGCATCCCGAGCGGACCACGACGCCGTTCACTCTGAGCCCTGCGGTCCCCCTCGCTTCGACGGTCCTGCTTGCTGCGGCGCTCTCCGGATCTCTTCACGAACATCGAATTCGCGTCTCCGTGCGTGGGGTGGGGGCGTGATGGCGTGGGCGACCGGGACCAACATGCAGCGAGGCTGGGCCGGCGTCAAAGGTGCGCCGGCCCGGCCTCCGTGATTCACGAGGCTGCTCGAGTCGCGAAGCTCAGCTCGTCCCGCCCCCTCCCGGACGGCGGGTCGACGAGCGGGGTGGGGTCGCGCGACCGGCCGAGCCCCTCGACGGAGCGCTCGGACGTGCGCTCGGAGTTCTCGTCGGGCTCGGTGCCGGACGGGCCGCCGGGGCCTGCTGCCGAGGCTGTGACCGCGGAGCCGGGCGAGCCGAAGGGCTCGGACTGGACCGCGGCGCCTGGCGAGCCGAAGGACTCGGGCTCGACCGCGGGGCCGACCGCGGCGATACGCTTGGCCGCCGGTCCCGATCGGAACGCACCGGAGCGCGCGTGGCCGGAGCACTGCGCGGTGCCGGCGCCGCACGGGTCGCGGGCGCCGAGCGACTCGGCGCGGACGAACGTGTCCGCGGCTGCGCCCTGGTCGTGGGCTGAGGGCGCGAAGGTGCGGGCGCCCTGGCCGAGGGCCGCGCGTTCGGCGCCGTGCGAGGCGTCACGCTCGGACGCCGGGCGTCGCTGGGCGCGACCCTGGTGGAGGGACGCTCCTGGGCGTTAGGCGCGACCCTCGCCGACGGACGCTCCTGCGCGCTCGGCGCCACGCGCGCGGAAGGCCGACTCGTTGCGCTTGGCGCGACCCTGGCCGAGGGACGCTCCTGCACGCTCGGCGCCACGCGCGTCGACGGCCGGCTCTGTGCGCTCGGGGCGACCCTGGCCGATGGACGCGTCCCGTTCACTGGAGCGATACGCCCCGACGGACGCTCCCCAGAGGCCGGCGCCACTCTCGCGGTCGGACGAGCATCCGTCCGCGTGGCTGGCCGTGACGTACCCCGTGCCGCGGCCGCAGGACGTGTCCGTCCGTTCGCCGAGGCTGCACCGGCACGGCGGTCGGCCGTGCGCGGCGCCGCGATGCGACCCGAAGGCTGACCGACGCCGGAGGACCGATCCTGTGCGATGCGGGTGGTGGCCGGCGACGCCGACTGGGCCGCGCCGCGTCGAACGGCGGTCCGAGTGGATCCGCTCACGGCAGGGTTCTCCTTGTACCGCGTAGCAGAGCTGGACAGGGGTGAGGGCCGATACACGGTCGTGCCCCTGCGACCGCCCGTGGCGTAAACGGTTCTCACGGGCCGCGGCGCGTAGTAGTTCGACCACCGACCGTCCACGTATCCGTCTCTATAGCCATCCCAGTAGGACGCCCACGGATCGTAGGCCGAGTAGGGACCCCATGGGGCCACGTACGGATCACGGACGTAGACGTAGCGCGGGCTGTAGTAGACCGAGTGTCCACCCCAGACGCCGTAACGGTGCCGCCACGTCCGCGCACGGTAGGAGTTGTACGCGTACGGGCCGTGCACGACGCAGTCGACATACCAACCGCCGTAGGGATCCCAGTAGCTATCCCAGTACTGGTCCCAGCAGCTTCTCGTGGTCACATACGTGCGAACCCGGCCGTAGTCGTAGGGGTTCGAGTAGATCCCGTAGTGAGTCCCGTAGTACGTGCCCAGCGAAGCCCCGACGAACACGGAGCTGGAGCCGTAATACGACCCGGCGCTCACCCCGATGCCGGTGAACAACGGACCGGTTTCGAACGCCACGGAAACATGGTTCTGCCCCGAAACGGGGAGAGGCGCCAGCCAGAGACCGGCGGCGAAAAGCGCGATGGATCGAGTCAGGGTGCCCACGGTGTTCCTCCTTCGATGAATCCACTCTCCGAAAGATGCAGGGGCCGTGCCAGCGCGTATGACGTATGTAACTCCAGTGTTTGCAGTCACTTATAGACTCTATAGCGTTTTGGGGTTCGATGGGTGTCCCCCGGCCGGGACATGCTGCGTCCTCGCAGGTGACACTCCCCGCCTTGCTCTGCGGAGCGTTTCGTGGAACATTACTACCCGTCCAGCCGACGGAACGCGTCGGCACCGGCTTGGCCCCCTGGCCAGCTGCATGGACCCGTACCGCGTTTTCTTGACGCGCGGATCACCTCCCGACGGATGCTTTCGAGCGCGCTCAGTTCGCGCCGGTACCGCATCCGGCAACCCGGTTTTAAACAGTGTCCGACTCGCCAGACAATCAGCAGGGCGGAGGTTCGCGGAGGTCCCGGCGCGGCAACCGCCGCCGACGGGGCCGTCGCAACGACCGCCGCAACCAGTCCCAGGACAACCGCAAAGACGGTGGGGGCGGAGGCGGCGAACCGCCCATCGAGCTCCCGGACGATCCCGAAGAGCTCATGGCGCAGTCGCGTCCACTGGGTCTGCTCGAGGTTCTCGGCAGCGGCTCCGGATTCATTCGCAGGCGGGAGGTGGGCTATACCCCTGGCAACGACGACATCTACGTCGCCTCACGCATCATCCAGAAGTTCGGCCTCCGTACCGGAGACGAGCTGATGGGCATCGTGGGGAATCCGCCGAGAGCAGGGAAGAGCGCGCCCTTGGCGCATCTCGCCATGGTCAACGACCGCCCACCGGAGGAGGCCAAGGAACGTCCGGAATTCCAGCGTCTCGCGGCCGTGCACCCCGAAGAGCAGCTCGTGCTCGAGTGCGGGCGAAGGGTCTTCGGCGAGCCGGACTATACCAACCGGGTCATCGACCTCTTCTGCCCGTTCGGCAAGGGCCAGCGCGCGATGATCGTCGCTCCGGCAAAGGCCGGGAAGACGACGGTGCTGCAGTCGGTCGCGGAAGGCATCGTGACCAACAATCCCGAGTGCCATCTCATGATGCTGCTCGTCGATGAGCGGCCCGAAGAGGTCACCGAGATGGAGCAATGTGGGTTCGGCGAAGTGATCGCCTCGACCTTCGACCGGCCCCCGGAGCGCCACGTCCAAGTATCCGAGATGACCCTCGAACGGGCACGGCGGAGGGTCGAGCAGGGCGAAGACGTGGTCATCATCCTCGATTCGATCACGCGCATGGCACGTGCCTACAACACCGTCGAGAGCGGGAGCGGCAAGACCCTGTCCGGCGGATTGGACGCGAACTCGCTGGAGAAGCCGAAGCGCTTCCTCGGGAGCGCCCGAAAGATCTCCGAGACACAGTCTGGTGGGTCGCTCACGATCATCGCGACGGCGCTCGTCGACACGGGCTCACGCATGGATCAGGTCATCTTCGAGGAGTTCAAGGGCACGGGTAACAGCGAGCTGTTGCTCTCACGGGAGCTCGCCGACCGAAGGATCTATCCGGCCATCGACCTCTCGGGTTCCGCCACGCGTAAGGAGGAGCTCCTCTTGGACGACGACGCCCTGCGCATCTCACACGCCATGAGGCGTCAGCTCGCAGGCATGAACCCTTCCGACGCCATGGTGGAGCTTCTCGGCGCGATGCGGAAGACGAACAGCAACCGGGAGCTCATCGACTACGCTCGAGGTCGCTGACGACCGCGACGAGGCGATCCAGGCTCCGCTCGA
Source organism: Gemmatimonadota bacterium (assembly GCA_040904885.1). GTDB lineage: Bacteria > Gemmatimonadota > Gemmatimonadetes > Longimicrobiales > Gaopeijiaceae > JAWLHJ01. The sequence goes on along the minus strand of JBBDSN010000108.1, from coordinate 27,343 downwards.
GCTCGGCCGTCTGTGCCCTGTCCATGAAGAACGCCCAGTAGCCCATCAAGGGATTGCGGCCCAGGTCGCCGCTTTCGTGCCAGGAGATTTCCACGCCCCCGGGTTCCTCCGATAGGGTGAGCGTGCCCTCCGTGCGCATGGCGCCGTTCCCGACCGCGACCGCGTAGGCGACGCGCTCGTGGGGCACGGCCTCCACGATCTGGAACGACCCCGATCCGAACTCCGGGTCGTCCCACGAGATCTCGGCGCCCGCGCCTCGTTCCGGACCCGATCGCACCAGCCCCGAGTCGGGCCAGGCCGTCCAGCGCCGCCAGCCCTCCGGCGTGTCCAGAAACGCGAAGACCTCCTCGGCCGGGGCCTCGACGACGGTCGACGCGTCAGCCTCCCAGTCCGCGGGCAAGAGGAACCCGAGGCCTAGAACGGCCAGGAGCAGCACCGCAGCAGAACCCAGGACCACGGTCCCGATGCTGAATGGGGAGCCGTTCACCGGGGTACCGATTCCATTCTTGAATAGGCCGCTTCGATGGCTGTTGTCAGCGTGGGCATCAGGTTTTCGGCCATGCGTCGATGTCCTTCCACGGTAGGATGGATGCGGTCCGACTGGTTCAGCTCGGGAACGCCCGCGACCCCCTCCAGCAGGAAGGGAACGAAAAAGGTGTCTTCTTCCTCGGCCACGTCGGCGAACACCTGACGGAACGCCGCCGTGTAACGCTCACCGAGATTGGTCGGCGCCTCCATGCCCAGCAGGACCACCTCTGCCTCGGGGTGACGCGTGCGGGTCCGGCGGATGATCTCCAACAGGTTCTCACGAAGCTGATCGATCCCCAGTCCACGGAGCGCATCGTTGGCGCCCAACTCCAGCACGAGGACGTCGAGATCACGCTGCAGGATCCAATCGATCCGCCGCAGTCCCGCCGCGCTCGTCTCTCCGGACACCCCGGCGTTGACGGGGATGATGGGCACCCCCGCGGCCCGCGCGAGTTCCGCCGCGTGCGCGACGTAGGTATCGTCCTCGCTCGGAAGTCCGAGTCCGGCCGTGAGGCTGGTTCCGAAGAACACCACCGTCGGGCGGCCGTCGGCGCCTTCGTCAGGTGCGGGGCTGCCCGGCACGCGGGAGCTCGCCGAGTCCGTTGCCGCGTCGGTTCGTGCCGGCGGTTCATCGGACACCCCACATACGGCGAGGGACAGCGCGAGGCACAAGGAGCCGAATATTCGCATGATGATCGTGGCGGAAGGACTGGGAAAAACCTACACGAGCGGCGGGCGCCCACTTCAGGTGCTGCACGCCGTCGATCTCGCGGTCGAACGTGAGTCGGTGATCGCGATCGTGGGCCCGTCCGGCAGCGGGAAGACGACGTTGCTCGGTCTCCTGGCCGGACTCGACGCCCCATCGTCGGGCCGCGTGCTCATCGACGGTCAGAACCTCGCGGATCTTACCGAAGACGGCCGTGCGGAGTTTCGTGCGCGCCGTGTCGGCTTCGTATTCCAGACGTTCCATCTGCTGCCGACGATGACCGCGCTCGAGAACGTCCTGGTGCCGCTCGAGCTGCAGGGTGCCTTCTCCGGCGCCCGGGAGCGCGCCGAATCGCTGCTGGGTCGGGTGGGCCTGGCGGACCGTGCGGACCACTATCCGGCGCAGCTGTCCGGAGGCGAACAGCAGCGGGTCGCGCTGGCACGGGCGTTCGCGAACCGGCCGACCATCCTCTTCGCGGACGAGCCGACCGGGAATCTCGATCAGGAGACCGGAGCCGGCATCATCGGGATGCTCGAAGAGCTCAACCGCGAGGAGAGCACGACGCTGGTGCTCGTCACGCACGACATGGCCCTGGCCGAGCGGGCGCATCGCATTGTCACGCTCTCGGGCGGGCGGCTCGTTTCGGACCGCTCCGGCGCCGCAGCGTCGGGCACGAGCCGCCCGTGACGCCGTCCACGCTCTGGATTCGCATCGCCCTGCGCCTGGCGCTCCGGGAGGGCCGCCACTCACTGAAGCGCGTGGGTCCGTACATGGTGTCGATCACGTTGGGCGTCGCGGCCCTCGTGGCGATCCACTCGTTCCGGGCGGACGTGGAGCGCTCGCTCGAGCGGGAGGCCGAGGTGCTGATGGGCGCCAACGCCCGCCTGAGCGGAGATCGGCCGTGGCCCGATACGGTCCAGGCCGTGCTCGACTCCCTCGCGGCAGAAGACCGCCCCACCGCTCGGGTCACGACGGCCACCTCGATGGTCCTCGCGCCCCGATCGGACGTGGTGCGCCTGATGCAGGTGCGCGCCATCGACCCCGGTTACCCGTTCTACGGAACCGTTCAGACGAATCCCGAGGGACTGTGGGGAGCGCATCTCGAACGCGGACGGGCGTTGGTGGATCCCGCTGTGTTGCCCCAGCTCGAGGTGACGGTCGGCGACACGATCGTCGTGGGTCAGGCTTCCCTGGAGATCGCCGGAACCGTGGACGACCTGCCGACGAACCTCGGATTCCAGACGGCCGTCGGACCTCGTATCCACATCTCACACGCCACCATCGAAGACGCGCAGCTCCTGGGATTCGGCAGCCTCGCTCGGTACGAGGTCTTCTTCGTGCTCCCAGACGCGGCCGAGCGGAGCGCGTTCGATGACCGCTACGACGACGCATTTTCCGCGGGCCGCTTCCGGTTCACGCGCGCCGAGCAGCAAGCGCGCAGCCTCTCGCGGGGCGTCGGCTTCCTGGCACGATTCCTCGCCCTGGTGGGGCTCGGGGCCCTGCTGCTGGGCGGAATCGGGGTCGCGAGCGCGATCCACGTCTACGTGCAGGAAAAACGGACGACGGTCGCCGTCCTGCGTTGTCTGGGCGCGGATCAGAAGACGACGTTCCTGGTCTACCTCACCCAGGCGGCGGCGCTCGGCGCGCTCGGGGCCGGAGTCGGCGTGGCGCTCGGAGTCTTGCTCCAGACCGTGCTGCCGACCCTGATGGGCGGCTTTCTACCGGTTCCCATCTCCACCCGCTTCGCACCGGGCTCGGCCGCGGCCGGTCTGGGCATCGGGGTATGGGTCGCCGTGATCTTCGCATTGCTACCCCTTCTGTCCGTGCTCGACGTCACACCGCTTCAGGCGTTGCGGGCCGACGTCGAGCCCGGTCGGGGCTCACGACGGCTGCGCAGCATCGTGTTGCTCGCCCTGGGCGCGAGCGTGCTGGCCCTGTGTTTGATCGAGGCCCAGGAGACGGATGTGGGACTCGGGTTCGCCGGTGGGCTCGGCGTGGTGATCGCAGTCCTCTGGGTGGTCGCCCGGGCGCTCACGGCCGGGACTCGACGCTTCTTGCCGCGCGGTGCGCCATACCCCGTGCGTCAGGGCATATCGAACCTGTTCCGACCGCGAAACCAGACCGTGGCCATCACGCTCGCGCTGGGATTCGGCACCTTCGTGATCGGTCTTCTGCTCGAGGTCGAGGGGACCATCCGGCGTGACCTCGACGTCTCCTTCGGCGAGGAACGGCCGAACCTGCTCCTCTTCGATATCCAGCCGGACCAGGTGGACGGGGTTCGGAGCCTACTTCCGGAGTCGGCGCGCGCGTCGGCCGAGCTCTCCCCCCTCGTGTCTGCGAGGATCGCCGCCATCAACGGACGCACCCCCGAAGCGTTGCGCGGGGACAGCGTGCGCGAGGAGCGACCGGAATCATGGGCGCTCCGCCGAGAATACCGGAATACCTACCGCGCGCAGGTGGGACGGGCCGAGGAGGTGACCTCGGGACGGTGGTGGGACGGGACCGCCGGCTCGGAAGACGGACGGCGCATCGATTCCGGTGACCTTCCCGCGCTCTCGCTCGAGGAAGACGTGGCGGAGAGCCTGCGCGTCGGTCTGGGAGACACGTTGACGTGGAATGTCTCGGGCAGGGAGATCAGCTCCGTGGTGACGAGCCTGCGCAGGGTCGACTGGGACCGTCTCGAGCCCAACTTCTTCGCCGTGTTCGAACCCGGCAGCCTGGACACCGCGCCGCAGACCGCGATCCTGCTCACTCGCATCGCGTCGGACGAGGAACGCGTCGACATCCAACGCGCGCTGGTCCGGGCGTTCCCGAACGTCTCGGCGCTCGACATGTCGCGGGTCCAGGAGGCGATCGAGTCCGTTCTGGGAACCGTGCGACGCGCGCTCGCCTTCCTCGGAGCGTTCGCGGCTGTGGCGGGGGTCGTCGTTCTGGTGGGCGCCATGGCCACGTCCCGCTTCCAGCGCACCCGTGAAGGGGCGCTCCTGCGCACGCTCGGAGCCCGTCGCCGCCAGGTGCTCACGGTGCTGTTGACGGAATACCTGGCCCTCGGAACGCTCGCGACCCTGGCCGGCCTGCTTCTGGCCTCGGCGGGAGCCGCCGTCCTGCTCCCCACCGTCTTCGACATGGCGTACCGGCCCGGCCTCGGGATGCTGGCGGCGGTCTGGGGGGTCGTCTCGGGGCTCACGGTCGTGGTTGGTCTGACGGGCTCCCGGTCGCTTCTCGGCAGGCCGCCCCTGCCGATCCTCCGGGAAGCCGAAAACGATGCCTGACGGGTCGCGTGGACCCCGGGGGAGCACCCCGGCCACTCCTGTCGTGTTCTGGCGCCCCCTTCGGAGCCCACCACGACCGTTCACTCGGGTCGGCCGAGCCTTTCTTCGGGGAGCTTCAAAGCGCTCACGTGGTGGCACCCTTCGCATTCGAGGGGGTGGGGACGTTTCAAGCGTCCAGGCTTGACCGAGAACGCCCCGGAACACTTGGGGCACGAGCCGGTCACGGCCATGAGCGTATGGGTCTCCGTCCAGCGCCGACGCCCGAAGACCGCACCGGCCGCGAGTACGCCGAGGGCCCAGGGCGCGTGCGGAGGCACGATCGCTGCGACCGGCGCCAACAGCACCGACACGCCGACGGCTCGCGCCGCTCCCGTGATGCGCCACGCACGCGCCCTCGGCCGCACTTCCGCCACCACTTCCGTCTCGGGGAAGCCAAAGAGGACCGCGCGGCCAACCACCGTCGGCACGGTCAGCTCAGCCCTTGCCGGCGAAGTCGCGGAGGCGCTGCCCGGCCTCACGCAGCGTATCCTCCCGCTTGCAGAAGACGAAACGCACCAACGAGGTACCCGCGCCTTCCGTGTGGTAGAAGCTCGAGCCCGGGACCGTCCCCACACCCGCCTCGTGGATGAGCCGCTTGGCGAACGTGAAGTCGTCTTCGTCACTGATGGCGCTGAAGTCGGCCATGACGTAATAGGCGCCCTGGGGCGTCGCACACTCGAATCCGGCGTCCCGCAGCCCCGAGATCATGATGTCACGCCGCACCCGGTACTCGTCGATCATATCGGTGTAGTAATCGGGGCCGAGCTGCTCGATGCCGACGGCGCATGCGTCCTGAAGCGGCGCCGCTGTGCCGACGGTCACGAAGTCGTGGATCTTCTGGATGCCCTCGGTCAGGCCAGGGGGCGCGACGATGGTGCCGATGCGCCAGCCCGTGACGCTGTAGGTCTTCGACATGCCGCTGATGGTCACCGTCCGGTCGGCCATCCCGGGTAGGGTGGCGAGCGGCACGTGCTCGCCTTCGTAGAAGATGTGCTCGTAGATCTCGTCGGTGATCGCGATGATGTCGTGCTCGAGACAAAGGTCCGCGATGATCTGGAGATCGTTCCTTCCGAACACGCGGCCCGTGGGGTTGTTCGGCGTGTTGACGACGATGGCCCGGGTCTTCGGCGTGATCAGCGCCGCGAGCGCCTCCCGCTTCAGGTCGTACGTGGGCGGGTCGAGGCGCAGATAAACGGGCTTGGCCTGGGCGAGGACCGCATCGGGGCCGTAGTTCTCGTAGAACGGCTCGAAGATGATGACTTCGTCGCCGGGGTCGAAGAGACCGAGGGCGACGCACGCCATGGCTTCCGTGGCCCCGCACGTCACGGTGATCTCACGCTCGGGATGGAGGTCCATGCCGTACCAATCCCGGTACTTCTTGGCGATCGCCTGGCGGAGGTTCGGAGCGCCGCTGGTGACCGCGTACTGGTTGATGTCACCCCGGATCGCCGCACACGCGGCTTCCTTGAGGACTTCCGGAGCCGGAAAATCGGGCATGCCCTGGGCCAGGTTGATGGCACCGTGCTGGTCGGCGAAGTCGTTCATCTCGCGGATGACGGACTCTCCCAACGTGCGCGTGCGGCGGGCGGTCTTCTGAGCAGGGTTGGTCATGAACGGAGCGATCCCTCGTGGTTGGAACGCCAAGCGGTGAAGCGAGACGCAGCGGGGTGGCAACGATGTCGCAGGAGCGCATCGGAGGCAACCGTTTGGCAGCGGGCCCGGGCACGGTGTACTCTCCGGGCGAACCTGCCCCAACCCGCAACCGAACCCACGACCAAGGAAGGAAGCCCATGCATCCGGCCGCACGGCATCTGCTCACGCTCGTCGTCCTCCTCGGCCTCCTGGCTCCGTCGATGTCCGCTCAGACCGCGCCGCCACGCATCTTCGTCTCGGTGGACATGGAAGGCATCGGCGGGATCGGGACGTCGGCCATGACGTCCTCGTCCGGAAAGGACTATGCCACCGGGCGCCGGCTCGTCACGGACGAGGTGAACACGGTGACGGACGCCATCTTCGCCCGGTATCCCGACGCCGAAGTGCTGGTGAACGATTCACACGGCGATCATCAGAACGTGCTCCACCTGGAGCTCGATCCACGCGTCAGCTACATCCAGGGCTCCATCAAGCCCCTCGGCATGGTGCAGGGGCTCGACGACTCGTTCGACGGGGCGGTCTTCATCGGATACCACGCCATGGCGGGAGACCTCGACGGCTTCCTGGCCCACACCGGGTCCGGCTCCGTGAAAGGACTCTGGCTGAACGAGGTGGAAGTTGGGGAGGGGGGCATGAACGCGGTCTTCGCCGGTAGCCTGGGCGTTCCCGTCGTGCTCGTGGCCGGCGACGCGGCCGCGACGCGCGAGCTCGGCGGCCTGCTCGACGCCGAGATGGTCACCACCAAGACCGCGGAAACGCCCGCCTCGGCGCGCCTCATCCATCCGGAGCGCGTACACGAGCTCCTCGCTGACGGCGTCGCTCGGGCCCTGGACGGAATGGCGAGTGGCGCCTACACGCCGCTCGATCTCGGCACACCGGTGCGGGTCCGCATGCGCTTCGCCTCTACGACGCACGTGGACATCCTGCAGTCGATTCCCGGCATGTCCAAGGTGGACGGCTTCACGGTCGCGTATACCGCCAGGGACGCGGACGAGGCGTACCGCCTGATCCGGCTGATGTACCGTTTCGTGACTTCGTGAGCGCATCCCGGATGGAGGCGGGGCGGCTGGACGTTCCCGACACGGCGCCCGGCCGGTGGTTCCAACTCGCGCTCGTTTCGGGCGCGGTGCTGCTCTCGCTGTCCGCCTGGCTCACCGCGACGGCGCTCGCACCGGAGCTGCGGGAGCGCTGGGACCTCACTCCGGCGGAGGTCGGATGGCTCACGACCATCGTGCAGCTCGGCTTCGTCGCCGGTACGGCGACCGCCGCGCTCCTCAACCTGGCGGATATCCTTTCCTCCCGCGCCTATTTCGCGACATCTGCGCTTCTCGCGGCGCTCGCGAACGCGCTGCTTCTCGTCGTGCCCGGGTACGGGAGCGCGCTGGCCGTCCGCTTCCTCACGGGCTTCTTCTTGGCTGGCGTCTATCCGCCCGGCATGAAGATGGTGGCCACCTGGTTCAAGGCGGCGCGGGGGCTCGCGATCGGCACACTGGTCGGAGCCCTCACCGTCGGCAAGGCGGTGCCCTACCTGCTGAAGGCGGTCGGCGGGCCGTCGGCAGTCTCCGTCGTCACGGGGGCATCCGCCGCGGGCCTGCTCGCGGCCGGGGTGGTAGCCCTCGGGTACCGCGACGGGCCATTCAGCTTCCCCCGCCGGCCCTTCGAATGGCGGCGCATGGGGCGGATCTTTCGCCACCGGCCGACCATGCTCGCGACGGGCGGGTACCTGGGACACATGTGGGAGCTCTACGCGATGTGGTCGCTCATGGGGCTGTACTTCGCCGACTACTTCACGCGCCGTGGAAGCGGGATCGTCGACGTGCAGGCAGCACTCGCCACCTTCTCGGTCATCGCGATCGGAGGCGCGGGAGCCGTGCTGGCGGGCCGGTGGGCCGATCGTGTCGGGCGGGCACGCGTGACCATCGCCTCGATGCTCACGAGCGGCGCGTGCGCGCTGACGGTCGGGTGGCTCATGCAAGCGCCGCCGTGGCTCGTCCTCGGGATCACGCTCGTGTGGGGCTTTACGATCGTGGCCGACTCGGCTCAGTTCAGCGCCATCGTGACGGAGAGGGCTCCGGCCGACGCGGTGGGCACCGCCCTGATGCTCCAGACCATGGCGGGCTTTGCGTTGACCGGCGTCTCCATCCAGCTTACGAGCATGCTCGCGGGGGCCGTGGGCTGGGGTCCGGCCTTCAGCGTGCTCGCGCTCGGGCCGGTGTGCGGCATCGCGGCCATGCGCCGACTGCAACCCAAAGCCCTGCCCGGTGGTATGAACCATTCTGTCGAAGCGGATTCGAAAGCATCGAACCCCATAGGAAACTCCGGATGATCAAGAAGGTGAGGGCCGTCCTGACGTCCGCGGTGCTTGTCGCGCTCGTGGCCGCGACACCCGCGATCCCGTTCCATTTCGGCCTCAGCAAATCCGTTCCGGCCGCGGGGGCGTCGGTCGCCGCACCGTCCCAGGTGACGCTCTGGTTCACGGAGGTGCCGCAGGACAACTCGATCTCCATCCGTCTGGTGGACACACGGGGTGACCTCGTCGGCTCGACCGAACCTCGGCAGGATCCCGAGGACGGCACACAGTTCAGCATCTCACCCTCCGGCACGCTGCCCGCGGGCGGATACACCGTCGCTTGGCGCGGCATCGGCCAGGACGGACACACCGTGCGCGGCGACTTCGGCTTCACCGTGAGGGATCGATAGGCGGTTTCGGCGCAGGAGCTTTCCTCGACGCGGTCACCGGCTGGCTCCTCTACGCGGCGCTCCTCGGGGCGTCCGGGGCGGTCGCGCTGCGCTGGGTGATCCTGCCCCGCATGGTCCGGACGACGACGGAACGTCATGCCTCGGTCGAGACGCTGGGCCGCACCTCCGCCCGGTTCGGCCTCTACGCGACCCTCATCCTTCCCATGGCGTTCGGGCTGGTCTTCCTCAGGCAGCTTCTGGAATTTCGCGATCCGTTCGTCCCATGGACCGAGGACGCGCACCTTCTCCTGACCGGCACCGAATGGGGCCGCACGTACATCGTCGGGGCCGGACTGGCGTTGCTCGCGCCCGTGACGTTCTCATTCGTTCGCGGGTACCGGCGCTTCGGCTGGATTCCGGCATCCCTCATCGTGCTGGCGCTCGGCGCGTTCCCCGCGCTCACCGGACACGCGAATGCCGGTGACGGATGGCTTCGTGCGTCGACTCTGATCGCAGACGTACTCCACGTGTGGGCGGCCGGCGCCTGGCTCGGAGGTCTCGCCGGCATCCTGTTCCTCGACCGAACCCTGCGGACGGGCGAAAAGCGAGGGTCGCGACTCCTTCCTTCACTGGTTCCCGCCTTTTCGCCCGTCGCGATCGGTGGCGTAGCGACGCTCGTGATCACGGGCCTGTTCGCTTCCTGGGTGCATATCCCGCAGCTGTCCGCCCTCTATACGGAGCCGTACGGAAGGGCGCTCCTTCTCAAGCTAATCGGCGTCGGTGGAGTCTTGGCGCTCGGTTGGCTCAACTGGCGCCGCCTCACGCCGCGGCTGGTCCAGGCCTCGGGCCCGGATGCGCTCTTCCGCGCGGCCGCCTTCGAGCTCGCCGTCGCCCAGCTCGTGCTGCTCGTGACGGCCGTGTTGGTGCGCACCCCCCCGGTGATGTAACCTCGGGGACCCCGCTCGCCCCAGCACATCGGCCCCAGAGGCCCGTTCGAATGGTCCCCAGCGTTCTTTCATGGATTGCGTTCCTCACCCTCGTGTGGTGGATCCTGGAACCGGTCGGGGGATCGTGGGCCGCGGGGATGGTGGCGGTGGCGGTCGGCGTCGGTCTACGCCTCTACATGGGCCGATTCGAACGTGTCGGACTCCGACCGGCCCGGCTCCCTCGGTTCGGTGTCTATTTCCTGCGCCAATCCGTGCTCGGAGGCTGGGATGTCAGCCGGAGGGCTTTGGCGCCCGCGCTCCCACTCGCGCCGGACTTGATGACCCGTCGACTCGCGCTCCCCTCGAAGTCCGCCCGGGTGTTCCTGTGCAACGCGTTGAGCCTCCTGCCGGGCACGTTCGCGGCCGACCTCGATGGGGACGAGCTCGTCGTCCATGTCCTCGTAGGCGGACCCGGGGCCGAATCGAGGCTAAGGGAGCTCGAGGCACGGGTCACCAAGCTGTTCGAGGCCGGCGACGCATGACGGCCTTTCTGCACGGAATTGCCCTGCTCCTGTTCCTGAACCTCGGGGCGGGGCTCATTCGGGTCGCGCGAGGACCCACGCCCGGCGATCGCATGCTCGCGGCGCAGCTCTTCGGGACGCACGGGGTTGCGATCCTCCTCGTCCTCGCAGCGGCTGACGATGTACCCGTCCTGCGTGACGTGGCCCTCGTCTTCGCGCTCCTGGCCGTGGTGGTCTCGGTGACCTTCGTGAAGCGCGGATGGGTGAGAAAGTCGCCTGCGACGCCGGCCCCGGAAGACGAAGGCGAGGCGGCTCCTCCAGTGGGTGAGGCATGACGTCCGTACTCTCCGTGGTCTTTCTCACTGCCGGCGCCTTCTTCTTCGTCGCGGGCACGATCGGGCTCCTCCGTTTTCCCGACGTCTACTGTCGTCTGCACGCGTTGACCAAGGCGGACAACCTGGGCGTGGGCATGCTGGTGGTCGGCCTGATGCTGCAGCCCGCGCCCTGGGCGGCACGGCTCCAGCTTGTGTTGACGTGGTTCCTTGTCGTGGTGGCCGCCGCCACGGTGTGCCATCTACTGGCCAGGTCCGCGCTCAGGCAGGGCATCGAGCCTGTGCTGGGTGACTGGAGGAGCCGGGATTGACCCAGCTCGTCTGGGCCCTCGACGCGAGCGTGGCCGTCTTGCTGGTGACACTGGTCGCACGGGCCATGCTGACCCGCGATCTCTTCGAGGCCTCGGTGCTGTTCATCGCCTTTGGGCTCACGCTGTCCCTGGCCTGGGTCCGGCTCGGGGCGCCGGATGTCGCCCTGGCCGAAGCGGCCTTGGGTGCCGGGGTGACCGGAGCCCTGTTCCTCAACGCCTTCCAGCGGCTCGCCCGTACCCAACGACACGGGGTCGACGAGGGACCAGGCTCGCGGCCGGGCCCGCTGCGCCTCCTTTCCATCGGCGCGACGGCGGTTCTCGCGTCGGCGCTGATCGCGATTTTCGTCGGGGTGCCCGTCCGGGAAGCGATCCTCGCCGAAGCCGTGAACGAGAATCTCGGTCGGACCGGCGTCTCGAACCCGGTGACCGGTGTGCTTCTGGGCTTTCGTGCCTACGACACGCTGTTCGAGGTCTGCGCCCTCGTCGTGGCGATGGTGGCGGTCTGGTCGCTGGACCGGGGAAGCCGGACGTTCGCTCGGGACCCCGAGGAGCTCCGGGAGGATCCCGTCCTGGAGGCGCTCACGCGCCTCGTCGTGCCCGTCGCGGGTGTGACCGCCGTCTACCTCGTGTGGTCGGGCTCGCACGCGGCGGGCGGGGCGTTCCAGGGCGCCGCGCTCCTCGCCGGTGTCGGAGTGCTGCTCACGGCAAGCGGCCTGATCAGGCCGATCACATCGGGCGCGCCGGCGGTCCGCGTGCTCGGTGTCATGGGGCTGGCACTTTTCGTCGTCGTGGGGGTCGCCGTCATGCCGTGGACCGGAGCCTTCCTGGCGTACCCCGAAGGTCAGGGGTATCCGATCATGATCCTGGTGGAAGGGGTGCTCACCCTCTCCATCGCCGTGATCCTGCTCGAGCTGTTCATCGATGTACCGGCCGCCCCGGAGGCCGATCCGAGGCTTGCCGGGGTGGACCCCACCGGTGACCCGCTCGGGCGCACCCTCACGCTCGCGGGAGACCTGATCCGGCAGACCGAGGAGGACGAATGACCCCCGAGGCGCTGTATGTGATCGCGGGTGCCGGGGTGTTCATGACCGGCCTGGCCGGCACCTTGGGACGAGCTCATCTGTTCTGGAAGGTCTTGGGGGTCAACTTCATGGGGAGTGGGATCTTCCTGCTCCTGTTGGCCGGCGCTCCGAGGATCCCGGGAGAAGGGGCGGACCCCGTGCCGCAAGCCATGGTCCTGACGGGCATCGTCGTGGCAACGGCCGCCACGGCGCTCGGCTTGGGGATGGCCTTGCGCGTGGCAGTCCGGTCGGGAGGCCCCTACCTGTCCGAAGATATGCCGGGGGCTCGCAAGAAGCGCACCGAATCGGTCGGGTCGCGGGACGACCACGGTGAGACGCCGACGCCCGGGAATCCGTCGTGAACCGCATCGAGCTGTGGAGCACGCTCCTCGTCGTCGCCCCGCTGGTCGGGGCCATGCTGAGCCTTATCGGGGGCCGCCGCTCCATCCTCGCGGGCCTCGCGTTGGGCTCGGCGGGGTCGCTGACCGGAGCCGGAGGCGCATGGTTCACCGTGCACACGGACGGTGTCGTGCGGCACCTCCTGGGAGGCTGGGGGCGTCCGCTCGGCATCGAGCTGTACGTGGACGGGCTCTCCGTGGTCTTTCTGTCCCTGACCGCAGTAATCGCCACGGCGGTCAGCGTGTACTCGAGCGTCTATTTCGGTGCGATCGCGCCGCCCGGCGGTGGCGACGCGCCAGGAGCCAGGGGCGCGCGTTACTTCGCGCCTTTGAGCCTGTTCCTGTGGGCCGCACTCAACGGCGTCTTCCTCTCGGGCGACCTGTTCAACCTGTATGTCATGCTCGAGATCGTCGGGCTCTCCGCGACCGCGCTCGTCACCCTTGCCGTAACCGCGAAGGCCACGGAGGCGGGCATGCGCTACCTGCTCGTGTCGCTCTCGGGCTCGATGCTCTTCCTTCTCGGAGTCGCGATCCTCTACATGGGGCATGGCACGCTGTCCCTCGAAGGAATCGCGGCCCTGCGCCCGGCGGGACCCTCGGCGGCGGCCGCCCTCGCCATCATGACCGTGGGGCTCGCTGCCAAGACCGCCCTGTTCCCGCTCCACGCATGGCTTCCGCCTGCCCATGCTGCCGCGCCAGCCCCGGCGAGCGCGATCCTGTCGGCCCTCGTCGTGAAGGCGTCGTTCTACGTCATCGTGCGGCTGTGGCTCTTCGTGTACGGACTGACGCTCCCAGACACCGGCGCGGAGCAGGCCTTCCTGCTCCTGGGCGCCCTCGGAGCCGCGGCCATCGTGTGGGGCTCCGTCCTCGCGCTCCGTCAGGTGAGCCTCAAACGCCTGATCGCCTATTCCACGGTGGCCCAGCTCGGATATCTGTTCGTGATGTTCCCGCTCCTCACGCGCCCCGGGCAGGACGCGCCCGGGGGCGCGTGGAGCCTCGACGCCTGGAGCGGAGGGCTCTACCACGCCCTGTCCCACGGACTGGCCAAGGCCGCCATGTTCCTCGCCGCCGGCAACATGACCTACGCCGTGGCCGATGACGCGATCGAGTCCATCTCCGGTGTGGCACGCCGTCTCCCCATGTCGTTGCTCGCGTTCGGCCTTGCGGGGCTCAGTCTCGCCGGGGTGCCGCCGTCGGGAGGGTTTCTCGCCAAGTGGCTCCTCCTCGGGGCCGCGCTCGAGCGCGGACAATGGGTCTGGGTGGCCGTCATCGCGATCGGGGGGCTCCTCACCGTCGCCTATGTGCTCAAGGTGGCTCGCCAGGCGTTCGAAGCTCCCGAGCACTCCGAAACCTTCCGGTCCGTGCCACGGCGCATGGAGTGGACGGCTCTGACTCTCGCCCTGCTGGCGGTCCTCCTGGGCGTGCGGGCGGTAGAGATCCTCGAGTTGCTTCTGGTCGGGGGTACCGGTCCATGGAGTTGATCCTGAGCCTCCTCTCGGCGGCCACGGGTTGGATCGCGCTCCCGCTCCTGGTTGTGCTGAGCTCGTTCATCCCCGGCGTGGGCATCATGTTCCTGCGCGAAGACCAGCATGGGCTCCGGACCGCATTGAACCTCGCGGGCGCCGTCCTCAAGGTCGTGCTCGTCGGCCTGATGCTCTGGGGCGTGTCGCTGGGCACGCAGTACGAATGGAGTCTCGAGGTGCTGCCCGGTTTCGAGCTGACGCTGGTGGGAGATTCTCTCGCGCTACTCTTCGTCACGCTCTCCGCCGGGCTCTGGCTCGTCACCACGGTCTACGCCGTCGGATACCTCGAGGGGTCCCCCAACCGCACGCGCTTCTTCTCGTTCTTCAGCCTGTGCGTGACAGCCACCACCGGACTCGCCATGGCGGGGGACCTCTTCACCTTCGTCCTCTTCTACGAGGCGCTCACCTGGACCACGTACCCTCTTATCGTGCACCGGGGCACTCCGGAGGCCCTCCGCGCCGGCCGGACCTACCTGGCCTACACCCTGACTGCGGGCGCCTTCCTGCTCGTCGGGGCGGTCGGATTGAACGCGCTCGCCGGCTCGGTCGAGTTCCGTTCGGGAGGGTTGTTGGATGCGGAGTTGGTGGCGGGAGCGCCCGGCGCGTATACCCTGGTCTTCCTGCTGCTGCTCGCGGGCGTCGGGGTCAAGGTGGCCTTTTTTCCCCTCCACGGATGGCTCCCTGCGGCCATGGTCGCGCCCGCCCCGGTGAGCGCGCTCCTGCACGCGGTCGCGGTCGTGAAAGCGGGCGCGTTCGGTCTGGTCCGATTGCTCCATTCGGTCTTCGGCATCGAATTGGCCACGGATCTCGGCCTCGCGCCGCTGGTGGCGGGCCTCGCGGCGGTCACCATCGTCTATGGGTCCATCCGGGCGCTCCATCAGGATGACCTGAAGCGGCGTCTGGCGTTCAGCACGGTCAGCCAGCTGTCCTACATCGCCCTGGGAGCCGCGCTGCTCGCGCCGACCGCGCATATCGGCGGGATCGTCCACCTCGTGCATCAGGGCATCATGAAAATCACGCTCTTCTTCTGTGCCGGACTCCTGGCGGAGACGCTGCACATCAAGAACGTCAGTGAGATGGGGGGTGTGGGAAGGCGCATGCCGCTCACCATGCTCGCGTTCTCCGTGGCCGCGCTCGGCATGATCGGGCTTCCGCCCATGGCTGGATTCGCGAGCAAGTGGTACCTGGGGATCGGCGCCCTCGAAAGCGGGGCAGGGTGGGCCGTCCCGGTGCTCCTGGTGAGCAGCATGCTCAATGCGGCCTACTTCCTGCCCATCCTGGGCACCGCATGGTTCCACGACCAGAACGCTCCTTGGCGCGATGTCGGCGGAAGCCGCCGCCTCGAGGCCGACTGGAAGCTTCTGGTGCCCGCCCTCGTCACCGCGGCGCTGACCCTGGGCGCGGGAATCTTCGCGGGGTCTCCCTGGAGCCCCCTCGGATGGACGAGGCTCATCGTCGAACAAGGCGTGCTCTGAGAATGAACGGCGCCGAGATCCTCCTGCTTCTCACGCCAGCGCTTCCCGCGGCTCTCGCGAGCCTCTGGATTTTCGCCCGGCTCCGTCGCTACCTCATGCCGCTCGTGCCGTGGGCCGCGCTTCCGGGCTTGATTCTCTCGGTGCTGCCGACGGCCGAAGGGGCTTCGTGGGCTACGTTCGGTGTCATGACGGGGCTCCGACTCGAGGTGGACGAGACGGGGCGGGCGTTCCTTCTGGCCATCGCGCTCCTCTGGGTCCTCGTCGGAGCGTTCGCGCGGCGCTACCACCAGGACGATCCCCACAAGGAGCGCTTCTTCGGCTTCTTCACGTTGACCATGGCCGGCAATCTGGGCCTCGTCGTCGCGGCCGACGCCGCCTCGTTCTACCTGTTCTTCGCGTTGATGACGTTCGCCGCCTACGGGCTGATCGTGCACCACCGCGACGATGAAGCGTTCCGAGCGGGTCGTGTGTACATCGTGATGGCCGTTCTGGGGGAGATGGCCTTGCTGGCGTCTCTCTTCCTGCTCGGATCGGCGGCGGGCGGCGTTCCGGGATTCGGAGCGGAGATGGCCGAGGCGTGGGCGACCCTCGATCGGTCGGGTCGCACCGAGTGGGTCGCCGCCCTCGTCGTCGCGGGATTCGGGATCAAGGCCGGGCTCGTGCCCCTCCACCTCTGGCTCCCGCTGGCGCACCCCGCGGCTCCGACCGCAGCGAGCGCGCTGCTGAGCGGCGCAATGATCAAGGGGGGGCTGCTGGCGTGGATCCGGTACCTCCCCCCCGACATGGGTCTTCCGGCCGTCGGGATCGCGCTGGTCGCGGTCGGAGCCATGGCCACCCTCTACGGCGTGGTCGCCGGCCTCGTGCAAGACGACCCCAAGACCGTGCTCGCGTACTCGAGCGTGAGCCAGATGGGCTTCATGGCCATCGGTACGGGGCTCTCGGTCCGGAACCCCGAGCTCGGCCCCATCGCCCTCCTGGGGGTTGCGACGTTCGCGCTGCATCACGCCGTGGCCAAGGGGGCGCTCTTTCTAGCGGTCGGCGTCGCTGACCACGTCCCACTTCCGCGGGCGGGAGCCCGGGAGGACCCAGGGCGGCACCGTGGAATCAGGGGATGGAAAGCCTGGATCCTCGGTGGCGCGGCGCTTCCCGCGCTCGCGCTCAGCGGCGCGCCGTTTTCGACCGGTGCGCTCTCGAAGAAGGTCCTGAAGGACGCCGTGTACGAGCTCGCGCCCGGCTTGAACGCCTACCTGACTCCGTTGCTCTTCATCGCCGGCGTCGGAACCACGGTCCTGATGGCTCGATTCCTCGTACGTTTGACGTCTCGCATGAATCGCCGGGAGGAGGAGGACCGGGGCACGGGATGCCGGGAAGGCCGCACGCATTCGATCCGGTCTACGGCCGAGTTGGTCACCCCCTGGGCGATGCTGCTGGCGGCGAGCCTGAGCGGTCCCTGGTGGCTGCCCCATGTCGTACCCGACGCCTCGGGGCTCGTGCTCCCGGGCGCGTGGGTCGACTGGCGCGCCGCGGCCATGCCCGTGCTCACCGGTATCGTGCTGGCCTGGCTCGTCGGCCGGAGACCCAGGGTCTTGCTGGGCCTTCAGAACATGCGGATTCCCGCCGGGGACCTGGTCGTTCCCCTGGAGCGGTTGATCGATGTCGTCGGTCGAATTCCGCTCCAGGCGTGGGTCGCTCGCACTGGGGGCCTGTCGCGGTACCTGGACGGTGCTCGGCGAAGGGCGCAGGGGGCAGCCACCCGATTGGCCGACTGGGATCTGCAGCTGGCAGGGGGTCGCATCGTGGCCGCGGTGTTCCTCATGCTGGTGCTGGGGCTCGCCGCGCTCCTCTCGTGATGTGCCGCGCGGCACGCACGCGCCCCGGCAGGAACGCTCGCCCCCTTCGGCGACGTCAGACCGCCCCGGACACCTCGAGCCCGGCCGGGGCCAAGCGGCGTTCCACCACACC
This sequence comes from Gemmatimonadota bacterium, assembly GCA_040904885.1. GTDB lineage: Bacteria > Gemmatimonadota > Gemmatimonadetes > Longimicrobiales > Gaopeijiaceae > JAWLHJ01. The sequence goes on along the minus strand of JBBDSN010000108.1, from coordinate 9,957 downwards.
CAGACCACCGTCCACCACGAGCGCCATGAGCGCCGCGGGAACGGCACCGGACAGGATCATGCGCGTGTCGGAAAGCGCGAGGCCAGCGACAATCGGGTCTCCGAGCCCGCCGGCTCCGATGAAGGCGGCCAACGTCGCGGTGCCGACGTTGATGACGGCCGCGGTCCGGACCCCCGCCATGATGATGGGCGCGGCAAGCGGGAGCCGGACGTACCGCAGGAGTTGGCGCTCCGTCATCCCCAGCGCCCGCGCCGAGGCCACGGCCGCCGGATCGGCATCGCGCACCCCGCTGAACGTGTTCCGCACCATGGGGAACAGCGAGTAGAGGAACAGCGCAGTGACGGCGGGCGTGACCCCGATCCCCAACCACGGAATCATGAACGCCAGCAGGGCGATGCTCGGAATCGTCTGCAGGATGCCGACGCCCCGGATCGTGCCTTCGGCCCAACCCCGACGACGCTCGAGGAGGAGTCCGAGAGGAACCGCCACCAGGAACCCGGCGAAGAGGGAGACCGTCACCAGGAACAGGTGCCGCCGGGTCTCCGCCAGGGTCTGCGACCGCCGCGACCACATGTACGCGAGCAAGGACGGACCACGATCGCGCAGCTGCCCGCTCGCGGCCGCGCCGGAGCTTCCGCCGACGAGATCGAGCGCCGCCAGGGCGTCCGCGGCGACGTCCGCCACGGGCTCGCCGTCCACCTCGACCCGGCGGTTCAGCTCGCGGACCGTGGTCGCGTCGAGACGCCCCGAAAGCTCCACGAGCGCGGCGAGGGCCGCGGGCCGCTCGGAGGCCAGCGCCGGACCCACGAGCGCCGCGGCGTCGTAGGGAGGGAAGAATCTGCGATCGTCCTCGAGCACGACGAAGCCGTAGCGTGCGATGCTGCCGTCGGTCGAGTACCCGTCGATGACATCCACCTCGCGGTTCGCCAGCGCCTGGTACTTCACCGCCTGCAGGAGGGGACGTACCTGCCGGGGCTCGATCCCGTAGACCTGCCGCAACCCCTCGAGCCCGTCCGCCCTCCCGATGAAGTCCGGGCTGAGCCCCGCGACCAGCCGGTCGGCCACCGAGGCGAGGTCCGAGAGTGTGCGCAGCCCGAGGGAGTCGGCGGTCTCGGGGCGGACGGAGATGGCGTACGTGTTCTCGAAGCCCAGCGGCGGGAGCCAACGGACGCCCCATCGCTCGCGGAACTCCCGCGACACGCGTCGGAACGCGTCGGCCCCGGCCCCCGACGGGTCCTCTCCGAGGATGGCGAGCAGGCCCGTGCCGGTATACTCGGGATACACGTCGATATCGTTGCGTCGGAGCGCGCCGAACGTGATTTCGGTGGCACCCAGGCCGGGGCGCCGGTCCACCGCGTACCCTCGAGCCTCCAGAAGCTGCGCGAAGATCTCACCGAGAAGGTACGATTCGGCGAACGGCTTGGTGGCGACGATGATCGGGCGAGCGGAACCCACGTCCTCGCCGTCCGGCACTTGACCGTCGACGCCCATCGGGAACGAGACCAGGACGGCGGCCAGAACACCGACGCACACGCGGCGTATCACGTGAGCCGGGCCCGTGCGAGCAACTCGGCCACGTACTCCGTCGCCGGCCGGCGCAACAACACCTCGGGCTCGTCTTCCTGTTCCACGCGGCCGGCGCGCATCACCGCGACACGGTCCGCCAGTCGGAACGCCTCGTCCAGATCGTGCGTAACGAGAAGGACCGTGAGCCCGAGCCGGACCCTCAGCTCCGCAAAGGCGTCCTGGATGTCGGCCCGGGTGAGCGCATCGAGCGCCCCGAAGGGCTCGTCGAGAAGCAGAACCTCGGGATCGGAGGCGAGGGCGCGGGCGAGCGCGGCTCGCTGACGTTGCCCACCGGAGAGCTCCCGCGGGTACCGCCCCCCGAACTCGTCGGCGGGCAGGCCCACCAGGTCGAGCTGAGCCCGGGCTCGATCGGTGGCATCGGGACGCTCCTGGAGCCAGGGCACCAGCGCGGTATTGCGGAGCACACTCCAATGTGGAAGGAGCCCCCCGTCCTGCTGGACATAGCCGAGCGCACGCCGAAGGTGGACCGGGTCCTTGCTGGCGACATCCGAGCCCGCGACCGTCACCCGTCCGCGGTCGGGCTCGACCATGCGGTTGAAGCAGCGGAGCAGGGTGGTCTTTCCCGATCCACTCTCGCCGACGAGTGCCATGGCGGTGCCACGCACCACGCACAATGAGGCCCGATCCAGCGCGGTCACCTCGCCGAACGTCTTCGTTACGTCCGTCGCTTCGAGCGCCGGGGTGGAGGCACGGGAGTCGTCGTGGGTCACGCTGGGCATCTCCGGGAACCTTGGACCTGTACATATGCGTTCGGCAGCGGGTAACACGGTCGTTGGACCGGCCGCGGCGTCCTTTCTACGTTACGCGGTCTCGCGCTCGACAACCATCGGTCGCCCCTTTTCCTCTACCGTCCAGTCGCCCAATGCATCCGCACATCTTCCGCCAGGCATATGATGTCTGAGGCCTCGACACACGACATCATGGTGCAGGACGTCCTCGAAGGGCTCCGCATGCCGCAGAAGGAGCTCTCGCCCAAATACCTCTACGACGCCTACGGGTCCGAGCTCTTCGAGCGCATCACGGAGCTCGACGAGTACTACCCGACGCGGACCGAGCGAGCGCTTCTCGAGCGTTGGGCGACGGACTGGGTGGCGGAGCTGCGGCCCCGGGCGCTCGTGGAGCTGGGTGCCGGGAGCGCCGAAAAGTCCCGCGTGGTGCTGACCGCCATGGAACAGGCCGGCACCGGTGACCTCTACGTGCCGGTCGACGTAAGCGGCGCATTCCTGCACGACACCGCGCGTCGGCTGCGTGATGAATACGAGGGATTCAGGGTCGAGCCCGAAGTCGCCGACATCTCCATCCCCTTCGACCTCCCGAACGGCCTCCCGCACCCGACCTGGATCGCGCTGCTCGGAAGCACCGTCGGCAACTTCCCCCCCCAGGAAGCGACGCGGCTCCTCCGGCGAGTGGTGGCCCATCTGCGCCCCGACGACCGCTTCCTCATGGGGGTGGACCAACGACCCGGCCCAGGCAAGAGCGTAGCTCGGATCGAACGCGCGTACAACGACGCGCGGGGCGTGACGGCGGAGTTCAATCTGAACGTCCTGCGCGTGCTCAACCGCGACCTGGGCGCGGACTTCGATCTGGCTTCCTTCGAGCACAAGGCGCTCTACAACCAGGACGAGCACCGGATCGAGATGCACCTGGTCGCACGCACCTCGCAGAAGGCACGGATCGGAGACGAAGTGATCTCGTTGGACACATCGGAATCGATCCGGACCGAACTGAGCTGCAAGCACGATCGTCGATCGGTCGAGGCTCTGTTCGAGGCAGCGGGGCTGCGCATCGACCGTTGGCAGGAAGACGAGGCCGGCATGTTCGCACTGGTGCTCGGGGCCACGGCATCCTGAGCCGGACCGGCCAGCCTCCTTTTCACATCTTGGGCAGCGTCACCCCGACCTGCTTCATGTACTTGCCCTTGCGGTCGATGTAGGCGATTTCCGGCTCCTCGTTGCCCTGGAAGAACAGCAGCTGGGCGATCCCTTCTCCGCCATAGACCTTGGCCGGAAGCGGGGTCGTGTTCGAGATCTCGAGGGTGAGGTACCCCTCCCAGGTCGGCTCCAGCGGGGTCACGTTCACGATCAAACCGCAACGCGCATAGGTCGACTTGCCGACGCACACCACGAGCACGTCCCGGGGGATGCGGAAGTACTCCTCCGTGCGGGCCAGCGCGAACGAGTTCGGCGGAATAATGCACTCCGAACCATGGACGTCCACGAACGAGCGGTCGTCGAAATTCTTCGGATCCACGATGGCGTTGTGCACATTCGTGAAGACCTTGAACTCCGGCGCCACCCGGATGTCATACCCGTACGACGACAGACCGTAGGAGATCACCCCCTCGCGCACCTGGCCGGTCTCGAAGGGCTCGATCATGCCCTTTTCCTCGCACATGCGGCGAATCCATTTGTCACTCAGGATGGGCATCGGGTCGGGCGCTCCAATGGGTCGGGAAGGGGACTTCCGGCGGCCCCCGCGGACGGGCTCCGGCGTCGGTTCGGGCCGCCCAACATATCCCCGATGCCGAAGAAGGGGCAAACCGGGCGAAAATCGGCGAAAATCCTGCACTCGTGCGGTTGACACCTCAACGAGGCGGCCGGTACCTTCTTACCCGTCAGACGGCCTAGTGAACATTTTCACAAACCCACGCGACCCCATGTCGGGAGCATATCTCCCCCTTCTTCTTCTGTTCGGCGTATCCGTGCTGAACGCCATCGGGATGGTCGTCACCTCGCACCTCCTGAACCCGCGTCGCGACACGCCCCAGAAGTTGATGCCCTATGAGTCGGGCATGATCCCGCTCGGGACCACTCGGGCCCGTTTCTCCGTAAAATTCTACATGGTGGCGATCAGCTTCATCGTCTTCGACCTGGAGACGATCTTTCTGATCCCCTGGGCCGTGCAGATGCGGGAGCTGGGTTGGGGCCCGTTCATCGCGATGAGCCTCTTCGTCACCGTGCTCGCCGTCGGACTGCTTTACGAATGGAAGAAGGGAGGTCTCGAATGGGACTGATGGATAAGCTGCCTGGAGGCGGGTCCGCCCCGACCTCCGGAGGGATCTTCGGTCAGGGGAGCCCTACGTTCCTCACCAGCAAGATCGACGCGATCGTGAACTGGGGCCGCCTCAACTCGTTGTGGCCCATGCCGTTCGGCACCGCGTGCTGCGCCATCGAGATGATGGCCTCCGCCGCGTCGAACTACGACATCGCGCGCTTCGGCATGGAGCGGATGTCGTTCAGCCCGCGGCAGGCGGACGTGCTCATCTGCGCTGGCCGGGTGCCGTACAAGCTCGCTCCGGTGCTGCGGCGCATCTGGGACCAGATGCCGCAGCCCAAATGGTGCATCTCGATGGGTGCCTGCGCGAGCTCCGGAGGTGTCTTCGACGTGTACTCGATGGTGCAGGGAATCGACACGATCGTCCCGGTCGACGTCTACATCCCGGGATGCCCGCCGCGTCCGGAGGGGCTCATCTACGGGCTCATGATGATCCAGGAGAAGATCCGGGAGGAGTCGCTCTCGAAGCACTTCGAGCACAGGAGCGAGGATCCGCTCCTGGTGGCTCAGCCCAAGGCGAACGAGGAAGAAATCGTCGGGCTGACCGGCCCGTTCGGTAACTCGACGCGCCAGGAGCGTTTGTCCTCGGGCGCCGTACCCCGCGGTGAGACGCCGGAGGGGAAGACCCGTCGGAACCCCATCTATGACTGACCACACCTTGGGCGCGCTCGACGCGATCGATGACGGGCCGCTCCCGTCCGATCCGCAGCGGGCGCCCGCGCCGCGCTTCCCCGCAGCCGAGAGCGACCATCCGTCCATCGTCGCGCTCGGCGCCAGGTTCGGTGATGCCATCCTTGGGCAGCGCGAGACCGCGGGCGATCAGCACGTGGCCTGGATCGACCCGTCCAAGAGCCTCGAGATCCTGACGTGGCTAAAGGACGATCCGGACCAGTGGTACGACATGATGTCCGACGTGACCGGGGTGGACTACGGCGGTGGCCGGCCGATCGAGGTCGTCTACCAGATGTACTCCACCCGGCACAAGCACGCGCTGCGCCTCCGGTGTCCGCTGCCCGTCGACCAGCTCGAGATCGACTCGGTCGCCCCGCTCTGGCATTGCGCGGACTGGTTGGAGCGTGAGGTCTACGACATGTTCGGCGTGACGTTCCGGGGACATCCGGACCTTCGCCGCATCCTCATGCCACTCGATTACGAGGAAGGCTTCCCGCTCCGGAAGGATTTCCCGCTCCGCGGGCACTTCTCGAGGGCGGAACAGACACGTCGGGCGTTGAACCAGGACGTCGACCGCTTCTACTCCGAGGAGATCCTGGCCCAGAATCGCGAGATCCAGGGTGCTGCGGAGCCGGAGCTCGGCAAGCGCGGCGCCAAGGACGGAGGCTCCTGATGGCACAGAAGACCGTCGAGATCCCGGTAGGTCGGACGCCCGAGATGGGGGTCGACGGCCGGCCGGTTGCGAGCCCGCTCCAGCCCTTCGAGATCGCGGAGCCGGATTTCGGCACGGAGCAGATGCTCATCAACATCGGGCCGCAGCACCCGGCGACGCACGGGGTGCTCCGCCTGGTTTGCGAGCTGGATGGCGAGACCGTGACTCGCGTCATGCCGGACATCGGGTACCTGCACTCGTCATTCGAGAAGCTGGGCGAGTACCGGACGTGGAACCAGATCGTCACGCTGACGGACCGCATGGACTACCTGGCACCGCTCATCTACAACTGCGCCTACGTGATGTCCGTCGAGAAGCTGATGGGCATCGAGGTGACCGAGCGGTGCAAGGTCGTACGGGTGATCCTGATGGAGCTCGACCGGATCTTCGGTCATCTGCTGTGGCTCGGCACGACCGCCATCGACGTCGGGGCATTCACGCCGTTCCTGTACGCATTCCAGGAGCGGGAGAAGATCTATCAGCTGCACGAGACGCTCACCGGGGCGCGGATCACGACCTCCGCGACACGCGTGGGGGGCATGATGGCGGACCTGCCCGAAGGGTGGACCGAGCAGCTCCGGACGTTCCTCAGGAAGTTCCCGGACACGCTCGCCGAGGTCGACCACCTGCTCACCCGGAACCAGATCCACATCGGACGAACCCAGGGCGTCGGCGCCATCAACGCTCCGGACGCCATCAACTACGGGTTCACCGGGCCGAACCTCAGGGCCTCCGGCGTGGACTACGACCTTCGCAAGGACCGGCCCTATTACGACTACGAGAGCTACGACTTCGAGGTCCCGATCGGTCAGCACGGTGACTGCTACGACCGTTACCTGTGTCGCATGGAGGAGATGCGCCAGAGTGTGCGGATTCTCCACCAGGCGCTCGACCGGCTCCCTGGCGGCCCCATCAACGTGGAAGACCCGAGCATCTCCTTGCCCCCCAAGACGGACTGCATGTCCGACATGGCGAGCATGATCCACCACTTCAAGCTGATCATGGAGGGGATTCCGGCGCCCGAGGGCGACTGCTACATGGCCGTCGAAGGGTCGAAGGGCGAGCTGGGGATGTACGTCGTGGCCGAGGAAGGGGGCACGAAGCCGGTGCGTTGGCGCGTGCGCCCCCCTTCGTTCGTGAACCTCTCGGTGATCCCGAAGCTGGCGGAAGGGCATATGGTGGCCGACCTGATCATGATCAACGCGAGCCTGGACATCGTGCTCGGGGAGATCGACCGATGAGCGACGTTCCTTTCAAGAACCCCGGCTGGGCCGGCAACACCGGCGACTTCGACCTCACTGAAGACCAGGTCCGTGGCAAGGACTTCGTGGGCGAGCGGCCGAAGCACGCCGGGCACGCGTCGGGCTCGGCAACGATGCCCTTCATGCTGCCCGAGAAAAATCCGGACGCCCCGCTCTTCGAGGGGGAGTATCAGGAGCGGTTCGAGAAGATCCTCACCCGGTACCCCACGAAGCAAGCCGCACTCCTCCCGGCCCTTGGGCTGGCGCAGGAGCTCCGCGGCTACGTGAGCCCGGAGTCCATGGACCGCGTAGCGGAACTGTTGGACCTCTCGCCTGCGTACGTCCGGGGCGTGGCCACCTTCTACACGATGTACAACAAGCGACCCGTGGGTCGCTTCCTGGTCCAGGTGTGCACGAACATCTCGTGCAACCTGTGCGGCGCGGACGACGTGCTCGACACCTTCCTGTCCCAGACCGACACGGAGCTGGGCCAGACGTCCACGGACGGCAACTTCACCGTGATCGAGGCCGAGTGTCTGGCCGGTTGCGGGTTCCCGACCTGCGTCCAGATCAACTCCGAGTACTTCGAGAACGTCACGCCGGACGAGGTTCCGAAGATCCTCGAGCATCTCAAGAGCCGGGGCGGCAGCTGACATGGCATATCCGTACGTTTCGGACCGCGAGGTCCGTATCCTCAGCACCTACTTCGGCGACCCGAAGCACCGCCAGATCGACACATACGTCGAACGGGACGGCTACGGCGCGCTGAAGAAGGCGCTCGGCATGGGTCCCGGCGACGTGGTCGACACCGTGAAGGCGTCCGGCCTTCGCGGGCGGGGCGGGGCGGGCTTCCCGACGGGCGTGAAGTGGTCGTTCATGCCGAAGGACACCGGCAAGCCCCACTACCTGATCTGCAACGCGGACGAGTCCGAGCCCGGCACCTTCAAGGACCGTGAACTGATCCGGTGGAACCCGCACCAGCTCATCGAGGGGTGCCTCATCGGTGCCCACGCCATGGCCGCGCAGCATGTGTACATCTACTGCCGCGGCGAGTTCTTCGAGACCACCCAGGTGCTCGCGAAGGCGCTCGAAGACGCTTATGCAAAGGGTTACGTCGGCAAGGATATCTGCGGATCTGGCATCGACATAGACGTCACCATCCACTTGGGGGCGGGTGCCTACATCTGCGGCGAAGAGACGGGGCTCATGAACTCGCTCGAAGGCCGTCGCGGCCAGCCGCGGATCAAGCCGCCGTTCCCGGCCGCGGTGGGCGCGTTCGGCATGCCGTCGACGATCAACAACGTCGAGACACTGTCCGTCATCCCGCACATCATCGAGAACGGCGGCGAGTGGTACCGCCAGTACGGCACAGAGAAGAGCCCCGGCACGAAGCTGTTCTGCGTCAGCGGGCACGTGAACAAGCCAGGCAACTACGAGCTTGCGCTCGGATTCCCACTCATGGAGCTCATCGAGGATGTCTGCGGGGGCATGCGCGACGGCAATGCGCTGAAGGCCGTGATCCCGGGCGGGTCGTCCGTCCCGATCATCACCGCCGAAGAGGCCGGGCGCTGCGACCTCGACTACGAGGGGTGCGTGGCCGTGGGCACGATGCTCGGCTGCGCCTCGGTCATCGTCATGGACGAGACCACGGACATCGTGAAGCAGGTGCGCCGCGTGGTGGACTTCTACGCGCACGAGTCGTGCGGCCAGTGCACGCCCTGCCGAGAGGGCTCGGCCTGGACCTCGAAGATGATGCGCAGGATCGAGGACGGCCGGGGCACGGAGGAAGACCTCGATACGCTCATGGAGGTGACGCAGCAGATGGTGGGCACCACGATCTGCGTGCTGTCGGACTCCGTCGCGGCTCCGGTGCAATCTTCGATCAACAAATTCCGAGACGAGTACCTGGCGCTGATCCGCCGGGGCGAGCGGGTGGGAGCGGCTTGATGGCTGAGATGGTCAAACTGACGATCGACGGGCACGAGGTCGAAGTTCCGAAGGGGACGACGATACTCGAGGCCGCCAAGCGGGTCGGGACCGAAGTCCCGCACTACTGTTATCACCCGGGGATGTCCTCGCCGGCGATGTGCCGCCTGTGCCTCGTCGAGGTCGAGGGCGCGCCGAAGCCGATGCCGTCCTGCGTGACGACGGTAGCGGACGGGCAGGTGGTCAAGACGGAGTCCGAGATGGCGCTATGGGCTCGAACCGGAGTGCTGGAATTCTACCTGGTGAACCATCCGTTGGACTGTCCCATTTGCGACATGTCCGGCGAGTGTTACTTCCAGGACTACGTCCACGAGGAAGGGCGCGACCACGGGCGCGACAAAGAACCCAAGCGTGTGTTCGGGCGCGACGACTTCGGGGGCGACGTTCTCTTCTACGGCGACCGCTGCGTCATGTGCACGCGCTGCGTCCGCTTCATGAACGAGGTCGAGCAGGACGCCCGCCTGACCGTCGTGGAGCGCGGCAGCCGGTCGGTCATCGACACCTTCTTCGAGGAAGGGCTCGAGGGCACGAACTGGCATGGCAACATCGTGGACATCTGCCCGGTCGGTGCGCTGGTCTCGAAGGACTTCCTGCACAAGGCGCGGGCCTGGGATCTCGAGCACACACCGTCGATCTGCCCCGGCTGCTCGCAGGGATGCAACATCGACCTCCATACCCGCGACAACCTCGTCCAGCGCCTCAAGC
>JBBDSN010000107.1:0-34430 GCA_040904885.1 Gemmatimonadota bacterium | reverse complement strand
GCCGGCGGCCAGGTCGAGGGACGGTCCATGGAGGTCATGGGTATGAATGTGCACTGTCCGGGGGGTGGGGCGAATCCCCCAGGTGCGCCCGGTGCTTTCGAGAATTCGGATGCACGAGCATCTTTGACGGCTCGCGCCCGCTCACCCCCACCGACCGTCATCCTTGTCCAGACTCCTCCTGGCCTCATGCCGCACGGCTCTGGTGCTCACGGCCTTTTGCTCCGCGGTACCTCGACTCGTAGTCGCCCAATCCGGTGAGGACGGGGCGGTTCAAGAGCTCCGAACCGCCATCGACGGCTCGCCCCCGCCCGTCGCTCCCGCCTCCATCACGCGGGACGCTCTGGGCAGACCGACCGTGCGGGCGATCCGTCTGGAGGAGCCCCTGGTTCTCGACGGTGTGCTGGACGAGGACGTATACCGGGAGAATCAGCCCTTCGGTGGCTTCATCCAGGTGGTCCCGCAAGCCGGAGCCTCGGCCTCGGAACGCTCGGAGATCTGGGTGGGTTTCGACGAGACGCACATGTATGTGTCCTGTCGGTGCTGGGACGCGGCTGCTCCTTCCGAATGGCTCGCAAACGAGCTCCGCCGCGACGCGGCCGGGCTCCGCAACAACGAGAACTTCGGCGTAATGTTCGACACCTACTACGACCGACGCAGTGGCTCGATGTTCTACACCAACCCCCTCGGTGGACGCGCTGACTACCAGGTCGTCGACGAGGGCGGTCCGAACTCGGACTGGAATCCGGTGTGGGACGTGGCCACCGGCCGGTTCGATGGCGGTTGGACGGCAGAGATGGCGATCCCGTTCAAGTCGCTGCGCTACCTGTCGGGCACCGACCGCGTCTGGGGCATCCAGATGCGACGCGGCATCCTGCACAAGAACGAGTGGATCTACCTGAGCCCGGTCCCCGCCAACCTGGCCGGTCCCCAGGGGTTCAACCGGGTCTCGGCTGCGGGCACGCTCGTGGGCCTCGACCTCCCGTCGGCCGGCAACAATCTCGAAATCAAGCCGTACGGGATCGCGGGCTTGAGGACGGACCGGACGCTGACCCCGGCGGTGTCCAACGACGGGACCGCGGACGCCGGCCTCGACATCAAGTACGGGGTGACGGCGAACCTGACCGCCGACCTGACGGTCAACACGGACTTCGCCCAGGTCGAGGTCGACGAGCAGCAGGTGAACCTGACGCGCTTCAGCCTGTTTTTTCCGGAGAAGCGCGAGTTCTTCCTGGAAGGGCGGGGCGTCTTCGACTTTGGTGGCGGCGGGGGCGGGCGTATGGGCTTCGGCCCTCCCTCCGACGCGCCGACCCTGTTCTACAGTCGGCGAATCGGGCTGGACGATGGTGAAGTCGTGCCGATTCGGGCCGGGGGACGCCTGACCGGCAAGGTCGGAGCGTTCGGCGTGGGAGCGATGAACATCCAGACCGGGGGCGTCGGTGATTCGGGCATCGAGAGCACGAACTTCTCGGTCCTCCGCATCAAGCGCGACATCCTCCGGCGTAGCTCGTTCGGCGCCATCGCGACGAACCGTTCGATCGCGCTCGACGGCGGGGGCTCGAGCCAGACCTTCGGCGCGGACGCGCAGTTCGCGTTCTTCACGAATCTCGAGCTCGGCACGTACTATGCGAGGACCGAGACGCCCACGCTGACGGGAAACGACGAAAGCTATCAGGGGAGGATCCAGTGGAACGGCGACCTGTACGGTGCGGATCTCTCGTTCCTGAAGGTCGGTGAGGATTTCAATCCGGAGATCGGATTCCTTCGTCGTCGGGACTTCGAGAAGTCGGCGGCGTCCGCACGGTTCAGCCCCCGTCCCCGATCCATCGAGGCCGTGCGGCAGCTCACCTGGGAAGCCAAGGTGGACTACTTCGAGGACGGTCTCGGTCGCATGGAGTCTCGTAGCCAGAACGGTCAGTTCGACGTCGACTTCGAGAACAGCGATCGGTTCTCGATCCAGGCGACCCGGAACTACGAGCGAATCGACCAACCCTTCAACGTGACCTCCGATCTGACCGTCCTGCCGGGTGCCTATGCGTTCACCGACTACCGGGCGTCCTACAACTTCGGGCCGCATCGCCGCCTTTCGGGGAACGTTTCGGTCAACTGGGGCGACTTCTTCGATGGCACGCTGACCACCATCGGGGTGAACCGGGCGCGGGTCGTGCTCACCGACAGGTTGTCGCTCGAGCCGGGCGTCAGCTTGAACCTGATCGACCTGCCGGCCGGCTCGTCGACCGAGACCGTGTCACGGCTGCGCGCCGACTACGCGTTCACGCCCCGTATGTTCGCGAGCGCGCTCATGCAGTACGGCTCGGGCAGCGACATCTTCTCCAGCAATCTCCGCTTCCGCTGGGAGTACCAGCCGGGGAGCGAGGTGTTCTTCGTCTGGACCGACGAGCGGGACACGGGGCCGGGAGGCACGGGGCTCCGCAACCGGGCGCTGATCCTGAAGATCACGCGGCTGCTCCGGTACTGAGCGGGGGAGTCGGCTCCTCAGACCTTCCCGAACAGCGTCCGCCCTTCGCTGAGCAGGTCGCCGCATGCCATCCCCACCCGGGCCGCCATGCTCTCCTCGGCCTTCTTCAGGTAGTTACGCGGGTCGTACAACTTCTTGTTGCCCACCTCGCCATCGATCTTCAATACCGAGTCGTAGTTCTTCATGATATGGTCCACGATCGGCCGCGTGAACGCGTACTGGGTGTCGGTGTCGACGTTCATCTTCACCACGCCGTAGTCGAGGGTCTTGCGGATCTCGGAGAGCAAGCTCCCGCTCCCGCCGTGGAAGACGAGGTCCATCTCGGCGTCGGTTCCGTGCTTCTTCATGACCGCGACCTGCCCCTCTTTCAGGATCTCGGGCTTGAGCTTCACAGCACCCGGCTTGTAGTGACCGTGCACGTTGCCGAACGTCGCGGCGAAGGTGAAGCGGCCGATGCCGTTCAGCGCCTCGAACACCGCGACCATGTCCTCGGGCGTCGTGTAGAGCTTGTCGATGGGGGTGTCGTCGCTCCCCGAAGCGCCGTCTTCCTCGCCCCCGACGACGCCGGCTTCCACCTCGAGCACGATCTCGTGCTCCGCGCATAGCGCGAGGTATTCCTTCGAGAGCGCGATGTTCTCGTCGAGGGGCAGGTTCGACGCGTCGAGCATGTGGTTCTGGAAGAGGTTGTTCTCGCCACGGGCCCGCCTCTCCGCGGTCGCGGCGATCAGCGGCTTGAGGAACGTCGCGGCCTGGTCGGGTGGGCAGTGGTCCGTGTTCAGCGCGACGAGCACGTCGTACTGCTCCGCGATCCGGTGCGCGGCCTCGGCGAGCACAATGCACCCGTAGGCGGCGTCCTTGTTCGCCAACCCCGAGGCGAACTGGCCCGCACCGGTCGAGAACTGGATGATGCCGTCCGACTTCGACTCCGCGAAGCCCTTCATCGCCGCGTTGATGGTGATGATGGAGGTGCAGTTGATGGCCGGGTAGGCGTAACCGCCTTCCTGGGCCGAGTCGAGCATGCTACGGAACTGGGCGGGGGTCGCGATCGGCATGGTGTCGAGGGTTGTGGTGGGGGACGGTTTCGGACGGACCGGACGGTAGACGAGCCGATGCCGCGAGACAAGGGCGAAGTAGGAGCCCGGAGGCTTGTGCGCTGCAGCTCGGTTGTATGCTGGACGTCGTGCCCTCGGTACCGGTTCCGGACGTCCGACGAAACCCATGGTGTGCCTCGCGGTACCGTGAAGGTCGTCCACGCGCTCCCCGGAACTCCGTGAATTCATATGCCTGACCGCTCTTTTCATGCATCCGCGCTGTGCGAGTACCTGGCGCACCCGTATCCCGACCTGCGCGCCCACGTGCTTGCGCTGCTGGGCACCGAGCCATTCCGCATGCCCGTCGAGATCGACCGGGCCGTTCACCGGGAGCGGGTGCTCGCGGCGGTCCGCGTGCTGGCCGACGAGGGGCTCGGAAGCTTGGCGTTCCCGACCGAGTACGGCGGAGAGGGGGCGCCCGAGAAGGCCATCGCCGTGTTCGAGACGCTCGCGTTCGGCGACACGTCGATTGTGGTCAAGTTCGGAGTGCAGTTCGGCCTGTGGGGCGGGAGCGTGCTCCAACTCGGAACGGAGAAACATCACGAACAGTGGCTCGCCGAAATCGGGACGCTCGCGCTTCCCGGTTGCTACGCGATGACCGAGATCGGGCACGGCTCCAACGTGCGGCGGCTCGAAACCACCGCGACCTGGGACGCCGAAGCCGATGCGTTCTTGCTCCACACACCCCATGAGGGGGCCGGGAAGGAGTGGATCGGCAACGCGGCGCTGCACGGGCAGGTAGCAACGGTGTTCGCGCAGCTCTCCGTGGGAGGCGAAGGGCACGGCGTGCACGCACTGGTCGTGCCGATCCGCGACGACGACGGGAACCCGCTGCCGGGGATTCGCATCGAGGACAACGGCCCCAAGGTCGGGCTGAACGGCGTCGACAACGGGCGTATCTGGTTCGGCGAGGTGTGGGTGCCGAGGGAGAACCTGCTCGACCGGTTTGCGACCGTGACGCCTGAAGGGCGCTACGAGAGCCCGATCGAAAGTGCGGGCCGGCGCTTCTTCACCATGCTCGGGACGTTGGTGGCCGGCCGGATCTCGATCGCGGCGGGGGCGGTGAGCGCGGCCAAGGTCGGGCTCACCGTGGCCGTGCGGTACGCAGACCAGCGGCGGCAGTTCGGACCCGAAGACGGGGCCGAACTGCCGGTCCTGGACTACACGTCCCTGCAGCGGAGGCTGCTGCCACGTGTGGCCGAGACGTACGCGCTCCACTTTGCGGTGCGCGACCTCGCGGGACGGTACGCGGCGGTGTTGCGGTTACAGAAGGACGGGGACGAAGGAGCCGACGACGCGCTCCGGGAGATCGAGGCCAGGGCGGCCGGGCTCAAGGCGCTCGCTTCCTGGCACATCGCCGATGCGCTCCAGGAGTCGCGCGAGGCCATGGGCGGGCGCGGATACCATGCGGCGAACCGGCTCGGAAAGCTCCGCGCCGACACCGACGTCTTCAGCACGTTCGAGGGCGCCAACCCGGTGCTGCTCCAGCTCGTGGCGAAGAGCCTGCTCACGCAGTTCAGGGAGGAGATGGGCGACCTCCAGTTCCTGGATGTCATGCGGTACGTAGCCGATCGGGCGGGAACGCGTGTGCGGGAGCGCAATCCCGTGGCGACCCGCAAGACCGACCGCGAGCACCTGCGCGATCCCGAGTACCACCGGTCCGCGTTCCGGTACCGGGAGGAGCGGCTCGTGGAGTCGGCGGCGCGCCGGCTGAAGGCGCTCATGGATGATGGGGTGGAACCGTTCGAAGCGTTCAATCGGTGTCAGGACCACCTCGAGACGCTGGCGACCGCGCATAGCGAGCGGGTGGCGCTCGAAGCGTTCCTCGACGGCGTGGCGGCCGCGCCCACGCCGGGCGTCTCGGAGCAGCTCGCCGACGTCGCGCGGCTCTATGCGCTCGCGAGGATGGAGGCCGATCGGGCGTGGTTCCTGGAGGCGGGCTACGTGGAACCGGCGAAGAGCCGGGCGATCCGGGCAGAGGTGGGGGTGCTGTGCAGGGAGTTGCGGGAGGTGGCGGTCAGCCTGGTGGATGGGTGGGGGATCCCGGAGGGGGTGTTGGGGGCGGTGGACGTGGTGGAGTGATGCGAAAGGGCCCGCCCCCGAAGCGCCTGAGCGCTCCCCGGAGACGGGCCCATCGTCAGTGCTGTGGCGCGCGACCGCAGGGAGATCCGCGCGGCTTGCTTTGCTACTGCGCGCTCGCCAACTCCCTGACCGCATCCGCCAGCATTCGCACCTTGGCGGCGTCGGAGCTTCCGCTCGCCTCACCCTCGAGCTGATCCGCCAGTGTGTTCAGCGCGGATGCGCGCGCCGATCCGGATGTCCCCTCGGCCCCGTTCAGGGCCTGCCGGATGGCCGCGATCCGTCCGAGCGCCAGCGATTCCGACCGCTCGAGTTGGTCGACGTACGCCCGGGCGAGTGGGAAGGACGGCGGCCAATCGTAGTGCGGCTGCCCCTGTGCGTTCAGATAGTCGAGATGCACGGTGTTCGCGGCGTCGATCTCGTTCTGCGTGAGGTAGCCGCTCGGCACGATCTCGAAGATGTCCAGGCCGCGGGCGATCTCCGAGCTGACGATCGCGCCGTTGTACCAGTAGACCGACCAGGTCCCGCCGGACGCCTGGCGGTTCGGGTCGACCGGACCCCGGTCGTGGAAGGCGATCTCGAAGGGGTTGTCCGCGTCGGTCCAGTCGAAGATCGAGATGCCGCCCTGATACCACGACTGAACCATGATGTCGCGGCCGGGGATGGGGATGAGTGAGCCGTTGTGCGCCACGCAGTTCTCGAGCGAGGTCTGCGGGGCTGGCATCTTGTAGTAGCTCCGGAAGTCCATCTCGTGATTGCCGATCGTGAAGAGCGCGTTGGCGCCCCACTCCATCGGGTCCGATGCACGACACTTCGGCTGGCCGCCGCCACCCCATTCGTCGGTGAAGAGGACCTTCGTGGCATCGTTGTTGAACGTCGCGGAGTGCCAGTAGGCGAAGTTCGAGTCGGCCACGGCGTCCACGCGGGTCGGGTTCACCGGGTCGTTGATGTCGAGCAGGAGTCCATATCCCTCGCAGGCTCCGCCTGCCACACCCATGGCCGGGTAGACCGTGATGTCGTGGCACTGCGTCGGGCCCGGCTGGGGGCCTTCGACGTCGGCCTCGGGCTCCCCGATCATCTGCTGGACGATCTGGGGAAGGCGCTCACGGAGCGCGGCGCTGTCGGCCGCGGTCGGCGCACCCGACCCTCCGCGCTGCTCGACGACCTGACTCAGCAGAGCCTGCACGGCCTGCTCGGGCATCACCATGGTCTCGCCCTGGATCTCCACGATGAACGCGCCCGCCTCGCGCGCCCGCTCGATCTCTTCGAGGTCGGCGGGCGAGGGGCCGTGCCGGGGTGGCGCGACCAGGTCTTCGAAGATGCGGGGTGAGCTCACGATCGCGGCCTGATCGGGGTCGGCGATCGGGACACGGATGACCTCGATCCGGAAGAGGGCGGAGTTCGGGTCTTCTCCTGGAAGTGCCGATACGCACCCCGGGAGCTCATCGGTCGGCCGCACGGGAGCGGAGCCCGATACGTAGATGTAGACATTGTCGTCGTCGCCGGGATGCTTGAGCACCGTGTGGGTATGGGAGCCCCGGCAGGTCTGCACGTTCGAGATGTAGCGCGGATTACCGATGTCGGTAATGTCGAAGATCCGGATGCCCCGGAGGCGGTCTTCGCTGACCGCCTGCGGCACACCTTCGACGCCGCAGTCGAGGCGTCCCCCGAGCCCCTCACCCGACACGAAGAGCAGATTCTCGTAGACCGATACGTCGCTCTGAGACGCGGGGCACACGAAGCCGACCACGAGGCTCGGGCTCGCGGGCTTCGAGATATCCCAGACCTGGAAGCCGTTGTAGTTGCCCTGGATCGCATAGTCGCCCGTGAACGCCAGGTCGGAGTTCGTGACGCCGATGAACTCGGCGGGTGGCGGCGTCGATGACACCTTACGCATGTTCCAGATCGCCTCTTCGGCGTTCATCAGGCCGGCCTCGAGCCCGACCCGTGGATCGGGTGACGGGGGGCTGGCCTCCGAGAATGGCATGACCTGCCGGTCGGGAGCGATGACCGTTGGAGCGCTCGAAGTCGTCGCGCAGGCGGTCGCGCCGACCACCAAGCCGGCCGCCACGGCCCACGCGCTGGCGTGGAGCCGGCTGGGGCGGTTGGCGGGAGATTCGGGGTGGGGCATCATTCGGTATTCCTCGTGTGTCGGGTTATCCAAAAGTCAGCGGGGCATCGCGTCGAGCATGCTCTCCATCCGGGCGACCTCGGTCGCTTGGTCCACCTGGACGTCCGAGGCGAAACGGAAGACATCCTCGTCTTGGCCCGCTCCATCGGTCGCGAAGAGCTCACGGACCATCGTGACCGCTCCTTCGTGATGCTCGATCATGTACGTCAGGAAGAGCCGGTCGAACTCCGGCCCGCTCGCGCCTCTCAGCCGCGTGACCTGGTCGGGGGAAAGCATTCCCGGCATCCCCTCCATGTCGGCGTGACCGCCACCGTGCACCATGACGCGGCCGTCCATCTCATGCAACTCGGGAACCGGCTGATCCCGGTCCTCGAGCCACCGTTGCATGGTGGCGATCTCGTCCTGCTGCGCGTTGATGATGCGGGCCGCGAGCGTGCGGATGGAGGAAGTCGAGGTGCGATCGGGCACGAGCCTGGAGATCTCGATCGCCTGGGCATGGTGGTGAATCATGTGCGTCATGAACCGCACGTCAGCCTCGGTGAAGCGTGTGCGCGAGTCCTCGATCCGCTCCCGGTAGAGCGCTTCGATCTCGGCGTCGGAGAGCGCCTCCGTGTCTCCGGGAGGTGCGGGAGACGCTGCCGGGCCGGCGGATGTCCCGGTGCCGCAGGCCGTGGTGATCAGCGTGAGGAGGGTGGCTAGCACCCGGTTTTTCTTGGATAGGCTCATGATCTGTTTCTTTCGGAGGATCACCGACCGTGGCTTCTACGCCGCGTCGCCGAAAAGGTTTTCAAGGTGTCGTCAGCCTACTCCACGACCACCGACTCCGCCACCAGCACCAAGCGCTCGACCGCGACCGCCTCGCCCATGGCGTCGAGTCGGGGTCCTTCCAGCGCCGTCGGCAAGGCGTTCTCGAGGCGCCAGACCTGCACGGGGCCGCTGCGGTCCTCGGCAAGCAACTCGATGGTCACGGTACGCCGCTCGGCCGATCCTTCGATGACGCTGGTGATCCATTCGTGCAGCGACGCGTCGCCGATGAGGCCGCGGGTCAGCGTGACCGTGACGGGCTTCGAGATGCTGGGGATGAGACGGGGTGTGTTCGTGCGTGCGTTCCCGGCACGGTACTGGAGCAGCCCGATCGAGCGATCGAGCCCGCTCACGGCGCTGAACCCCGCCTGCACCGAGTCGGCATCGATTCCTTCGAAGGAGACGAGGAAGTTGAAGGATCCATAAGGAATTTCGCGCAGCACAGGCATATCAGGCTCCTAGCCAGATGAGATCGTGAAAGACCAACTCGAGCTCCTCGAACGCGATTCCGCCATGAAGCGCGTCGTAGTCCGGACCGGACCAGCGCACCGGCCATGCGCTGGTGAGGCGCCACTCATGTAGAACCTCTCCATCGGCGCGGTCGAGGTGCTGGACGGTGACCTGTCGAACCGCGGGTTTGCCGCTCAACGCCTCACGGCGCCAGCCGTAGAGCGTACGGTCGCCGTCGAGCGCGCGGGTCAGCACGAGCCGTCCGGGTTCGGCGGGTGCGCTCCACAGCACCCGCTCGGCGTCCTCGGGATCCTGCTCGTGCGTGAGCGTGTCGATGTCCGCGGCGAGCTCGAGGCCCCTCACCCGGGCGCACGAGACGCAGGTACCGTCGATTTCCACTTCGAAGTGCGCAGCGATCGAAAGAGATGCGTCGTCCTGATCCCGATGCGGGCGGTCGGGGGCTGTCATACGGCGGGCTCGTCGCTCGCCCCGATCCGGTCCGCGATGCGTCCCTGCTCACGTCCAAGCCAGAGACCGAGCACGCCCCAGGCGATCGCGAGCGGGAAGACGAGCGTGGCGAGCCCGGCCAGACCCATCCCCAGGCGGCCCAGGAGTCCCTCGGTCCACGCGCCCACGACATCGCCACCACGGTAGACGAACGTGTCGATGAACGCCTTCGCCTTGTACTTGTCCTCGCGGTTGACCACGGTGAACAGCGTCTCGCGGGCGGGGCGCATGATGGCGCGCTGCACGGCGCGGAACGTCGCCTCGAAAATGATGAGCGCCGCGATGGTGCCGACGACCGCGAGCCCGATGAAGCCGAGGAGCACCGTGATGGGCAGCAGGGCGAGGGTGAGCGAGACGCCGATCCGTTTCATGAGGTGACCGGCCACGAACAGCTGAAGCACCAGCGTCGCGATCTGGGTCCACATGTCGATGTTCGCGAAGAGCGCGGTGCGCGCGTCGGTGTCGTCGGCGACCTCCGCGACCATGGCGAGGCGGGTGAAGTAGATGAACGTCGCCATGATCGCCAGGGTGAGCACGAAGCCGCAGATGGCGAGCAGGTAGCGGGACCGGAAGACCGCCCGGAAGCCTTCCCACGCGCTTCCGCCGATGATGGCGTTCTCATCGACCGCGGGTGGCGCGCCCGGATCGGTGGTCGTCGCCCGTTCGGGCTGGAGCGTCGCGACCCACCAGGCCGCGAGCACGGCGAGCCCGAGGAAACCGACCGCGATCAGGATGAGGTTCGCGGTGCCGACGGACTCGACGATGTTCCACGCGAGCCAGGGCCCGAAGATGGCGCCTACGGTGCCGCCGACCGCGATCACGGGAAAGAGCCGCTTGGACTGCTCGAACGCGAACCGGTCCGCCATCAGTGCCCAGAACACCATCGTGCTGAACAGGTTGAAGACGCTGAACCAGACGTAGAACACGCGCCCCGAGATCTCGCCGGCCGCCTCGGGGGCGAAGCTCAGCAATGCCCAGAACACGAGCAGACTCGCGGCGAAGAAGAGGTAGGTGGCCGCGATGAACCAGATGCGCCGGAACTTGGCGACCAGGAACCCGAAGACCGGATTCACGGCGAGCGTCACGACGGCCGTGCCCACGAACAGCCAGCGCACCGTGTCGAGGCCGCTCCGCATGCCGAGCGCTTCCCGCGCTGGCCTGACGACCATGAGGGCCGACAGGACGCAGAAGAAGAAGAACGCGGACGCGAGGAGCGGCAGGACTTCTTCGCGCCGGACGTTCGTAAGACGCTGGAGAGCGGAGGTCATGTCGGTCGGGGTCGGGGAGGGCGGGGGGCGCGCGACGTGGAGGAGGCGCTCAGATGCCGTCGATGATGCGGTTCAGCGTCGCGCTCGGGCGCATGGCCTTCGCGACACGCGCATGGTCCGGCATGTAGTAGCCACCGAGGTCCTGGGGCTCGCCCTGCGCGGCGATGAGCTCCTCCAGGATCTCGGTCTCGTGCTCCACAAGGCTCGCCGCCACCGGACGGAAGCGCTCCGCCAGTGCCTCGTCGGCGGTCTGTCCGGCCAGCGCCTGCGCCCAGTACAGCGTCAGGTAGAAGGTGCTCCCCCGGTTGTCGAGCTCGTTGACCTTCCGTTTGGGTGACCGCGCGTTCTCGAGATAGACCGCCGTCGCGGCGTCGAGCGCGTCGCCGAGCACACGGGCCCCGACGTTGTCGAACGTCTCGCCGAGGTGTTGGAGCGAGGCCGCCAGCGCGAGGTATTCGCCGAGCGAGTCCCAGCGGATGTGGCCCTCCTTCTGGAACTGCTGCACGTGCTTGGGCGCCGATCCACCCGCGCCGGTCTCGAAGAGCCCGCCTCCGTTGAGGAGCGGCACGACCGAGAGCATACGCGCGCTCGTGCCGATCTCCAGGATGGGGAAGAGGTCCGTGAGATAGTCACGGAGCACGTTACCCGTCACCGAGATCGTGTCCTCACCGCGGCGGATCCGCTCGAGCGAGAAGCGCATGGCTTCGACAGGAGAGAGAATCTCGATCTGCAGACCGCCGGTGTCGTGATCGTCCAGGTACCGCTCGACCTTGCGGATGATCTCGGCATCGTGCGCACGGTCGCGGTCGAGCCAGAACACCGCCGGCGCGCCGGTCGCGCGGGCACGGCTCACGGCGAGCTTCACCCAGTCCCGCACAGCGGCGTCCTTGGTCTGGCACGCCCTCCAGATGTCTCCTGGTGCCACCTCGTGCTCGAGTAGCTTGCGGCCGTCGGCATCGACCACGCGGACCGTGCCTGCCTCGCCGATCTCGAAGGTCTTGTCGTGTGAGCCGTACTCCTCGGCCTTCTGCGCCATGAGCCCGACGTTCGGAACGCTCCCCATGGTCGGTGGATCGAGCTGGCCGTGCTCCTGGCAGTCGCGCACGATGGTGTCGTAGATCCCCGCGTAGCTCGAGTCGGGGATCACCGCCTTGCAGTCCTGCAGCTCACCGGTGGCGTTCCACATCTTACCCGAGTCCCGGATCATCGGCGGCATCGACGCGTCGATGATGATGTCGCTCGGCACGTGGAGGTTGGTGATGCCTCGGTCCGAATCTACCATGGCGATGTCCGGCCCGCGCTCGTAGACGGCCGCGATGTCGGCTTCGATGGCGGAGCGCTGGTCGTCGGGCAGCTCCGCGATCTTGGAAACGAGATCCCCGAGGCCGTTGTTCGGATCCACGCCGAGCTCCTCGAGGACCGGCCGGTGCTTCTCGAAGACATCCATGAAGAACACGCGCACGCAATGTCCGAAGATGATCGGGTCCGAGACCTTCATCATCGTGGCCTTCATGTGCAGAGAGAACAGCACGTCCCGCTCCCGGGCGTCATCCACCTGAGCTTCGAGGAACGAGACGAGCGCGCGGCGGCTCATGAACGCGCCGTCCAGGATCTCCCCGGGCTCGAGGGGGATCGATTCCTTCAGCACGGTGACCTTTCCATCGGCGGTCACGAGCTCGACGCGCACCGTCGTGGGCGCCTCGACCATGACCGAGCGCTCGTTGTTGCAGAAGTCGCCGGCGTCCATGGTCGCGACGTGGGTCTTCGAATCGCCCGACCAGGGGCTCATGCGCGGTGGGTTCTTCCGGGAGAACTCCTTCACTGAGCGGGGGATGCGCCGGTCGGAGTTGCCCTGGCGCAGAACCGGGTTCACGGCGCTCCCCTTCACCTTGTCGTACCGGGCCTGCACCGCGCGTTGGTCGTCGGTCTTCGGCTCGTCGGGGTAGTCCGGGACCGGATAGCCGAGTGCCTGGAGCTCCTTGATGCAGGCTCTCAGCTGGGGCACGGAAGCGCTGATGTTCGGCAGCTTGATGACGTTCGCTTCGGGCTTTTCGACGAGACGGCCGAGCTCGGCGAGATCGTCGGCGACCTTCTTGTCCGCGGGGAGGAGATCTGAGAACACGGCCAGGATGCGCCCCGCCAGCGAGATGTCCCGGGTCTCCACCGGCACCCCCGTGGCGCCCGCGAACGCCCGGACGACCGGGAGCAACGCATGGGTGGCCAGGGCTGGGGCTTCATCGGTCCACGTGTAGATGATCGGGGGTGACTGACTCATGATGACGATCGTCCTCGGAAATCTCGAGACGGTAGGCGTGTAGGCTCGGTCGTGATGGAACCCAACAGCTTAGGGAGATTCACGGCGGTAGCAAGCCGTGGCAGGCGAGGGCCCCCGGTCCGGCCCCGCTCAGCGCGCCCCCAGGTCCCGCACGCCTGGAAGTCCGGGGAGCCCTTCGGCGGCCCTCACCGCGCGCAGGATCGCCTCGGCCACGACCTCCGCGCCGAGCGCGCCGATCAGGGTTACGTCGAGCCCGTCGGGGTGCGGCGGGTGGGCTTGCGGCGCGTCGGCCGTGCCGTCTGTGCCGCCCCTTCGTCCGGTCGCGAGCGCGAAGATCGTGTCTCCGTCCCGCGGCGTGTGCGCGGGGTAGATGGACCGCGCGACTCCGTCTTGGGCCATCTGAGCGACCTTCGTGACCTGGGGCTTCGTGAGGGCGGCGTTGGTCGCCACGACCCCGATCGTGGTGTTGTCCCCGGTCTCGGCGCCCCCACCCAGAGCCAGCCCCCGGGGGGTCTGACCCCGGAAGGCCGGGCTGCGGAGGAGGAGGCGTGCGTCGGCGAGCTCCCGCCCGTCCCGGGTCCGCACGCCCGCCACGACACGACCCGTGGCGGGGTCCACGATGTCGCCCACGGCATTGACGGCCACGGCCGCCCCGACGGTCAGGCCGCTGTCCAGGGTCACGGAAGCGGTGCCGAAGCCGCCCTTCATGGCGCGGTCGTGCCCACCGAGCTTTCCGACCGTCGCGCCGGCCCCGGCGCCCACGGAGCCCTCCGCCACCGGCCCCGGACCGGCCGCCCCTGCCGCCGCATACCCGCACTCCGGACCCGGCCGAACCTTCGCGTCGCCCTCGAGCCCGAGGTCGTAGAGGATCGCGCCGACCACGATGGGCACCACCTTGTCGCCGACCCGGTATCCGATGTCGTGCTCGTCCAGGTAACGCATGACCCCGGACGCGGCGTCGAGCCCGAACGCGCTCCCGCCGGAGAGGACCACCGCGTGGACCTGCTGCATGGAGTTGACCGGGTCGAGCAGGGCGATTTCTCGTGTGCCGGGGCCGCCGCCACGTACATCGACGCCCCCGACCGCGCCGTCGCGCGCGAGGATCACGGTGCACCCGGTGGGGCGCTCCGTACGCGTATGATGCCCGATCTCGATGCCGGCGACGGCGGTGATGCCCTCGCCGGCTCTCACGCCACGCCCCCTACGGCAGCCGCAGCGCCACGAGCGATCCCGGCAACTGTCCGCTTCCGACCGGCAGCACGATGTATTGCACCCCTTCGTGCATGTAGCTCATGGGGGCCGTGTTGGTCGGGGCGGGAATCTCCACCTGTCCGACGGGCTCCGCAGTGCGCTTGTCGATGGCGTACAGGATCGGACGCTGGCCGCGCCCCTCCGCATAGATGAAGAGGGATCCGGTCACGATCGCGGTCGCGTGTCCCGTCGAGCCCGTGTTGCCGAGGTCCACGCCCTGGAGGGCCGGGTGGTTCTTGATGCGGTCGGGCGTATACCCGTTGGGGATCGACCAGAGATGCTCTCCCGTGTTCATGTCGATGGCCGTGATGCTCGCGTACGGCGGCTTCACCAGCGGGAGCCCCTGGGGGCCGCCCACGCCGCCGGGCCCGACGGAGACCCATTGCACGTTGGAGTTCGGGTCGACGTCCGTGCCGGGCTGCAGTCGCGGAGCGCTGCACCCGCGTTGGGTCGCCGTGTAGAGGATCCCCGTTTCCGGGTCGACGACCGTGCCACCGGGGATGTTCGTGCCGCCGTTGGCGCCGGGGCAGTGGATTGCCGCGACGAGCCCGTCCTGGCCCGAGACCATCGGCGGGTTGAAGAGCGGCCCCATGCGGTACTCGCTCACGATCTCGAGTGCTTCGGCCCGAAGCTCGGGCGTGAAGTCCACGAGGTCTTCCTCGGTGAGTCCCTGCATCTCGTACGCGGCCGGCTTCGTGGGGAACGGCTGCGTCGGCGAGGTCCATTCGCCGGGCACGTCGGTCTGGGGGACCGGTCGCTCCTCGATCGGCCAGATGGGCTCCCCGGTCTCGCGATCCAGGACGTAGACGAAGCTCTGCTTGGTGGTCTGCGCCAGGATCTTCCGGGGCTGCCCGTCGATGGTGACGTCGAGCAGATTCGGCTGCGCCGGCATGTCGTAGTTCCAGACGTCGTGATGCACGGTCTGGAAGTGCCAGCGCCGCTCGCCGGTCTCTGCGTCGAGCGCGAGAATCGTGGTGGAGAAGAGGTTCTCTCCCGAGTGGAAGCCGCCGAAGTAATCGATGGTGGGCGGGTCCGTGCCCACGTAGACGAGCCCGAGCTCCGGGTCGACGGTCATGGGTGCCCAGGCCGACACGTTTCCGGTGTACTGCCAGGCGTCCGACAGCCAGGTGTCGTGGCCGAACTCACCGGGCTGCGGGATGACGTTGAACGTCCACTTGTGGGCACCGGTCTTCACGTCGAAGCCCATGATGTTGCCCGGGACGTTCTCCTGACGCGTCTGGTAGTACCCTTGCTCGTGGGAGTTTCCGACGACGACCGTGCCGTTCACGATGACCGGCGGGGTCGAGTTCGTGATGTAGCCGGTCTCGGGTGGCAGCCCATCCTCGCGGTCGTGCTCCCAGGGGCCGAGATAGGTGATCAGGTCGACCACGCCCTTGTCGCCGAACTCCTCGACGGGCCGCCCGGTCTCGGCGTCGAGCGCCCACAGGAAGAACGCCGGCGTGATCAGGTAGATCCGCCCCCGCCCATCGACCTCGTCGTAGGCCACGCCCTTCCCGTAGTTCTTACGCATGGAGTCTTCGTAGCGCTTGGTCGGCGCCTCACGGAACGTCCACAGCGTCTCACCCGTCGCCGGATCGATGGCGGCCACGGTCCTGCGGGAGCCGGCCACGGTGTAGAGCCGTCCGTCCGCGTAGATCGGGGTCGAGCGCAGGATCGGGTCGGGCCCGCCGGGGCTGAAGTTGTCCCCCCGCCAGGTCCACGCGACCTGGAGCTGCTCGAAGTTGTCGGCGTTGATCTGGTCGAGCGGCGTGTAGCGGGTGCCGTAGTCGTCCGCGCCCCAGGAGCGCCACTCACCGGTGGGTGTGCCGCGTTCGACGGTCTGCGCGGTGAGGGGGGCGGTGAGGGATGCCGCGCTCAGGGCCGCCGTCGCCAGCGCGATCGCGAACGCCCGGCGGGCGCCTCGTCCGAAGCCCATCCGGCTGGGGCTGTTCCGGGCGGCCCTCATTGCCCCGCCTCCTCGCGCATGGCCTGCTGGAAGGGGGCATCTACCGCGAAGCAGTAGAAGTAGCCGTTGCCGCCGGTCGCCTGAAGGTTTTCCTGGCTGCATCCGCGGGAGTCGTGCGCGGAGTTCCAGGACGTCGGGTTCTCGCCGCCGCCCTGCCGGTCGTGGTGCCCCACTCGCGCGCTTCCTTCGCCGCCGCTCGTCCAGTTGTCGCACACCGTGGTCGCCTCACCGGTCCAGAGCGTGCCGTCGAGGTCGGAGCCCGTCAGGATGTCGTGCATGTTCGGCGAGTCGCCGCGCCCGTTCACGACGGAGCCACGCTCCGTCAGGATGGTCTGCTTGGTGAGGTTGGCGCTTTCCGAGTGCAGGTCCGTCACGTCCCGCGCGACGAGGACGCCCTCGTAGTTGTACCACGGTCCGCTGCCGATCCGATTCCGGGCATGCACCGCCGGCTGGCCGTCTTCGGGGGCGGCGCTCAGGTACGCGTGCCATGTGAGGTCGCCGAAGCCGGCGGCGTAGGCGAGGTCCTGACAGTGGTTGTCCGCCCCTTCCAGGCCCCCCAGATCCGCGCCCGATCCCGGGCCCGTGCTGGTGATGAAGAAGCTCATGTCGGCGTCCTGCGCGGCCAGCGGTGCCACGGCCAACAGGGTCAGGACCCCGAGCGTTCCGATTGCCTTCTTCACATGCGACTCCTTCATAGGTTTCGTACGATCACGGCTGCGCGCCAATGTTCGTCCGCCAGCCGCCTTCGGCAAGGTGGGGGTGGACGGGACGGTTCCTGATGCTACCGTCGTATTCCCGGACCGGTCCGCCACGACCGGTCCTGACGCAACCGATGTCTCGACCCGCCGGAGCCGATGGACCCCATTCGATCGTTGTTGCCTCGCGTGCGCTCGCTCGCCTTCCTGGTCGCCCTCGTGGGCGCGCCCCCCACGGTGACGCCCGCCCTCGCGCAGGTGGACGTGCAGCCGCTCAGCCGCGAAGAGCCGCCCGAGGGGCGCTCGGGCTCGCTGACTGGAGATTTGACCGCGCAGACCGGGAACACGGATTTCGTCCAGTTCGGCGTGAGGGGACGGATCTACGACGTCCGAGGCGAGAGGACGACCCTGATCGTCGGCAATGGCGGACTCGGCTTCCTCGGCCGGAACAGGTTCTCTTCGTCGGGGCTCTTCCACTACCGGCAGACGTACCGGACGGGACGCTACGTCTGGCCCGAGTGGTATGCCCAGGCCAACTACGACCGGTCGCAGCTCCTCAAGTTCCGCACGCTCGTCGGAGGCGGTGTGCGCACACCGGTCGCGGCGGGGCGGTGGGGTGAGGTCGGCGCGGGACTGTCCCTCATGCTCGAGGACGAGCGCCTCGATCTGCCCGACACCGCGACCCACGCGAGGAAGACCACCGCGCTGCGCACGAGCACGTTCGCGTCGTTCCGTCTGGTGGCCAGTCAGCTCGTGGTGACATCGACCACGTACATCCAGCCGCGTGTCGACGGCTTCGGAGATGTTCGCCTGCTCGAAGATCTGAGCCTGGCGACGCCGGTGACGGACCGCCTCGCGATGACCGTCTCGCTCAACATGCGCTACGACAGCCGTCCGCCGGACAGTCTCGCGGCGCTGGATGCCCGATTGCGAACGGGGCTGACGTACTCGTTCTGAACGCGCGGTCATCGGGGCCATCCGACCCCGGGTGAGCCGTGCGGACGACCTCAGCTGGTTCCCGCTCCGGTCTCTTCCTCGATGGCCTCGATGGGAAAGCGATTCGCGTCTGGGGTCCGCAGACGCTCGAAGAAACGCGCCGTGTAGGGGTCACCGGGATTCTGGCAGAGCCCGATGGGAGAGCCCTGCTGGACGATGCGGCCTTCGCGCAGAACCGCCACGCGATTCGCCAGCACGACCACGTCCTCGACGTCGTGCACGACCAGGAGCGTCGGGACGCCGGTGCGGCGGATCACCTTGGTGAGCCCGTCGCGGAGGGACGCCTTGAGGGGGGCGTCCAGGTTGCTGAACGGCTCGTCGAGCAGGAGCACCTTGGGCTCGGGCGCGAGCGAGCGTGCGAGCGCGACCCGCTGCTGCTGGCCCCCGGAGAGCTGATGCGGGTACCGGCTCCCGAGCCCTTCGAGATCGACGAGCTCGAGCATCCGCTGAATTCGATCCTTCCGCGCCGCCCGTGGAAGGTGGTTGAGCCCGTAGGCGATGTTCTGCTCCACCTTCAAGTGCGGAAAGAGGGCGAAGTCCTGGAAGACCATGCCGACACCACGGTGCTCGGGCGCCACCCACGTGCCGGGTCCGGCGACCACTTTGCCGCCGATGCGGACCGTCCCGGTGTCCGGCACTTCGAGACCCGCGATGATGCGTAACATGGTGGTCTTCCCGCATCCACTCTGTCCGACCACCGCGACCAACTCCCGGTCGCGGATCTCGAGGTCGATGCCGCGGAGCGCGTCGCAGTCCGCACCCGGATAGCGCTTCCCGACCCCCTCGAGCGCGAGGGCGGGGGTGCGACTCGGTGCGGCGGGTGGGTTCTCAGCGACCAAGGTCCGGTTTTCCATCGAGGGTGCGGTGGAGCACGGCGACCACCAGGGTCGCGCACAGGATGACCAACAGCGCCGCCGGTGCGGATTCCGCGACCTGCTCGTCCGAGGCGAGCTGAAAGGCGCGCGTCGCCAGCGTGTCGAAGTTGAACGGTCGAAGAATCAACGTGAGCGGCAGTTCCTTCAACACGTCGATGACGACGAGGGTCCCGGCGGCTACCAGGGTGCCGCGGAGCAGGGGCACCTCGATGCGCAGGAGCGTGCGGAGCGGACGGGCTCCGAGCATGCGCGAGGCTTCGGTCAGATTCGTGCCGACGCGTTCGAGCCCCGCCTCCACCGGGAGGTACGCCACGGCCAGGAACCGAACGACGTACGCGGCCACCAGGGCGACCACCGTCCCGGTCAGGATCAACCGTGCGCCGCCGCCAAAGATGCCGTCCAGGAAGATGGACACCGTGAGGACTCCGACCGCGATCACCGCCCCGGGAACGGAATACCCGAGAAGCGCGACGCGCGACGCGGCCCGCGTGATGTCCGTCCGGTCGAGTCGACTCGTGTAGGACAGGACCAGCGCGATGGTCACCGCGATGAGGCCCGCCAGGCCCGCGAGCCCGAGGCTGTTGGCGGCGAGACGCACGAAGCGGCCGTCGACCACCTGCGGCGCCGTGCGTAGCGCCCACAGGATGAGCTGGAGCACCGGCAGGAGGAATCCGAACGCGATCGGTACCGCGCAGAACAGCGCCGCCGCCAGCCCTTTCGCGCCGCGCAGCCGATACGGTGCTGGACGTGAGGCTTCACCCGAGGTGACGTAACGAGCCTGGCCTCGCTGCCAACGCTCGATGACCAGGAGCGTGAGGACCAGCATCATCAGCATCGCCGACAGCCGAATAGCGGAGTCCAGATCTCCGAGTGAGAACCAGGCCCGGAAGATGCCCGTCGTGAACGTCGGCACCCCGTAGTACTTCACGGCCCCGTAGTCGTTGACGACCTCCATGAGCACCAGAGCGACGCCACCCACCAGCGCAGGTCGCGCCAGCGGAAGCCCGATCGACCAGAAGACGGACGCATGACCCCGGCCGAGGACCCTGGCGGCCTCCAACGTCGGCCCGGCCCGGGACTCGAGGAGCGCCCGCGCCGGGAGGTAGACGTACGGGAACAGCACCAGCCCGAACAGCACCGCGACGACCTCGATGCGCATCACGTTCCAGTAGAACAGCGTATCGCCGGCGCCGGGCACCACCGCACGGATCATCCGTTGAATCGGCCCGGTGACGCCCACCATGCCCGAGTACACGTATGCGGCCATGTACGCCGGCACGGCGAGCGGGAGCACCAGCGCCCAACGAAACAGCCGACGACCCGGAAAGTCGCACATCGCTACCAGCCACGCCGTGCCCGCCCCAATCACCGCGGCGATCGTCCCGGAGGTGAGCACCAGGAAGAGCGTGTTGCCGAAGTAGCTCGGCAGCAGCGTCTCGGAGACGTGGGCCCACGCTTCCCCGGCCGGCGCGAGCGCCCCGATGGGGATGGTGATGACCGGAATCGCCAGCAACAGGACCAGGACCAACGACACGGCCGTCCAGCCCCAGGGAAGGGACCGGACGGCCAGGCGCCAATTGCGCGGAAGCGCTATCTCCATCCGGCGCGATCGGCGATCCGGACGGCGGCGTCGTTGAGCTCTCCGAGGACGGTCAGGTCCAGGGTGTCGGCACGGAAGTCACCCCAGCTGAGCAGCGTTTCCGACCAGGGTACGTCCGGGTGTACCGGATACTCCTGATTCGCTTCCGCGAAGATCCCCTGGGCCTCCTCACTGGTCAGGAACTCGAGCAACGCGACCGCGTTGTCGACGTTCCCGGCGTAGCGGGTGACGCCGGCGCCGCTCACGTTCACGTGCGTGCCGCGGCCGTCCTGATTCGGGAAGAAGACGCCGATCTGCGACGCGACACGCTGCTCCTCGGGATTGGTCGACTCCACCAGGCGGGCGATGTAGTAGGTGTTCACGACCGCGACGTCGCCGGCGCCGGCCGCGACGGCCGTGACCTGGTCCGTGTCTCCGCCACTCGGCTCGCGGGCCATGTTCTCGACGATGCCCTCGGCCCATTCGGCCGCGGCTTCCTCACCGTCGTTCGCGATGATCGAGGCGATGAGCGACTGGTTGTACACGTTCTCGGACGAGCGGATCAGGACGCGGTCGTCCCACTCCGGCTCGGCGAGCGCCTCGTATGTCGAGAGCTCCGTCGAGTCCACCCGCTCCCGGTGGTACGCGATGACCCGGGCGCGCTGCGTCAGGCCCCACCACTCCCCGTCCCGGTCGCGCAGGTGGTCGGGCACGTTGGATTCCAGCACCGGTGAGCTGATGGACTGCAGGAGCCCCCGCGTCTTCGCGCGATGGAGACGGCCCGCGTCGACGGTGATGAGCACGTCGGCCGGAGATGCCTCGCCTTCGGTCTCGAGCCGGGTGATGAGCTCGTCGGCGGAGGCGGTGACGACGTTCACCTCGATGCCGGTGAGCTCCGTGAAGCGATCGAAGAGGATCTGGTCGGCTTCGTAGTGGCGGTGCGAGTATACGTTGACGGCCTCGCCGTCGTCCGAGCCGCCGCAGGCTGCGAGCGCGGCGAGCGCTACGGCCGCGAGGATGGTTCGTGACGTGTACATGGGGGATCTCCGTCGGGTCGAGCTGAGAAATGGGTGTCCGTAAGGGGAGGATGACATGGTTGAGAATCATTTTCAAGTCCGGCGCTCGAAGCCGGACCTCATGCGAGGGCTGTGAATGAAGGCGATCACGTTTCAGGCGGTGGAGGAGCTCGCGTACGAGGACGTTCCCGACGCCACGCTCCTGGATCCGACCGACGTGCTGGTTCGCGTGCGGGTGGCGGGGATCTGCGGGTCGGACCTGCATCCCTATTTCGGGCGAGAGCGGGGGATCGACGCAGGCACGGTGATGGGCCACGAATTCGTGGGCGAGGTCGTGGAGGTGGGTGCGGAGGTGTCCCGCTTCCAGGGAGGAGAGCGTGTCGTCTGCCCGTTCACGACCTCGTGCGGGGTCTGCTTCTATTGTGGCATCGGACTGACCGCGCGCTGCCCGCGGGGACAGTTCTTCGGTTGGGTCGAGAACGGACGGGGCCTCCACGGCGCCCAGGCGGAGCTCGTTCGGGTGCCGCTCGCCGACGGTTCACTCGTGACCGTCCCGGACGACCTCGACGAGGCCGTGGCGCTTCTCGCCGGCGACATTCTCTCGACCGCGCTGTTCGGAGCCGACCTGGCCAGGGTCTCCGAGGGAGACCTCGTGGCGGTGGTGGGATGCGGGCCGGTGGGACTGCTGGCAGTTCGGGCCGCGCTCGCGGCAGGTGCGCGGCAGGTGGTGGCGGTCGACCGCGTGCCGACCCGGCTCGAAGCCGCCCGGCGCTTCGGAGCGACGCCCGTGGACTTCTCCAGCCAGGATCCGGTCGCGCTGGTGCGCTCGCTGAGCGACGAGCGGGGCGCCGACGGGGTCATCGAGGCGGTGGGCACGCCCGAGGCGACCCGGGCGGCGGCGGATCTGCTCCGGCCCGGTGGTGCGATCGGGGCCGTTGGCTTCCACGTGGAGCCGCACCTTGCCCTCTCTCCCGGCGAGATCTACGACCGGAATCTCACCTACTCGGGGGGAAGGTGTCCGGCGCGTGCGTATATGCTGCGGGCGCTGGAGCTCGCCCGAAGGGACGAAGCGCTCGTGGCTTCGCTCATCTCGCACCGGCTGCCGCTCGCGGACGGGGTCGAGGCGTACCGGAGCTTCGCGGACCGGTTGCCGGGGTGGAACAAGGTCGTGCTCGAGCCCGACCCTACCGTCGCTCGAGCCTGAGCGAGACGCCCAGCGTGATCGGCATCATGGCCATCCGCTCCGGGTCGGTGAAGATCACGAGGTAGCGAACTGCCCCGAAGGCCCCTACGCCGTCACGCAGGTGCACCTCCACGCCGCCGCCGAACGTGGCCGCCAGCGCATTCTCGCTCATGTCGCCGTCGTAGGTCTCGGAATCCCCGAGATACAACACACGTTGATCCGCGACGCCCGTGCCGACGAAGCCCACGCCGCCCGCCAGATTTGGCACGACACGCCGCCTGCGGGGACGGAGGAGCACCCGTAGTCCCGCGGTCACGCCTCCGGTCCAGTTGTATCCACCCTCCAGCAACCCGCCCGCAGCGTCGAAGGTCGAAGGATCGATGCCGATTGCGCCGAGCGCGACGTCCGGGTCGGGGGGCAAGCGCACGTAGGACGCGTTGATCTCGATGCCCCATCGGCTCGCGAAGGGGAAGACCCCCGTCGCACCGACCTGGAACCCCACCTCATGCGTGTCGGCGGTGGTCCCGTAGGGCGCGGCGATGCCGCCCCCCAGGGAGAACAGCGGGGTGTCCTGAGCCGCCGTGGGGGATGAGCCGAGCAGAAGCGCGACACACGTGGAGACGACCGTCCTCACGAGGGCCGCTCGTTGTCGGCAACCGCGGCTAGCTCGGCCATCTCGGGTTTCTCCCTGGCGTTTGGGCGCATGCAGGCACGTAAGACCTCCGCCTGGCGGGCAAGTTCCCGCCCCGGCCGATGAGATCCGCCGAAGAGACGTGCCGGACCCGCCGACGAGCCCCGCCGGCGAGAAGTCCCCCGGCCGGTCGGGGAGGCCCTATCCGTGGAGCGCGTCCAGATACCGGCGGATCCCTTCGTACTGGCCTTCTCCGTCCATGCCTGCCTCGTGGATGACCCTCTCTCCGGCTCCACTTCCGAGGTAGTGACCCTTCATGAACGGATGCATCGTGTGGGCCCGTCCCGCGTCCGAGCGGATCCAGCGGTACAGGGTCGGCAGCGTGAATCCCGTGATGCCCATGGCGACGTCGGCCCGGCTCGTCGGAAAGATTTCGGCTTTCCGCGCAGGGGACAGCTTGTCGAACAGCTCCGGGCTGGCGACGTAGATCACTTCGAGATCGATGCCGTCCTCGAGCAGCCGGGGCAGCGCGTCTTGCACGAACGCCATGGTCACGCCCGAACCCTGAAGCACGAGCGTGACGTCCGCCCGGCCTTCCGCCGCGCGCAGCCGGTAGACTCCTTCGGCCGCCGCCCCGGCCGGCGCGAGGCCGAGTCCTTCCCGGTCCAACACCGGCTCGCTGGGCCGGGTCACGAAAGGGACCACCACGGCGAACTCCTCGCGGATCGACGCCGCCATGAGCGGCCAGATCTCCTGCGGCTCCCAGGGCGTGAGCGTGACCGCCGTGCCCGGCACGTAGTTCTCGATGTGGAGCTGGAGCGCCTGGGGGTCGGCGTGTGTGGGTCCGTCCTCGCCGGTCTTCATGCCCGCGTGGCCGCACTGCAGGATGAACGGCGTGTACCGTCCGGGCGTCACGTATTGGCGCATCTGTTGGCTGATGGCGTGGACGCGCGCGGGAATGTGACCGAGCGGGCTGATGAACGCGCCGTACGACGCGCCGGCCCCCACGTGCTTTCCGAAGCCGGAAACACCGGAAAGCATGCACGACAACCCGTCTTCACAGATCCCGCCCATGGACAGCGTGCGGCTTCCCGGGTTGGTGTGGTGGTGCCAGTAGCCGGCGTCGAAGGCCTTCGACCCGCCGGAGATCGCGGTCGAATCGAGCAGATCGGCCGCGCCCAGCAGGATCGCGCCGCCACTCCGCTCGTTCAGGTACCCTAGCACCGCCCCGAGCTGCTTCCGGAGGGGTACCTGCTTCCCCACTTCAAGGCGCAGCGGGTCGGGCGATTCATCCGATGCGCATGCGGCGTAGAGGCGCTCGACGTCCGGGGCCCCGTCGCGAGGATGCCGGCCGCGTGCATCCAGCCGGTCGCGAGCGCGCGTGAGCCGGCCCGCTACCTCTTTGCAGAACTTCGGCTCGTTCTCGAGCAGCTCGCGCACGACGCCGAGCGTCGCCCAGTGGCACGCCTCGACGGCGGTCATGTCGTTCGGGTCGGGCGCGGGCGGCAAGCGATCGACACCGTCGCCGAGGAGCGGCCGGAGCGCGTCGAGGTATTCCGCGCCTCCCATCCCGTGGCCGCCACCGTGGGACTTCTTGCCGGTGACCCCGTAGCGCCATCCCTTTTCGGTCCGGTATACGACCGCCGTGGGCTGTCCGTTGTCGAGCTCGAGCGCCCTGCGCTGGCCGGTCAGGACTTGTCCCATGTCGAAGCCGTCCGCGACGTGCACGACGTTCCAGTCGTGGATGTAGAAGAACTCCATCGGGTCCCACTGCACGTAGTCACCCCACCGGTCGCCCTCGCGCGTGACCTGGTCGGAGTCGATGGACGCCTGGTTCCAGTCGAGGTGGCAGATCGCGTTGGACAGCCCCGAGGCGCCGGCCGCCGCGACCGATTCGTATACGCGTCCCGGTGTGAGGCCGCCCTCGCCTTCCAGGATATGCATGCGCGGGGCGTTCTTCCCGAAATAGTCCGCGGCCGCGAACGCGAGCCCGATCGAGGCGCCCATCCCCACGCCCGACGGTCCGGTCGCGATCCGCAGGAAGGGCGTCATGGGTGTGGGATGCCCGTCCAGGGCCTTCGCTTCGAACGAGCGGAAGAGCGGCGTGGGGTGGGTCGGGTTCCGGCGAAAGCCGAGCAGGTCCTCCCAGGTGAGGCGCAACCGGTGCTCGTCGGGCAGTAGCGACGGATCTCCGATACGGGCCAGTTCGTCGCGCAGCGCCCACATCGCGTAGAGGCCGGTCGCCTTGTGGCCCGCGGCGAAGCAGAGCAGGTCCTGGTCGTCCCGATTCGGATCGACGAAGGCGTACTCCATGGTGTCGAAGAGCGCCGCCGTCATGATGTGCCCGGCCGAGACGGATCCCCCGGGATGACCCGATTGGGCGAAGTTGAACTGGATCGCGACCACAGACCGGTAGATGAGATCGAGACGGGTGAGGGTCGCGAGCTGCTCCGAGGTCGCGACCCCGTCGTCGGGGCGGTCGATGTCGATCCAGGTGGCACGGCGCGGTCCGAAGGATCTGCTCATGAATACGGTCTCTCGGGTGGGGAGTCGATGGATGGGGTGAGGGTGCCGCGGGCTACGACGTGAGCGGGATACCGGAGCGGACGAACGCCTCGAAGCCGGCCGTGTCCCCGACCGCCCGCGCGATCCGCTGGACCGCATCTTGGAGCTCGTCGTCCCGGTTGGCGATGGAGATGCGGAGGAAGTGCTGCCCCTCGCTCCCGAGCGTGTTGAACGCACGACGGTCGAGGGTCGCGACGTGGTACCGGTGCAGGAGGAAGCGTTGGAAGAGCGTGGCGGGGCTCGTTCTTTGCCGGACGTCGAGCGGTAAGGCTTCGAAGGCCCGAAGGGCGCCGAGCGATTCGAGGGCGTCTCCGATATCGGGGAAGACATAGAACGCGCCTCCCGGCGTGGCGCACGTCACGCCGGCAATCCGCGAGAGGCCGTCGAGGACGAGGTCCCGGCGCCGTTGGAACGCGTCGACCATGGCGCGAATGGCCGGCGCGCTCTCGGGAGACGTGAGCGCTTCCACGGCGCCCCACTGGTTGTAGGGAGGAATCGACGCGAAGAAGTTGATCACGAGCTTCAGGTGCGCGCGTGCTTCCTCGACGGTCGGGTAGACCGCCCAACCCACCCGCCCGCCGGTCCATGCATACGTTTTGGAGACACCCGAAGCGATGATGGTCCGTGCCTCCATCCCCGGCATGGACGCGATCGAGACGTGCTCGCGCCCGTCGAACGTGATGGTTTCGTAGGACTCGTCCGAAAGAACGCGCACATGGTCGCCCGTCCGGTCGAGGATGGCCTCGGCGAGGCCTCCGAGCTGCGCCGCGGTCGCCACGCCGCCCGTCGGGTTGGACGGGAAGTTCATGAAGATCAAGCGGGTGCGCTCGTTCAACAGCGGCTCGAGATCCTCTCGGGTGAGGCCGAAGCCGACCTCCTGTCTCAGACGGACGGGCACCGGTACGGAGCGGAAATACGGGATGAACGACTCGAACAGCGGATAACCCGGCGACGGATACACGACTTCCGAGCCCACTTCCGTGTATGCCATGTGCGCGAGCCCGATCGGGGGCCGCCCGCCCGGGTAGATGACCACGCGCTGGGGATCGATGTCGAGACCGGTCCTGGCGCCGACGGAGGCCGCGACCGCGGCGCGCAGCTCGGGGATCCCCTGTGGATCGCAGTACGTCGTGAGCCCGCGGTCGATGGCCCGCTTCACCGCCTCGGCGATGTGGGCTGGGAGCGGAAAGTCCGGCTGCCCCAGGTTGCAGCGGATGACGCGGGCGCCGTCGGCTTCGACCTCCGCGATGCGGGCGACCAACTCGAATGCGGCCTCGGTGCCAATCCGGTGGACACGGTCGGCGAACAGGCGCGTCGGTGTAGTGGCTAGGGGCATCGGGGGCGTCTTTCCAGCGTGGGTCTTCGGAACGTTATGGGCGAACATACGGCCGTGACCCGCGCTCGCGCACGGGTTGGCGTACACGTTGCCCCCGAGCCTTCCTCTCGGGATCTTCGGAGCCATGGATCTCTCCGTTCCGTCGGCCGTGACGACCGAGCTCGCCGCCGCGTACCTTCAGCTTGCCATCACCCTCGGCCTGATCGGGCTCTGTTGGGTGCTTCATAGACGCTACGGGAAGCGCTATTTCGGTATCTGGGCGCTGGCATGGATCATCTACGCGCTCCGGATCCTCGCCATCACCACGTTCCTGCATACGGGCGTGTCGTGGTGGCTCTTCTGGCACCAGGTGACCACGGGTTGGACCGCCCTCGCGCTGCTCTGGGCGGCGCTGGTCTTTTCGCAGAACCTCGAGTGGAGGCGAGGCTATCTCTGGTTGGTCGCGCTCCCCGTGGCGTGGGCCTACGTGGCGATCTACGTGCTCGACAGCTTCCTCTGGGCCGCCGGCCCGATGGTCGTCTTCCTGAGCTTGACGACGGCGTGGACCGCATGGGCGTTCCACCGATACGACCAGCTCGTGCGCTCTCCCGCGGCGCGGTTCCTCGTACTCGTGCTGGCGCTCTGGGCGCTGCACCATCTCGACTACCCGTTCCTGCGCGCCGAAGGGATCTGGAATCCCTGGGGCTACTACCTCGACATCGTTTTCGAGGCGGGGATGGGTTTCGGCATCCTGTTCCTCGTGCTCGAAGACCTGGACCAGGGGCTCCGGACGCTCACCGCCCTGTCTTCGGAGCTACAGGGAGCGCCGCGGAGCGACGAGTCCACGACGGAAGCCGTGCTGCGCCGCGCGCTCGGGCTGCGGGGTGTACACGGATCGGCGCTTTATCTGCGGGATGGAGCCATGAGCTCCTCCGGCCGCTTCGTCCATGGGGCGGGGGTCGCGGCTCTCTGGCCGTTCGAGCGTCCCCCGGAGACGGCGCTGTCGAGTGCTGAGCGCGTGTGCCGCATCGGAGTGCCGGTGGCCCACAATGACCCGGGGGCGGGGGGTGAGCGTGCCTCGTGGACGCACGCCTACACGGCGGCGCTTCCCATCCTGCGCGACGAGGATATCGTCGGGGCGCTCGTCGTCGTGGGTGAGGCCCGCGACCCCTTCACGGTGCTCGATAACCGGTTCCTCCTCGCGTTCGGGCAGCAGGTGGGTGCGTCGCTCGCGAACGAGCGTCTCCACCGGAACCTGGAGCACCGCACCGAGGAGCTGGAACGGCTCCAGGCGCGTATGGTGCGTCAACACGAAGAGGAACGGAACCGCCTGTGGCGTGAGTTGCACGACGAGACCGCGCAGGTTCTGGCCGCGTTGAACATGCAGCTCGGCATGCTCCAGGAACGCGCGGATCCGGGCATCGCACCCGGGCTCGAACGGGCGAAGACGCTCGTCGGTGAGGGCATTCGGAGCATTCGGAGCGTCACACGCAATCTGCGCCCCATGGCGCTCGACGATCTCGGGCTCGTCCCGTCCTTGCGAGCGCTCGTGCGGGATTTTCAGGAGCAGGGCGCGGTGGAGATCCACTTCGACGCCCCGGCCGGAGTGCTGCCCCCTTTGCCCGCGGACGCCGAGGTGGCGCTCTACCGGGCCCTTCAGGAGGCGCTCGCCAACACGGTGCGGCACGCCGGCGCGCGCCGCGTGGACGCGCGGCTCGAGGTGACCCGCGGCGGGGTGGAGTTGTCGGTGCGGGACGACGGGTCCGGATTCAGCGAGGACGCCGTGTCACGGTTGCGGAGCCGCGGAGGGCTCGCGGGCATTCGGGAACGGATCACCGCGCTGAGGGGTGACTTCGTCATGGAGAACACCGAGAACGGTGGCGCGCACGTGCGGGTCTTCGTTCCCATCGAGACGGGAGCAGCGCAGGGTGAGTGAAGACAAGATACGCGTGATGATCGCCGACGATCATACGGTGGTCCGCCAGGGAATCCGCATCGTGCTCGAGGAGGTGGACGGACTCGAGGTCGTTGCGGAGGCGGGGGACGGTGACGAGGCCATGTCGTTGGCGAGAGAGCACCGACCCGATGTGATCCTGCTCGATGTCACCATGCCGGGGAGGACCGGATTGGAGGTTACGCGAGCCCTGCGTGAAGAGGGTATCGAGGCGGGCATCCTCATCCTTTCCATGCACGACGATCCCGAGTACGTGCTCCAGGCCGTGAGAGCCGGAGCGGACGGGTACGTGCTGAAGGACGTCGCTCCGGCAGAGCTGCGGAAGGCGATCCAGACCGTCCACGAGGGGCGGGAATACTTCGCCGAGCGCGTCACCCATCAGCTCAGCGTCGGGCTACGTGCGGAGCTGGAGCGGGAGCAGCGTAAGAGTCGTATGGAAAGCCTGACGGCCCGCGAGACCGAGGTCTTGCTGTTGGTCGCGGACGGACTCACCAACCGCGAGATCGGGGAGAAGCTCGATATTTCGCCGCGCACCGTCGAGACGCACCGGGAGCGGCTCATGACGAAGCTGCGCATCCGGACAGTCGCTGGCCTCACGCGTCTGGTGGTCGAGGAGGGGCTCGAAGAAGGCTGACCTCAGCCCCCGGAGCGGGATTCCCGCGTCTCGACCACCACCCCTGCGCTGAGCGTCTTGTGCACGGGACAGCGGTCCGCGATTTCCATCAGACGGCTCCGTTGTTCGTCGTCGAGCGGCCCTTCCAGCGTGATCTCCCGCTCCAGGGCGTCCATGCGCGCCTCCCGGTCCGGGCACGCTTCTCCGTCATGGGCGTGGATCTTCCGGTGCTCGAGGCGGACCGAGGCTTCCTCCAGTGGCCAGTCCTTGCGCTTCGCGTACATGCGGAGCGTCATGGTCGTGCATGCTCCGAGCGCCGCCGCGAGCAGGTCGTAGGGTGTCGGTCCGAGGTCGCCGCCGCCCACCGACGCCGGCTCATCGGCGAGCAGGGCATGGCCTCGCGCGAGGATCTCGGTGACGTACCCCTCCGTGCCCGTGCGGGCGGAGACGCGACCGTCCTCCTCCAACTCATCCGGTGCCGACGCCCGCTCGGGCCGCGGCTCCAGATAGCGGCTGGCCCAGGCCGCGAGCACGTTTCCGACGTAGAGGGAATCGCGCTCCGCGAGCAGCAGGTGGTCGGCGTCGTCGAGCGACACGAAGCTCTTCGGATGCTTCGCGGCGGTGTAGAGCTTCGCGGCGTTTTCGATGCCGACCACATTGTCGGTCGGTGAGTGGAAGAGCAGGAGCGGGAGCCCGAGCTCCGCGAGCGTCTCCTCCATCCTGTGGCCTTCCACGTCCCTCAGGAACTGGCGGCTGACCGTGAACGGACGTCCTGCGATGACCACCTCGGCGTCGCCGTGCGCTTCGATGTCGGGAATCTGATCTCGGAAGAGGTTCGTGACGTGTGCGGGATCGAACGGGGCGCCGATGGTGGCGATCGCCCTACACGATTCGATTCGCGAGGCAGCGCTCAGCACGGCCGCGCCGCCCAGCGAATGACCGACCAGGATGGCCGGACCTTCCAGCTCGCGCTCCATGTACGCCGCCGCCGCCAGCAGATCGCCGATGTTGGACGCGAACGTCGTATCCTCGAAGTCCCCTTCGCTCTCTCCGAGACCCGTGAAATCGAATCGCAAGACGGCGAGTCCGGCCTGGGTCAGCGCCCGGGTGATGTTCTTGACCGGCTTCAGATCCTTCGAGCAGGTGAAGCAATGGGCGAAGAGCGCGCATGCCCGCACCTGGCCATCCGCGGGGCTGGAAAGGCGCGCGTTCAATCGGTCGCCGTTGGCGCCGGTGAAAGTGATGGTCCGGTCTTGCATCGTTGGCTAGGAGTGAGGGAATCGTCGGTGCGGAAGTTGATTCGAGCATAGGTAGGTAGAAGACTCTGGAGCGCGTCGCAACCGGCCCGATACCCGCGCCAGGGGTTTGACGCGGCTCCACGGCTCCCCATATTGGCCGCTGCCCCCGAACCCAGCCAGCCTCGTGACCGAACCGAATCTCTTCGTCGTTTGTGCCGCCGCATTCGTGGCCGTCCTCACGTTGCTCTCGCTGCTGGCCGGCATGATTCGCCTGCTCGCTGCGCTCTTCCCGCCCGAAGAGGTGCAGGACGCGCTACTCATCGCCGCGATCGCTGCGACGGCCGCCCAGGTCTATCCAGGCACCCGGGTCACGCACATTCAGGAAAACCGATGATCTTCGCCGATCCGCCCAAGCGTGTACGTGTCATGTTCACCCCTTTCCGGGACGGGCTCCAGAGCACGTTCGGCGGCAAGGTCCGCCTGGAAGACTTTCTTCCGGCCATGGAGGCCTCGGCCGAGATCGGGATCCGGCACTTCGAGTTCGGCGGTGGCGCGCTCTTCCAGGCACCGCTCTTCTACCTGGGCAAGAATCCGTTCGAGAACATGCGCCGGATGCGCGACGCGGTGGGTCCGGACGTCGATCTGCAGATCCTGACGCGGTCCGTGTCCGGAGTGACCCTGACCACGCAGTCACCGGAGGGGTTGGCGCTCCAGGGGCGGCTCATGGCCGCCGCGGGCACGACGTGGGACCGGAACTTCGACTACATGAACGACGTCCGGAACCTGGTCCGTACGGGCGAGCCGATCGTGGCCGCCGGCATGCACCACCAGGTGGTGATCGCGCTCATGGGACTCCCGTTCGACTCGGACCGGGTCCACACGCCCGAGTTCTACATCGACATCGGCCGGCAGATCCTGGAGAGCGGCATGCATGTGGACAGCCTCTGTCTCAAGGACGCGAGCGGCACGACCGACCCGGTAACCGTCTACCGGACGGTGATGGGGCTCAAGAACATCATGCCCACGGGGATGCCGCTCTGGATGCACACGCACGACACGGCCGCGACGGGCGTGGCGTGCTACATGGCGGGCATTCACGGTGGTGTGGACGGCGTCGACCTGGCCATCCGCCCGCTCGCCGCAGGGACCTCGCAGCCCGATGCGCGGGCGCTCGCGCACGCCCTCAAGGGCACCGGTTACTCGCTCGATATCGACGTGGACAAGCTTTCGAACATCGAATCGATGCTGGAGGAATCGCTCTCGGAGTACGCGTTCAATCCGACTACGACGACTCCGGACGCGCGGGTGCTCGGCTTCCCGATGCCGGGTGGGGCGATCGGTCCGAACGTCCACATGATGGAGAAGGCGGGCATCCTCGACCGGTATACCGAGGTGCTGGCCGAGTTTCCGGTCGTCGTGGAGGCCGGCGGGGCGTGGACGAGCGTCACGCCCGGCAGCCAGCAGTACTGGCTCCAGGCGTTCAACAACGTCCTGTACGGCCGGTGGGAGAAGATCGACGCGGGGTTCGGCAAGGCGGTGCTCG
Organism: Gemmatimonadota bacterium; assembly: GCA_040904885.1. GTDB lineage: Bacteria > Gemmatimonadota > Gemmatimonadetes > Longimicrobiales > Gaopeijiaceae > JAWLHJ01. The sequence continues at coordinate 1,929 of JBBDSN010000107.1, read as the reverse complement.
GGTACTTCGGCCGGACCCCTTTGCCGCCCGATCCGGCCGTCGTGGCTCGCGCCTCGGAGCAACTCGGGCTCGAGGCGTTCGATGGAGATCCCCTGGATGCGGCTCCGAACAACATCGGCGCGGCCCGGGACGCCCTCGAGGAGCGGAGTCTCGAGACCACTGACGAGAACGTCTTCCTGGTGCTCGCGTCGATGGTGCCAGGCAAACGAATGGAGGCGAACGAAGGCATCCGGCTGCTGACCGGGACGTCCAAGATCGACATTCCGCTCAAGAAAAAGGCCGAAGCGGAAACGAGCGCGCCAGCTCCACGCGAGTCGAGTGGGGCGCCCGCTCCCGTCGCGCCGGGCCCGTTCACGACGAAGTGCACGGTGCAAGAGAATGGCAAGACGAGAACCTTCACGATCTCCCTGGAGCCGTTGCCTGGGAACGGCGGGACCGGCGGCGCGGCCGCGGCCGCCGGAGCTGCGCCCCAGGCTGCCGGCGCCGGTCCGGGCGCCCCTCAGGTCCCCACGGGTGGCACCGACGTGCACTCGACGTTCGCGGGGGCCGTCGAGGTCGTGGACGTGACCGTAGGTGTGGGTGACCGGGTCGAAGAAGGTGGCGTGATCGCCATCGTGGAGGCCATGAAGGCCACGCACGACATCCGATCGCCGACGGCGGGTACGGTCACGGCCGTGCACGTGGCCGTCGGCGACGAGATCGACAGCACGACGCCGATCCTGACGGTGGGCTGACCGCCGTCGATGGAGATCCTGCTCGAGCTCTTCGCCCAGTCGGGCCTCGCGAACCTGACCCTCGGGAACGTCGTCATGTTCGCGGTGGCCGGCGTGCTCATCTATCTGGCGGTCACGCGGAGCTACGAACCGCTCCTCTTGATTCCGATCGGCTTCGGTGCGCTCCTGGCGAACCTCCCGCAGGCCGAGATGGGATCCTACGCCGACGGCATCATGGGCGTGATCTACGACGCTGGAATCCGCACCGAGCTCCTTCCGCCGCTCATCTTCCTGGGTGTGGGAGTGCTGACCGACTTCAGGCCGCTTCTGGCCCGGCCGCTCACCTTTCTGCTCGGCGCGGCCGCCCAGATCGGGATCTTCGCGGCGACCCTGGGGGCGTTCTACCTGTTCGGCTTCACCGCCCAGGAGGCGGCCTCCATCGGCATCATCGGGGGCGCCGACGGTCCGACATCGATCTTCATCACGATCCAGCTCGCGCCCCACCTGCTCGGCGCGGTCGCGGTGGCCGCGTATAGCTACATGTCGTTGGTGCCCATCATCCAGCCGCCCATCATGCGGCTCCTGACGACGAAGAAGGAACGGGCCATCGACATGCCCCAGGCCCGACGCGTGTCGAAGGCCACGGTCATCCTCTTCCCGATCGTGACGGGCATTTTCGCGTCACTCGCCGTGCCTTCCAGCGCACCGCTTCTCGGTCTGCTCATGTTCGGTAACCTCGTGCGGGAGTCGGGGGTGACGGAGCGGCTGAAGAAGACGGCCGGCGGGCCCATGATCGACATCGTCACGATCCTGCTCGGCCTCGTGGTCGGGGGGACGATGGGGGCCCAGAATTTCCTGACGTTCCAGACGATCAGCATCCTGGCGCTCGGCGCGGTGGCGTTCTCGTTCAGCACGGCTGGCGGAATTCTGTTCGCCAAGCTCCTGAACCTGTTCCTGCCGGAGGGGAGCCGGATGAATCCGTGCATCGGGGCGGCGGGCGTCTCGGCGGTGCCGATGTCGGCGCGGGTGGTGCAGCAGTTCGTGTCCGACGAAACGGGCGGCCGCGTGAATCCGCTCATGTCCGCGATGGGGCCGAATGTGGCCGGCGTCATAGGCTCTGCCGTGACGGCAGGCGTCTTCCTGGCGCTACTGGGGTAGGAGTTAGAGAGCGGGCCTACCCGTTCTTCGCGGTCGACACCGCGCGTTCGACGCCGGC
>JBBDSN010000106.1:0-6134 GCA_040904885.1 Gemmatimonadota bacterium | reverse complement strand
GCCCCCAACTCCGCAGTCGCCAGGATGCCGCGGATCTCCTCGATCCGCGCTTCTGAAGCCGATGCGAGCGGCGCCCTCGGCACGCCCCCATGCAGCCCGAGCACGTCCAGCGCGGCCTTCACGCCGGGCACGCCCATGCCACCCACGATGCCGTTGTGCACCGGAGCGATGCGCTCCTGGATGCGGCCGGCCTCCGAAGTGCGCCCTTCCGCATAAGCCACCGAGATCTCGGCGGCTTCGGCGCACGCCATGAGCCCGACGGCCACGATTCCACCCACCGCGCCGACTTCGAGCGCGCCGTAGAGGATCGCGCCGCTGCCCACGAGCACCTGGAAGTCGTCGGCGGTCGCCTCGACCAGCTCGGCCACGAGCTCGAGCTTTCCGCGCGAGTCCTTGATGCCGACGATGTTCGGGTGGCGCGACAGCTCCGCGACCAGCCCGGTCGGGAACTCGAGCGTGCTCAACCGGAGCGGGACCTGATACACGAGCACCGGCACCGGAGAGGCGTCCGCGATCGCCCGGTAGTGACGCGCGAGCACCTCAGGCGTCATCGCACCCTTGTAGTATGCGGGCGGGCTGACCAGCACGGCGTCGGCGCCGGCGTCGGCCGCTTCCTGGTTGAGGCGGATCGTCTGCCGTGTCGACTCGGCGCCAGTCCCGGCGATCAGGATGGCTTCGCTCGGGATGACATCCCGGGCGGCCTCGACGAGCGCGACCCGCTCCGCATCCTCGAGGAAGACCGATTCGCCGGTCGACCCCGCCGTGAGGATCCCACGGATGGGACTCTGGAACCAGTGCCGAAGGTTGGCACGGTACGCCACGACGTCGAGATCCCCGGTCACGGGATCGAACGGAGTGGTGACCGGAAGGAACGTCCCGCCGAACTCGATTCGCTTCATGCTTCCACCCACGCCCTCAACCTCCGGAAAGTCGTGTCATCTCGTCTTCGAGCCCGGTCGTTCCGGGCACGCCGCGATCCTGGCTGGTGTCGCCCAACATGTTCATCTTCAGGTCGAAGTCGGCCGGGTTGTTCGCGGCTGCCTTCGCGAGCTCGAAGTCCACTGTCCCACTCCGCACCAGCTCCATGAGATGCTGATCGAAGGTCTGGGATCCGTAGTGCTCTCGGCCCTCCTCGATGAGATCGCTGATCTCGTCCATCCGGTTGTGATCCCGGATGCAATCTCGAATGGTCGACGTGACCGGCATGATCTCCATGGCCGCGACCCGTCCCCCGTCCCGCCGCTGCACGAGCCGCTGTGAGATCACCGCCTGGAGCGACTCCGAGAGTCGTACCCGGATCATCTCCTGCTCGTTCGGATCGAACACCGCGATGATCCGCGAGATCGTCTGCACCGCGTTCTTCGTGTGCAGCGTCGAGATGACGAGGTGACCGGTCTCGGCCGCCTTCAGGGCCGTCTCGATCGTGATCTTGTCACGCATCTCACCGATCAGGATGACGTCTGGATCCTGGCGGAGCACGGAACGCAAGCCGCTCTCGAAGGACTCGGTGTCCGTCCCGATATCTCGCTGCGTGATGGAGCTGAGGTTGTCGCGATGCAGGAACTCAATGGGGTTCTCGAGCGTCACGATGTGCAAGCGGCGATTCATGTTCATCCAGTTGATCATCGCCGCCATCGTCGAGCTCTTGCCGGCACCCGTGATCCCGGTCACGAGGATCATTCCGCGCCGCGTCGCGGCGATGCGGTTGATGACCGGGGGAAGCCCGAGGTCTTCCACCGTCGGAATCTCGATGGGGATCGCCCGCATGACGATCATGGGCGAGCCGCGCTGCTTCATGATGTTCACGCGGAAACGTCCGATCCCGGGGATCCCCCACGAGCAGTCGTAGTCGAGAATCCGGTCGAAGTTCTGACGGTCCTCTTCGTGCGGGATCAGTTGGAGCGCAATCCCCTTCACCTGATCGACCGTGAGCTTCTGCTGGGTGAGCGTCTGCAGATCGCCGTTCACCCGGGCGCGGATATAGTCCCCCGCCTTGATGTGGATGTCGCTCGCGCCCCGTTCGACGGCCGCTCTGAACAGCTCCTGCATTCCCGCCTCCTCTACTGACTCAGTGGCCTCCAAGGTAGCGACCGGGAGGAAGCCGCGCGATCACGACCGGCCCGGGACGCCGCGGAACCCATCGGTCTCGCGAGCCCGCTAGACGCCCTTTTTGAGCGCCGCTCGCCAGTCGAGACCCATGCGCTCCCGCACCTCCCGCATCGTCCCTCCGGCGATCTCCCGTGCACGAACCGCGCCCTCGTCGAGGATTCGGGCGACTTCCTCCGGCTGGCGCCGATATTCGGCGGCCCGCTCCCGGAACGGAGCGAACGCCGAAGCGATGTTTTCTGCAAGGATTTTCTTGCAGTCCACACAGCCGCGGGTCGCGCCGCGGCACTGCACGGCGACATCCTCGAGCTGCTCGTCGGTCGCGAAGAACCGGTGCAACGAATAGACGTTGCACACCTCGGGCCGGCCCGGATCGTCGCGCCGGACGCGCTGCGGGTCGGTGACCGCGGTCCGCACACGCGCCCAGATCTCGTCCGGCTCGGCCAGGATTCCGACCGTGTTGCCGAGCGACTTGCTCATCTTCGCCTCACCATCGAGTCCCATGATCCGGCCGACGTCCTTGTCGATGAGCGCGTCGGTCTCGGGAAAGGTCTCGCCATAGCGCGCATTGAACTTACGCGCGATTTCACGGGTGAGCTCGAGGTGCTGGCGCTGATCCTCCCCGACCGGCACGGCATCGGCCTTGTACAGCAGGATGTCGGCGGCCTGCAGGATCGGGTAATTCAGGATGCCCGCCGGGATCGACTCGAACTGCTGTGACTTGTCCTTGTACTGGGTCATGCGCTCGAGGTCACCCACCGGTGTGACCGCGTTGAACAACCACGCGAGCTCGGTGTGCTCGTGCACATCGGACTGGACGAAGATGAGCGCTTTCTCGGGATCGAGCCCGACCGCGAGAAAGGAGACCGCGAGATCGAAGACGTTCTTCGGCATCTCCCGGGGATCACCTCCGGCCGTGATGGCGTGATCATCCACGATGCAGAAGATGCACTCGTGCTCGTCCTGCATCTCCACCCAGCGGCGCAGGGCGCCCAGGTAGTTTCCGAGGTGAGCCTCCCCGGAGGGTTGCATCCCGCTGAACACTCGCTTCTTTCGGCCGCCCGGGCTCGACTCCGGCATGCGCTCCATTCCCTTCGACTGGTCCGTGTTTCGAGGCCCGCTAACTTAGCGACCCATGGAACGGCACGGCACCCACCGGTGCCCGACCCGATTCGACCCTACCCTCCTCCCGCATCCCCATCCCGTGCACCGACTCCTCGAGACCGCCCGCGAAGCCGCGGATGCCGCCACCGCCATCCACCGCCGCGACGTCGGGGCCACGCTGGCAGTAGCCACGCAGAAGGCCCGCGCCGACTACGTGTCGCGTACCGACATCGACGCGCAGGAAGCCGCGCTGGCGGTGATCCGTCGCAGGCATCCGGACCATCTCGTGCTCGCGGAGGAGAGCGAAGAGAGCGTGGAAGCCCAACTCGAGCGCTGGGACGGTCGGCCGCTCTGGATCGTGGATCCGCTGGACGGCACCGCGAACTACCTGCACGGTCATCCGATGTATTCGGCTTCGGTGGCGGTCGCAGTCGACGGCGCGCCGGCGGTGGGTGTGGTCGCTTGCGGGTCGAGCGGAGAGCGGTGGTGGGCCGCGCGCGGCATGGGCGCCTTCAAGAACGGGCGCAGGGTGCGCGTATCGAACCCCGCTCCACTGATCGAAGCCCTGGTCGGGACCGGATTTCCGTTCAAGCGGCTCGAGCTCCTTCCGGCGTACCTCGGTCAGTTCGAGCGTGTTCTCCGGTCGGCCTCGGGCATCCGGCGCGGCGGGTCGGCAGCGTTGGACCTGGCCTACCTCGCCCAGGGATCGCTCGACGCATTCTGGGAGGAGATCCTCATGCCCTGGGATTTCGCGGCCGGCATCGTGCTGATCCGGGAGGCGGGGGGTGTGGTCACGGGACCGAATGGAGAAGCCCCGCAACTGACGGAAGGACCTTTGCGTGCGGCGAGCGGCCCGGAGCTGCTGGCCGCGCTGCAAAGCGTGTTGATGGAGGGATGATGCGCGGAAACGACCGCTTCAGGCCCAGCTCAGATCCTGGTTCGACAGCGGCAAGGAGCGCACGCGCTTCCCCGTGACCGCGAAGATCGCGCTGCACAGCGCCGGAATCAGTGGCGGGAGAGGCGGCTCACCGAGGCCCGAAGGGTCGTTGTCGCTCTCGATGAAGTGCACCTCGATCTCGGGTATCGCGCCGATCCTCATCATGAAGTACTCGTCGAAGTTCGACGGTTGCACCCGTCCGCCTTCGATCGTGACCTCCTGGCCGAGCGCGTGGGAGAGCCCCTCGACGACCGCACCCTGGATGTTGTTCACGGCATTCAGAGGATTGATGATGTGGCGGCCGTAGTCGTTGACGACCCACACCTTCTCGACCGTCACGTCACCCGCGCGACTCACCTGGGCCTGCACGACCTCCGCAACGTAGCCCCGGTGGCTGAAGTGGAACGCAACGCCCCTGCCCGTGCCGGCCGGCAGACTCGTGCGGCCCCATTCGGAGAGCTCGGCGACACGCTCGAGCACGCCGCGCATGCGGCCCGCGTCGAGCGCGGTCTCGGAGCCCGCGGCGTCGAGCAGGTCGAGGCGGAATCGCACGGGGTCCACGCCCGCGGCATGGGCCAACTCGTCGATGAAGCTCTGGTAGACGAACGCCAGCCCGTTGCTGCCCGGCGCACGCAGGGGTCCCGTCGGGACGCCCAGCTCCATCAGGCTGGCGCCCATCGAGAGATTCGGGACGGCCCCGACCGGGAACTCCGAGTCACTCACGCTTGCGCTGGAGCCGAAGCGATCTCCCGTTCCGAACGACACGAAGTGATTGCGCCAGGCGACCAACCGACCCGCCTCGTCCACTCCACCTTCGAGGCGGTGGTAGCCGGCCGGACGGTAGAAGCTCTGCGTCATATCGTCTTCACGGGTCCACAGCACCTTCACCGGAACACCCACCTCGCGGGCGATCCAGGCAGCTTCGACCAGGTAGTCGTTGTTCAGCCTCCGGCCGAACCCCCCACCCATGCGAAGGAGGTGCAACGTGACGTCGTCCTCCCCGATCCCCAGCAGCTCCGCGGCCATCGACCGGCCTCGCTCGGGGGTCTGGGTGGGCGCCCACAACTCGAGCTTTCCGTCCTGGAAATGCGCGGTGCAGTTCTGTGGCTCCAACGGCGCATGGGCGAGGAACGGATAAGTGTAGTCCGCCTGCACCCGGTGGGCCGCCCCGGAGAGCGCCGCATCCACGTCCCCGTCGTCGCGGAGGCTCAGGGCCGGCGTACCCTCGAACAGCTCTTGGGCCCGAGCCAGGAAGCCCGCGCTGCTCTGCGAGGCCGTGGCACCCTCGTCCCAGTCGACGTCCAGCACGTTCAGCCGCGCCTGATTGACCAGCCACCAGTTGTCCCCGACGATCGCCACACCGGGCCGCAGCCCGGTGAGGTTGTCGGTTCCCTCAACCACGAACGCGTCCCGAACACCCGGCTGCGCACGCACCTCGTCGAGGTTCGCGCCCCTCACCCGGCCTCCGAAAACCGGACACTTCTGGTACACGGCGTAGAGCATGCCGGGCAGTGTGAAGTCGATGCCGAAAATCGTGCTTCCGGTCACGATCCCGTCGATGTCGACGTTCCCGACCGGCGTTCCAATGATGTCGAACTCACTCGCGTCCTTGAGGGGGACCGTCTCCGGATCCGGGGCCTCCATCTGGGACGCTCGCTCCGCCAGCTCGCCGTACCCGAGGCTGCGTCCACTGGCACGGTGATGCACGACGCCCGCGTCGGTCTCGAGCTCGGACGCGGGCACGCCCCACGTCTCGGCCGCCGCTTCGACCAGGACCCAGCGCGCCGCCGCCCCGGCCCGTCGCATTGGCAGCCATTGGGTGGGCACCGCCGTGCTCCCGCCCGTGAACTGGCGCGAATAGAGCTCGGTGTCGAGATCGGCCTGCTCGACCGTCACGTCGGCCCAAGCGACATCGAGCTCGTCCGCGATCAGCATCGGCAGCATCGTCTTCACGCCCTGCCCGATCTCCGGGTTCTGGGCGATGAGC
>JBBDSN010000105.1:0-6137 GCA_040904885.1 Gemmatimonadota bacterium | reverse complement strand
CGGTGGAAGCCGGTGCTCCCTAGAAGTCCGGACCAGGTTCCGTTTCAGGAGGAACCGGCCGACCCACGATAGCGATCCGCCAGCTCGGGCTTGCCCCAGCCCTCGTAGAGACTCGCGAGCCGTTCTCTCGTCCGGCGGTAACGACTCCCCTCCGTGCCCTCCGCTTCCACCAAGACTTCCTCGGCCTCGACGAGCAGCGGCTCCGCCTCGGCGAACCGTCCCTGGGCCGCCAGGCTCGCACCCAGATCGCTCATCGTCTCACCGGTGAGGCGATGGCCTGCCTCCAGTTCCTCGCTCCTCAGGGCGAGCGCTTCCCGCAGGAGGGGCTCCGCGCGTTCCGGCTCTCCCCACTCCATGTGGAGCGAGGCGAGACCCACCCTGGGATATGCGCGGTTCGGATGATCCATCGGCAACACCTGGTCTTGGATGCGCATGGACCGTTGGAACAGCTCGACGGACTCCTCGTTCCGCATCATCGACGCAAGGTTGCTCGCGGCAGCAGCGACATCGGGATGAGGCTCCGGGTGGATCCGCTCGTGCAGCGCGAGAAGCTCCCTCATGGTGGAGATCGCGCGCTCCCCCTCACCCATCCGGTCGAGGAGGAGCGCGTGGCTGTTCAGGACGTTCGCGACCTCCGCGTGCTCGTTTCCGAAGAGCGTTCGACGGATGGCGAGCGCCGCCGTGTAGAGTGTGTCCGCCTCCTCGTACGCCCCCTTGTCGCGGAGAAGGCTCGCAAGGTTGCGCATGGTGGCCGCCACGTCGGGATGCACGTCCCCGTAGTGGGCTCTCTGGGCCGCGAGCCCCTCCCGGAGCAAAGGTTCGGCCTCTTCGGGCCGGCCGATGCGACGCAGGAGTCCGCCCAGCTTGACGGCGGAGTACGTGACGCGTGGATCCCCCTGAGGGTAGAGGCTCCGGTGCATCGCCAGGGTCTGCCGATAGAGCTCCTCCGCCGCCTCGGGGTTCGCGAGGGTCTCCTCGAGGAACGCCAGATTCGAAAGCGCCTCGGCGATGCCGGCGTGCGGCTCCGGAAGCACAGCCCTCCGGACCTCGACCGCGTTGCGAAGCAGCGGCTCCGCGGCGACGAGATCGCCCATCGTCTGATGCACGAGCCCGAGCGACATCTTGGTCGTGGCCACCTCCTCGTGCCGGTCGCCGTAGAGCGAGCGCTGCCGGGTGAGCGCCTGCTCGAGCATGGGGAGTGCTCGGTCCGTGAGCCCCACCACGTGATAGACGTCCCCGATGACGCGCATCATCGTGGCCTGCACCGCCGGCTGCCCCTCCAACTCGTTCGCGATACGTGCCGCTCCCTCGTCGAGCAGCTCCCTCGCGGTCACGGTCTCGCCGCGCGACTCGGACGGGTCGGAGACCGCGAACAGTTCCTGCAAGAATCCGGAGACCTCCGCCGCCTTGGCCGCTTCTTGGCGGGCCCGGTCCCGCTCGTCGGTCACGCGGTCCAGGTAGATCCCGGTGAGCGCGGAGACACCGACCGTGACCGCAAGCGTGGCCGCCACACCGGTCGGGTGGCGTCGCATCAACTTGCGGGCCCGGTAGGCGAGGGTGTCCGGACGTGCCGCGACCGGCATCCCCTCGAGGTAGCGCTCGACGTCCGTCGCCAGCGCGTCGACCGAGCCGTACCGGCGCTCGGGCTCCTTGCGTAGGGCCTCCAGGCAGATCACGTCCAGATCGCCCCTCAGGCGGCTGCGCAACCGCCGGACCTCCGTGTCGCGGGCGGTGCCGATCCGCAGAGCGTCCTCGGCGTCCATGGCCGCCAGCTTGGTGCTGGGTCGCTCGACCTGGGTGTCACAGACGGTCCGCTCGATCTCGACCGGGCTCCGGTTCGAGACTTCGTAGGGACGCACGCCCGCGAGCAGCTGATAGAGGATGAGGCCGAGCGAATAGACGTCGGTGGCCGTGCCCACCGGTTCCCCGCGCACCTGCTCCGGTGAGGCGTGCCCCGGGGTCATCACACGGAACGCGGTGCGGGTGAGGGTATCCCCGGGCTCGTCGTCCTCGAGCACTTTGGCGATGCCGAAGTCGAGGAGCCGCACCTCGCCGTCCTCGGTCACCAGGATGTTGTCGGGCTTGAGGTCGCGATGCACCACGAGGGAGCGGTGCGCGTACGCCACGGCGCGACACACCTTCAGGAAGAGCCGGAGCCGGCTCTCGACCCCCAGGCGGTGCTCGTCGCAGAAGCGATCGATGGGTCGGCCCCGCACGAACTCCATGGCGAACCAGGGTCGTCCCTCGTCGGTCAGCCCCCCGTCGAGCAGCCGGGCGATGTCGGGGTGCTGGAGCCGCGCCAGGATCTGCCGCTCGCGGCGAAACCGTTCGAGGATCTGCTCGGAGTCCATCCCGAGCCGGATGAGCTTGAGCGCGGCCGACTGCTCGAAATCTCCCTCCGCTCGCGCCGCCAGATATACGGTGCCCATGCCGCCCCGTCCGATCTCCCGGACCAGTCTCCAGCGACCGACCGCACGTCCCACGAACGCGTCCGTCTCGACGGCCCCGGCAGCGTCCCGGACGGTCCGCCCGATCCTGTCCCGCGACTGGGCGTCGGCCTCGAGAAGCCGGGCCACGTCGCTGTACAGGGCGGTGTCGTCACCACAGCGTTCCCGGAGGAATTCGTCCCGTCGGGACTCGTCGACTTCGAGCGCCGCGTGGAAGAGCTCCTCCACCCGCGGCCATTGTGGCGATCGCATGGTCATGCTCGAATATGTGGGCCGGGGGTGCCCATCGCGCCAGAGTCCGGTTCACCATCCAGCCCGACCTTCCCCACGACACATCCGAGAATCCATGATGCGACGACCCCTCGACCCTCGCCTGCTCGAGATGGAGACCCCGGGCTTTTCCTGCCTCGCCCTGGCGCTCGCCATGCTCGTCTTCGGTACCGTCGAGGGCGCGGCCCAGGCGCCTGCCCCCGTGGAGCCCGTGACCGTCGGTGTCCGGGTCGTGCCTCCGTTCGTCATCGCGGACGGGGAGAGGTACAGCGGGCTCACCGTGAGCCTCTGGGCACACCTCGCCGAGGAGCTCGAACTCGATTACACGTTTGAAGAGCGCGACATCGAAGGACTCTTCGCGGGGGTGGAGGACGGATCGCTGTTCGCGTCGGCATCGGCCCTCACGGTCACCGCCGAACGGGAGGAGCGTGTGGACTTCACCCACCCGTTCTTCACCACCGGTCTCGGCATCGCGGTGCCCCATCAGCCCGCGGGGCTGAGCCAGGCGGTGCTCGGACTCTTCTCTACGGAGTTTCTCTGGGTCTTCGCGCTCCTCGGCGGCTTGCTGCTCTTCTGGGGCGTGCTCGTGTGGCTCTTCGAGCGGGCCGAGAATCCCGATGAGTTCGGAGGAACGCCGGCCCAGGGGATCGGGAGCGGATTCTGGTGGGCCGCGGTGACCATGACGACAGTCGGCTACGGTGATAAATCACCTCGCTCCTTGGGTGGGCGCATCGTCGGGTTCGTATGGATGTTCACGGCCATCATCGTGATCTCGTTCTTCACCGCCTCCATCGCGTCGAGCCTCACCGTGAACCAGCTCGACAGTCGGGTGAGCGGCCGGCAGGACCTGCCCCAGGCCCGGGTCGGAAGCCTCGAAGGGGCCGCGGCGGTCGCCTACCTCGCCGACGACGGGGTCCAGGTGACCCCCTACCCTTCGATCCCCGCCGGGCTCGAGGCCCTGGCGGCCGGTGAGTTGGACGCGTTCGTGCACGACGCGCCGATCCTCCAGTACTACAGCCGGAGCGAGTTCCAGGGCAGAACCAGGGTCCTGCCCGGCACGTTCCTGGAGCAGTACTACGGGATCGCCCTGCCCCTGGGCTCCGAGTTCAGAGACCGCATCAACGTCATCCTGCTCGACTACGTTGCGAGCGATGCCTGGGAGGATCTGAAGCGGCAGCATCTCGGAGACGGATGAGGCGTGGCGCCCAGAGGGTGTCGGGGGTCGGCGGGGCGAGCGTATCCGGAGCCAGCACGGGATCCGGGACGGGCGTTTCGAGCCCGCCCCCTGGGATCACGAGATCCGGGTCGGGAGGTGGAACAGGAGCGGGGATCACGCCCGGCGGAGGGCGCAGGCGTGCCAGGATGAGCTCCTGACGCCACCGCATACGGCCAGGGCTATGGGCCGGGTTCGACGTGAGCGGGTGCGGTAGCGTACCCGCGAGCGCGGCGGCCTGCTCGAGGGAGAGATTGGCGGCGGAGCGCCTGAAATAGGTTCGTGCCGCCGCTTCGGCGCCGAAGATCCCGGGTCCCCACTCGGCCACGTTCAGGTACAGCTCGAGAAGGCGGTCCTTGCCGAGGCGACGCTCCAACCGACCGGCCACGACGAGCTCCATCGCCTTCCGCAACAACGAGCGATCGGTGCCGAAGTAGAGGTTCTTGGCCAGCTGCTGCGTGATGGTGCTCCGCCCCCGCAACTCGCTGCGGTTGGCCCACACGAAGCGGAGCGCCGCGAGGAGTGCCTGCCGGTCCTCCCCGCTCGACCACGAGAACGCGTCGCCGCCCGTCCAATCCACCTCCTCGGCGAGCGAGACCCAATCGATGCCCTGGTGCTCGCGGAAGCGATAGTCCTCCGCCACGACCACGGCCCGCTGCAGGTTCCGGGAGATCTGGTCGAGCGCGACCCATTCCTGCCGGATCTCCAGGGAGTCGCCCGCCGCACGGGCCTCCCCCACGCGTTGCTCCATGAGCGACGTGATCTCGGGGTTCCGCTCGTCGATCCGCCACGGATAGGGGATCAGGACGAACCAGACGAACAGGCTCGTAAGCACGAGCGCGGCGAGACCGTAGGTGACCCGGCGCAGGACCACCGCCCGCCGGGCTCGATCTGCGTCGTCTCTCGGGGTCATGTCATGTCAAGCGGAGGCGACCACCCCCGCCCCGTACCGCCGCGCCACGTAGTCCTCGAGGATCCCCTTGAACTCGTCCACGAGCCCGTCGCCTTTGAGCGTGACCGTGTGCTGGCCATCCACGTAGACCGGCGCCTTGGGCTCCTCGAAGGTGCCCGGGAGCGAGATGCCGATGTTCGCGTACTTCGACTCGCCGGGTCCGTTCACCACGCAGCCCATCACGGCCACCTCCATCTCCTCGACCCCGGGGTACTCCTTCCGCCACTCGGGCATGCGCTCGCGGATGTAGCCGGTAATGTCCTCGGCCATCTCCTGGAAGAACGTGCTCGTCGTACGGCCGCACCCGGGACAGGAGGTCACTTGCGGCTCGAAGTGCCGGATGCCGAGCGACTGGAGGATCTGCTGCGCGACGCGCACCTCCTCGGCCCGGTCGCCGCCCGGACGGGGCGTGAGCGAGACGCGGATGGTATCACCGATACCGTCGAGGAGGAGCGGCGCGAGCGCCGCGGTCGTCGCGACGATCCCCTTGGCACCGAGCCCGGCCTCCGTGAGCCCGAGGTGGAGGGGGTAGTCACAGCGCGGCGCGAGCATCCGGTAGACCGTAAGGAGATCGCGTACGGAGGAGACCTTGGCCGAGATGACGATGCGGTCGTGGCCGAGGCCCGTCTCCTCGGCCAGGGTCGCGGAACGGAGCGCGCTCTCGATCATCGCCTCGAGCAGGACGACCTGCGCCTCCTTCGGCTGGGGTCGCCGCGCGTTCTCGTCCATGAGCTCGGTGAGGAGCCGCTGGTCGAGAGATCCCCAGTTGACCCCGATGCGCACCGGCTTGTCATGCGCGACGGCCACCTCGATGATCTGCTGGAAGTTCGCGTCGCGATGCTTCGTGCCCACGTTCCCGGGGTTGATGCGGAGCTTCGCGAGCGCGTCCGCCGCGTCCGGATACTTCGTCAGGAGCAGGTGCCCGTTGTAGTGGAAGTCGCCGACAATGGGTGTGTCGTAGCCGTCGTCGCGCAGGCGCCTCACGATCTCCGGGACCGCTCTGGCCGCCTCGTCGTGATTGACGGTCACGCGGACGATCTGGCTTCCCGCGTCGCTCAGGAGCTTCACCTGCTCGACGGTGCCCGGGATGTCGGCGGTGTCCGTGTTGGTCATGGACTGCACGACGATCGGGGCCGACCCCCCGATGGTCACGCCGCCGACGTCGACGGGGACGGACTTTCTGCGTTCTACGGAGGTCACGTGCGCCTCATGGGCATGACGATCGGTCTGACAACGGAATCACGGAGGCGCCCGA
>JBBDSN010000104.1:0-1051 GCA_040904885.1 Gemmatimonadota bacterium | reverse complement strand
TCACGCCCATCCCATATCGTCCTCGTCGAAGTGCTCCCTGCGCTCCACGTCGAGCACGCCCTTCACGCGCGCAATGGAACGTTTGACCTTCTCGAGATGTGACAGGTCGCGCACCTCGACCACGAACTCGCCCTGCATGCCGCCCTCCGTGGCCCGCATGTCCGCGTGCTGGATGTCCGTGCCGGTCGCGCTGATGGCCTTGGCCACGTCGGTCAGGAGCCCGCGCCGGTCCGTGCCCCGCATGAACAGCTTCACGAAGAACCGGTCCCCCTTCTCGGCCGCCCATTCAATCTCGACCCTTCGGTCGGGGTCTTTAGCGAGCGCGAGCACGTTGGGGCAGTCCTTCCGGTGGATCGAGACGCCCCGCCCCCGAGTGATGTAGCCGACGACCGGGTCGCCCGGCACCGGCTGGCAGCAGCGCGAGTAGCGCACCATCAGGTTGTCCATCCCCTGAATGCGCACGCCCCGGGGCGAGATGCGGAGCTTCTCGGCCAGCTTCGTGAGCGTCGAGGGCTCGCGCTTGGCGGCTTCCGACGGATCGTACCCCGGGTGGAACTGCTTGATGACGGCGGTGGGGCCGACGTCGCCCCGGCCGAGCGCGGCGTACACCTGGTCGAGGTCGTTGTAGCCGAGGTTCGCCGCACCCTGGCCCAGCTCGTCCGGGCTGTCGGGAAGCGCGAGCTTCACCTTCTTCAGCTCCCGGTCGAGCATGTCCTTGCCCAGCTTGTGGGCGCTCTCGAACTCCTCCTCGCGGATCCAGTGGCGGATGCGCTGGCGGGCCCGGGACGTCTTCACGAACGAGAGCCAGTCGCGGTTGGGCTTCTGGCGCGGGTTGGTGATGATCTCGACGCTGTCGCCGTTCCGGAGCTCACGCGAGAGCGGTGCGATGCGGCCGTTCACCTTGGCGCCGGCGCAGTGCATGCCGACCTCGGTGTGCACGCTGAACGCGAAGTCGATGGGGGTGGAGCCCTGCGGGAGCGCCTTCACGTCGCCCTTGGGCGTGAACACGAAGATCTCGCCCTGGAAGAGGTCCATGCGGAGGAACTCCATG
>JBBDSN010000103.1:0-6262 GCA_040904885.1 Gemmatimonadota bacterium | reverse complement strand
GACGCCTCTACTCGTCTTCGAGCTTGCGATAGAGGGTTCTCCGTCCGATGCCCAGCAGCGCGGCCGCGCGTCGCTTGTTGCCGTCCACGCGCTCGAGGACATGGCGCACGTACTGCTTCTCGACCTCCCGCAGGGTGAGGATCTCTTTCGATTCCGCGACAAAAGGCATGGCGGAGAGGTCCTTCGCCCCACCGGCCCGACCGTTCCCGCTCCGGTTCTCCGGCGCCCTGACGCGCCCGGGCAGATGTCGTGGTTCGAGTCTTCCGCCGTCGCAGAAGGTCACGGCCCGTTCGACGAGGTTCTCCAGCTCGCGCACGTTCCCGGGAAAGCGGTAAGCCCGTAGCGTTTCCAGGAACGCGCCGCCGATCTCCGGGGGGCGACGATCGAGCCGGACCGAGTGACGTTGAACGAACCTTGCCGTGAGGAGGTCCACGTCTCCTGTCCGCTCGCGCAGGGGAGGGAGGACGAGACGAAACGTCTCGAGCCTGTAGTAGAGGTCCTGCCGGATCTCGGGCCGCGCGTCGGAACTGTTCCGCATCCCGCCCTCGGCCAACTCGCGATGTGTCGCCGCAATGACCCTGACGTCGACCGGCGTGCTATGGTCGCTCCCCACCGGCCGCACTTCGCCTTCCTGGAGCACGCGGAGCAGCTTGGCCTGGAGGCCCGAAGGCATCTCTCCGACCTCGTCGAGGAGCAGCGTGCCGCCGTCCGCCTCCTGGAAGAGTCCCGCTCGGTTCGACGTCGCTCCGGTGAAGGCGCCGGCCACGTGTCCGAAGAACTCGCTCTCGAGCAAAGATTCGGGGATACCGGCGCAGTTCACGGCGAGAAACGGCTTCTCTCTTCTGGGGCTTTCCTCGTGTATCGCGCGTGCGGCCAGCTCTTTTCCCGTGCCGCTCTCGCCCTGGAGCAGGACGGGACCGTGTCCCCGGGCGATTCGGCGGAGGTCGTCGAAGAGCTCGGTCATGACGTCGCTTCGTCCAACCATCCCGTGGAAGTCCGGGGATCCCATCGCTTCGCGGTAGCGGAGCAGCTCATCTCTGAGTCGGCGGTTCTCGAGCACGCGTGCGACCCGTACCGAGAGGTGGTCGAGGTCCAACGGCTTGGTCAGGAAATCGTCGGCGCCCTTCTGGAGTGAGCGCACCGCCTGGTCGATGGTCCCGAACGCGGTGATCATGATGAAGGCGGGTGGGTTCTCCATGGTCCGCGTGCGCTCGAGGAGCGCGACGCCGTCCTCTCCGGGGAGACGGAGATCGCTGACCACGAGGTCGATACGCTCGGACGCGAGAATCTCCGTCGCCGCTTCGGCCGACTCGGCGGTCAGGACCTCGGATCCGTCGTCCTCGAGCTCGTCCTTCAGAAGGCCCTGGAGCGCGGCCTCGTCCTCCACGACCAAGACGCGCGCCGCGCCCCCGCTCACGACGCCTCCCCGCTCGACACGTTCGTTGCGCTCACGCGCGTCGCGCCCGTGGCGTCTTTGGGTAGGCGGACCGTAAAACGGGCTCCGCCGAGAGGGGATCGGTCGACCGCGATGCCTCCTCCATGCTCCTCGACGATGCCGTGGACCACGGCGAGTCCCAGCCCGGAGCCTTCCCCGGACGGCTTCGTGGTGAAGAAGGGTTCGAATACGCGTGTCCGGATCTCGTCGGGGATGCCCGGGCCGTCGTCCTCGATGATGAGCCGTACGTCGTTCGGCGTCGCACGATATCCGATGCGCACCCGCCCGCCGGACGCGGCCTGGCAAGCGTTACGGAGCAGGTTCGTGACAGCCTCTTCCACGCGCCTCGGTTCGAGCTCGATCGAGACCGTGGCGTCCGTCTCGCCGATCTCGATGCGCGCCCCGGTCCGGCGCGCGACCTCACCGGCCGCCGCCACCGCGCCGTTCACGATCTGCTCGAGCGAGGTGTCGCGTCGCCGTCCTGTATCCGACCGTCCGAACTCCATCAGCTGCCGGATGATCGACTCCATCCGGCGCACCTGCACCCGGATCGTCTCGAGCCCCTCCCGGGAGCCCGGGTCTCCGTTGGCTTTCCGGAGCATCCGCTGCGCCTGTCCGTCCACGACGCTCAGCGGGGACCCGAGCTCGTGGGCGACGCCGGACGCGAGCTCACCGATGGCCGCCAGTTTCTCGGCGTCCGCGAGCTC
This sequence comes from Gemmatimonadota bacterium, assembly GCA_040904885.1. Lineage (GTDB taxonomy): Bacteria > Gemmatimonadota > Gemmatimonadetes > Longimicrobiales > Gaopeijiaceae > JAWLHJ01. The sequence continues at coordinate 4,120 of JBBDSN010000103.1, read as the reverse complement.
GAGTTGCAGCGCCTCCTGAGCGGTGCGTCGCTCGGCCAATTCCGAGGCAGCCTTTTGCAAGGTATCGAGCATGTCGTTGAAGGTCTCCGCCAGCGCCGCGAGCTCCTTGGGACCCGTGGCGCTCGCCCGGTGATCGGCGTCACCGCTGCCCACCCTCGTCATGCTGGTGTTCAGTCGGCTCAAAGGCCCGCCGACGGCTGCGTGGTGGCCCTGGAGCACGAGCACCGACACGACGCCCATGCCCACGAGGAGCAAGCCGAGCGCACGGTAGCGGAGGCCGGCGATGTACTCCTCGAAGTCGCTCTGCCTGCGCGTGACCTGGAGGAGCCCCAGGCCCTGTCCCCACTCGTCCGTCAGCGGGACGAACGCGGAGTACACCCGGCGTCCTGCGAGAGAGCCGAACTCGCCGGTCCGGTCTCCGAGCTCGACCAATTCCTCGATTCTCTCAGGCGGGCCTTCCGGCTCCGCGACACCGAAGGACGCCATGAGGTCACCGTCCGGCCCGTACACGTAGGCCCCGTAGACCCGGCCGATGCGGAGCGCGGAGCGCAGCGCTTCGGTGACCGTCCCCGATCGGTCCCGCTCCATCGCGTGGACCAAGGGAAGCCGAAGAGCGCGGGCGACCAGCTCCACCTCGTCCTTGAGTCGCGACTCGGCTTCGTCCTCGACGCTCTGGAGCAGCCAGAGGATCGTGCCGCCGAGCGCGAGCAGAAGAGGGCCGAGCACTCTCAGGACGAGCGCGGTGCGCAAGCTCACGCGGCGCGTATCGTGGTTCACGCGCTCGGATCGCCTCTTTCCGTGCGTCAGGTCTCGTGGGGACCCGTTCATCGGTCGCTCCATGGTCTGCAGGGCACGAACATATATAATGACGCATGTGTCACAATGACACAAATATGGCGGAAGCGAGAGGGGCCTCCTCTGCTCGAGATCGGCGGCACCTTCATCCGTTGAGCCTTATGGGAAGCGGTCTCCAGCCCCCGTGCGGTCCTGACGCTCATCTCCTGGAACGACCATTGCACCCATAGGGGGCACATTCGACGAATACTCGCCGTACCGGAGGAGAATCACAGATGGAATCCCGAGGAAGGACTTTGACTGGAATGGCGCTCGCTCTCGCGCTGGCCATGATGCCGGCCCAGGTCACGGCGCAGGCTGCCCCGGACGTGCCGGACGACCAGGAGCTCGAGGCCTTCACCGAGGCCTATTTCGAGATCAGCCAGGTGCGCGACCAGATGAGTCCGGAACTGGCCGCCGCGGAGACGGCCGAAGAGGCCAACCAGCTGCAGCAGCAGGCCAACGACCGGATGATGGGCATCCTCGAGAACCATGGCATGTCCGTCGAGCGATACAGCGAGATCACGACGCTTCTGAACGCGGACGAGGAGTTGCGCGCGGAGTTCGAGGCGCTCTACTCCGAGCTCACCGGTCGCATGTGAGTCGGTAGCCGACGCTCGGAAGACACGAAGGCCCGGTCGGCACGATCGACCGGGCCTTCGTACGGTCCAGCACCTTCGGCGCCCGAATGCTTGACAGCACCAGGGTCACATCGTTTATTCGTGGACGTGATTGAAAATCATTCTCAAATACACGATCCAGGGATGCAAGACATGGAAGGCCCCAACAGCTTCGAGGCTCGGCCCACGAAGATTCTGGCGCGCTGCACGGCGAACGCGGTGTCTGGAATCGGACGCTTCGCCTTGATGGTCGCTCTGGCGCTCGGCGTGGGCGCGGCCCCCGCAGTCGCTCAGACCACGGCGCACGGCGTCGTGAGCGGAACGATACGTTCCGTCGAAGGCGGCGCGCCGCTCTCCGGTGTTTCCGTCGAGCTCGTGGACGGCGACCGGACGGCCCTGTCGGACGAGCGCGGCCGCTTCGTATTCAACCGGGTGCCGGTCGGGACCCACACGCTCCGATTCCACGTCATCGGCCGCGCCGTGCTCGAGCGCACCGTGGACGTGCGCCAGGATGGGGTCAGCCGGCCGGACATCGCGCTCGACGCCGCTCCGGTCTCGATCGACCCGCTGCTCGTGCTCCTCGGTCGGACCCGCCTGTCCGAGGGGATCGACCGGAGCCGGGTCCCCGGCTCGGTGCACGTGATCGGACCCCGCGCGCTCCAGGAGCGGCCGGTGGTGTACGACGACATCCACGCGCTGCTGCGTGAAGTGCCCGGCGTCAACGTTCAAGAGGAGGAGGGCTACGGGCTCAGGCCGAACATCGGCTTTCGGGGAACCGGCGTGAACCGCAGCTCCAAGATCACGCTCATGGAAGACGGAGTTCTGATCGCGCCCGCGCCCTACGCCGCCCCGGCCGCTTACTACGTCCCGATCGCGGGTCGCATGAGCGCGATCGAGGTGCGGAAGGGGTCCAGTCAGATCCGCTACGGCCCATCCACGATCGGGGGCGCCTTGAACATGGTGTCCACACCGATCCCGAACCGCTTCTCCGTCATGGTGGACGCGGCCGGTGGGACGAACGACAGCCGCCAGCTCAAGGCGCGCGCCGGTGACGCCGGAGAGCATTTCGGATGGCTCTTCGAGACCTACCAGTCGCGCTCCGACGGCTTCAAGCGCCTCGACTTCGGGGGCAACACGGGCTTCGATCTCCAGGACTACGTCGGCAAGCTGAGGGTCAATACCTCGCTGGATGCCCGCACGTACCAGGAGCTCGAGCTGAAGCTCGGATACTACGACCAGGTGTCGGACGAGACCTACCTCGGGCTCACGGAGGCCGACTTCGAGGCATCGCCGTTCCGCCGCTATGCCGGTTCTCAAGTAGACGTGATGAATGCCGATCATCAGCAGGTCCAGCTGCGGCACTTCGTGCGCTTCCCTGCGGGTGTGGATGTCACGACCACCGCGTATCGCAACGACTTCGCGCGGAACTGGTACAAACTGGGGAGCGTGAACGGATCCTCGATTTCCGGTGTGCTCTCGAACCCGGGCGCCAACCAGACCGAGCTCGGCTTCCTTCGGGGCACGACGGACGGTGTGGATGTCCTGTCCGTCCGTGCCAACAATCGCGAGTACCTCTCGCGCGGGATCCAGACGCAGGTCGGGGCCACCTTCGGCGATGTGGTCGAGCATGACTTCGAGTTCGGCGTCCGGTATCACGAGGACGATGAGGACCGTTTCCAGCAAGAGGACGGATACTCCATCGAGAATGGCCGCATGGTTCTGACGAGCCCCGGCGCTCCGGGATCGCAGGCGAACCGGGTCAGCTCGGCTTCCGCGTGGGCCTTCCACCTCATGGACCGGATCGAGATGGGGGCGCTCACCCTGGCGCCCGGGCTGCGCTACGAGACGATCGACTTCGAGCGCCTCGACTATGCCGCGGGCGATGCCGCACGCGCGACGCCCACCGGCGAGCGCACGAACTCCATGTCCGCGTGGATCCCGGGTATCGGGGCCCTCTATGACGTGACCGGCACCTTCCAGCTGTTCGGTGGCGTGCACAAGGGCTTCGGGCCGGCCGGACCCGGCGCGGGTGAGGCGACCGAGCCCGAGTCGAGCGTGAACTACGAGCTCGGGCTGCGGTCCCTCCGGGCGGGCAGCTCGGTCGAGTTGACGGGCTTCTACAGCGATTACGAGAATGTCCTCGGCACCGCCACGCTCGCCGTGGGCGACGCGGGAGACGGCCAGGTGTTCAATGGCGGGGCCGTTCGGACGCTGGGCCTGGAGGTGGCGCTGGGCCATGAGATCGAAGCCGGTATCGACGGTGCGTGGCGCCTTCCGCTGAGGGCGAGCTACACGCTCACGCAGGCCACCTTCCAGTCGGGGTTCGATAGTGACTTCGGACCTTGGGGCACCGTGGAGGTCGGCGATCACCTACCGTACCTGCCGACGCATCAGTTCTTCGCTTCCGCCGGCTTCGAGCGGGGGGCATGGAGTGGGCGGATGACCGCGTCCGGAACATCGGCGATGCGCACGTCGGCGGGGCAGGGAGAGATCCCGGCCGGACAGGGAACCGACTCGTTCGTCGTCCTCGGAGCAGGCCTCGAGTACGAGATAGGTCCCAGTGCCACGGCTCACGTCGCGGTCGAGAACCTCGGCGACTCGCGGTTCGTGGTCGCGCGTAGGCCGGCGGGGCTACGGCCCGGCCTGCCGCGGACCCTCCAACTCGG
>JBBDSN010000102.1:0-6272 GCA_040904885.1 Gemmatimonadota bacterium | reverse complement strand
CGCCCCCCCAGATGCCCACGATGAAGTACATCGGGACCAGGGTGAGCTCGAAGAACACGTAGAACAGGAACAGATCCGTCGCCGCGAAGACACCGATCACGCCCGCTTCGAGCAGGAGCATGAGCGCATAGAAGGCGCGCTGACGGGTCTTGATGTAGTTGAACGATCCCAGGATCGCGATGGCGGTGCTGAACGTGGTCAGCATCACCATGAAGAGGCTGATGCCGTCCACCCCGAGCGAGTAGCTCACCCCCCATGATTCGATCCAGGGCGTGACGCTCTCCATCTGCATGCCCCCGTACCCCGGCTCGAACGCCCACCAGAGCCCGAGGCTGAGGGCGAACACGCCCGCGGACCACGAGAAGGCGACCTTCTTGGCCTGCTCCTCTTCCGCCCAGAGCACCAGTCCCATGCCGAGCACGGGAAGCCAGATGAGCGCGTGCAGCACCCAGTTCGCGTAGCCGATCGATTCGAGCATGCTTGTCATCTCTTCAGCACCCTTCTAGAACATCGAGACGCCGAGGATCACCAGGACGCCGACGGTTAAGATGAGCGCGTAGGTATTGACGGAGCCGGTCTGGAACATGCTGATGCCCCACCCGAAGCCTCGAGCGACCCAGCCGACGGCATTGACCACGCCGTCGATGAGGGTCGCGTCGATGACCTTCCAGCAGAACCGCGAGAAGCGGACGATGGGCTGCACGATGAAGCGGTCGTAGAATTCGTCCACGTACCACTTGTTGTAGAGCACCTTGCCGAAGCCGGTCGGCTCGACGTCTTCCCGGGCGGTCGCCACGGGACGGCTGCCGATGAAGCGGATCGAGGCAATCACGACGAGGGCGGCGAGCGAGGTCGAGATGAGAGCCCATGCCAGCTCTCCGCCGCCGAACGGCGCGGTGTGCGACAGCTCACCGAGGTTGAGCTCCTGCACGTGGTGTGCGCCCTCGGTCACCGGCTCGAGCCAGTGGTGCAGCCATTCGCTCATGGGAAGCGCGCCGAAGCCGCCCAGGAACGAGTTGCGGAGGGCTTCCGGCACGTTGATCCACCCGCCGAACATCGAGAGGAACGCGAGCACGGCGAGCGGCCCCCACATGACGGGCGAGACCTCGTGCAGATGCTTCACCTCTTCCTGACCGGTCCGGTTCGGACCATGGAAGGTGAGCACCATCATGCGCGTCATGTAGAACGCGGTCAGCATGGCGGCGGCCAGGGCCAGGATCCAGTAGACCGTATAGAGCCCCGGGAACGGAGCGTTCTCCGCGCCCCCGAATGCCGCCGTATACCAGATGATCTCGTCCTTCGAGAAGAATCCGGCGAAGGGCCAGATGCCCGCGATGGCGAGCGTCGCGATCCACATCGTGATCCACGTGATGGGCATGAACTTCTTGAGCCCACCCATGTTTCGCATGTCCTGCGCGTCTTCGTGGCTGTGGGTGCTGTGATACGCGTGATGCATGGCGTGGATCACGGCGCCCGAGCCGAGGAACAGCAGGGCCTTGAAGAATGCGTGCGTCATGAGATGGAAGACGCCCGCGGCGTAGGCGCCCACCCCTACTCCCACGAACATGTACCCGAGCTGCGACACGGTCGAGTACGCCAGGACCTTCTTGATGTCGTTCTGCTTGAGCGCGATGGTCGCGGCGAACAGCGCGGTCAGCACGCCAATGCCCGCCACCGTGGCGCTCCCGACCGGCGAGAGCGCGAACAACACGGACGATCGGGCGACCAGGTAGACGCCCGCCGTGACCATGGTGGCCGCGTGGATGAGCGCCGACACCGGCGTCGGGCCGGCCATGGCGTCCGGTAGCCAGACATAGAGCGGAATCTGAGCGCTCTTGCCCGCCGCGCCGAGCAGGAAGAAGAGCGTGACCGCCGTGACCAGCCCGCCGCCGTATACGAGACCGCTCTCGGCGCCCTCGAAGATCGGGACGAAGTCGAGCGTGCCGAACGCCGCGAACAGCAGGAAGATCGCGATCAGGAAACCGAAGTCGCCGATGCGGTTGACGATGAACGCCTTCTTGCCTGCGTCGGACTTCTCGCGATCCCCGAACCAGAAGCCGATCAACAGATAGGAGCAGAGCCCGACGCCTTCCCAGCCCACGAACATGAGCGGGTAGCTCGAGCCCATGACGAGCACGAGCATGAAGAACACGAACAGGTTCAGGTACGCGAAGTACCGGGGGTAGCCCGGATCGTCCTTCATGTACCCGACGCTGAAGACGTGAATGAGGAAGCCCACGCCCGTGATGATCATCATCATGATCATCGACAGCTGGTCGAGCTGGAGCGCGGCGCTCACCGTGAACGTGCCCGTGGCCATCCAGGTCCAATACTCGACGACCACCGGGTCGTGGAGCTCCACTCCCATCATCGACACGAAGTTGATGAGCGTGATGATGAACGCGCCGAGCATGACGCCCGGGCCGATCAGGCTGGGGAGCGTGTGCGTCGCCGGGCGACCCGAGGGACCGTCCAGGTCGAGCTCACCGCCGGCCCGGACCGCGTTCGCGGAGAGCCGGGCGTGCTTGAGCGCGAGGAAGCCGTTCAGGGCGAATCCCAGGAGCGGAAGAAGCACGATCAAGCCCGGCAGGAACGGCTCGAACTGCGCCGCGCCCGCCTGGGTGCTTCCGCCCTGGACCATGAATGCTGCTAGGGAAGCGTGCATGCCGCTACCACTTGAGCAGGTTGAAGTTGTTCACGTTGACCGTCTCGTAGTGCCGGAAGATCGAGATGATGATGGCGAGGCCCACCGCGGCCTCCGCGGCCGCGACGGTCATGACGAAGAACACGAACACCTGCCCCTCGATGCCGATCATCCGAGAGAACGCCACGAACGCCAGGTTCACCGCGTTCAGCTGCAGCTCGATGCACAGGAACATGATGATGGCGTTGCGCCGGACGAGCACGCCGAACGTGCCCAGCACGAAGAGGATCGCGCTCAGGACGAGAGCGTGGGTGATCATGGTTGGACGTTCCTCTTGGCCAGGACGATCGCGCCGACGATCGCCACCAGAAGAAGGATGCCGGTGATCTCGAACGGGACCACGTAGGTCGTGTAGAGCGGCTGGGCGATGGCGCCGACCACGCCGTGCTCACGCAGCGCAGCGTCGATGACGGCGGCCTCGGCTCCGGGCTCGAATGCCTCCAGACCCCCGAGTTGGCGCGCGAGCAGGCCCGCCATGAGGCCGACGACCGCGAACGAGAGGATCGCGAAGACGCCGCCGCGAAGGTCGCTTTGATAGTCGTGGCCGAGGTTCAGCAACATGATCACGAACAGGAAGAGCACCATGATCGCGCCCGCGTAGACGATGACCTGAATCGCGGCGAGGAAGTGCGCTTCGAGCAGCACGAACGTGCCGGCGAGGCTGGCCAGCGTCGTCACCATGAAGAGGAGGCTCCCGACCGGGCTCTTCGCGAGCACCACGCCGAGGGCTCCGCCGATGGCCACGGCGGCGAATACGTAGAACAGGATGTCGATCATCGAGCAGCGACTGGGGATTGGACGGAAGGCGGGCACATCGGAGGCCGTGCGGGTCGCCGTGGGCTCTTCACGCGGATGTCACTCACTCGGACCTCGGGTCGGCCGGGTCCCAGAGCAACGTGACCGGATGCTCCTGCTCCATGAGCCGGTCCAGGTCGTAGACGAAGCGGTCGCGGGTGTACTCTGCGTTCTCGAAGTGCTGACCCACGTGGATGGCTTCCACCGGGCATACCTCCTGGCACATGCCGCAGAAGATGCAGCGGAACTCGTCGATCTCGTACACGATCGGGTAGCGGTTTCCTTGGTCGTCCTCACCCCCCACGAGCCGGATGCAGTTGGCCGGGCAGACGGTGGGACACAGGCCGCAGGCGACGCACTTGGGGCGTCCGTCCGCGTGGACTTCCATGCGGTGCGTGCCACGCCAACGCGGGCTGAGATCGGTCTGCTCCTCGGGATACTGCTGGGTGACCTTGTTCGGGTTCACCATGTGCTTGAAGGTCAGGGCCATCCCGCTCAGGGCCGCACGCAGATACGACGTGCTGTCCGGATCGGGTCGCTCCATGACTCGTACGGAAATCGCCATCAGACTACTCTCCCGCCGGGGTCGGCTGAGCAATACTCGACATTTCGACTCGCTGACTCTTGTGCGCCGCGGCGCCCGTGATGGTCCGCCCGCGGTCGATGAAGTAGACGAACCCGAAGGTCGCTGCTCCGCTGACCGCCGTGAGCACGAGTCCGTACCCTAAGCCGAACGGCAATCCGATCTCGTCGAGCGTGAGAATCGTTCCTCCGATCAGCATGACGTAGGCGAGGGCCGTCGGCAGCATGACTTTCCAGCCGAGCGCCATGACCTGGTCGTAGCGGAACCGGGGCAACGTCCAGCGAATCCAGATGTAGACGAGCAGGAAGAACCCGGTTTTCGCTGCGAAGGCCATGAACGTCAGCAGCGTCTTCCACCACGTGGGGTCGGCAAGGATGACGCTCCCGTCGGCCGCGAATCCGGAGATCAGCTGGCCGTCGCGCCAGAACGCGTTGTCGCCGGACCAGAACGGAATGTCCCAGCCGCCCAGGAACAGCGTGGCCATGAGCGCGGATGCGGTCACCATATGACCGAACTCCGAGATCATGAACGCGGAGAACTTCATGGCCGAGTACTCGGTGTGGTAGCCGGTCACCAGCTCGGATTCGGCCTCGGGCATGTCGAACGGCAGTCGGTTCGTCTCCGCGAAGGCGGAGATCACGAACAAGATGAACGCGAGCGAAAGCGGCAGGGCGAACCAGAGGCCGAGCTGCTGTTGCTGCGCTACGATCTCGGGAAGGGTGACGTTCCCGGCGACCATCAGCACCGTGATGAGCGATAGCCCGAGCGCCACTTCGTAGCTGACCATCTGCGCCGAAGCCCGCAGTCCCCCGAGGAACGCGTACTTGTTGTTGGATGCCCACCCGCCGAGCACCACCCCGTACACGGCGAGAGAGCTGAACGCGAGCACGTATAGGATGCCGATCGGGAGGTCGGCGACGATCATGTCGACCACCCCCGCGCCGGTCGGAAGCGGCGCGGCGATCGGAATGACGGCGAAGGTCACGAGCGAAGGCACGAGCACCAGCATCGGCGCGAGAATGAAGAACACCCGCGACGCGGTGGCCGGGAGCGTCTCCTCCTTGAGGATGTTCTTGATGCCGTCCGCGATCGGCTGAAGGAGCCCGAGCGGGCCGACCCTGTTGGGTCCGCGCCGGTCCTGGATGAACGCGGACACGCGTCGCTCCGCCAGAGTCGCGTATGCGACGACGAGCATCACCATGGTGAAGATGAGGGTCACCTTCAGAGACATGGCGACGAGCGCCCAGATGCCCGAGATCGGCTGTAGCGACTCCATCAGACCCGGTCTCCGGTGAGTGAGACGGTCTCGTTCACGACCGCGCCGCGCGTCCCGATGTCGTCATAGGTGAGGCCCTCGAAGGCCGGGACGCTCGCCGCGAACGTGCTGAACGCCTCGGCAGCTGTGCGTACGGGACCCGGAGCGCGGCCGAGCGCTGCAGCGAGCGCTCCCAGAATCAGCCAGGCGGGGCGCGCCATGCCCGGCGCCTTGAGGCCCGGCCAGAAGCGCTGGACCCGTCCGTCGCGATTGGTGAAGGTCCCCTCCTGCTCCGCGAAGGTCGTCACCGGGAGCACGAAGTCGGCGTGCTCCGCTGCGGGTGAGCCATGCTGCCCTACGTAGATGAAGAGTCCCGCGTTCTCGCCAAAACCTTCCGCCTGGTCCAGGAGCCCGTCTCCGAGCACGATCACGACGCCGTCGTGCGAAGCGACGTCGTCGAGACCGCCGGTGGCGTCGTCCGAGCCCACTCGCTTGGCGCCCAACAGCTCGGCGCCCTTGGCATTGGGCGTCAGATCCCGGCGGCGCGCGAGGGACGGAAAGCCCTTGAGCTCGATTTCGAGCTCCGTGCGACGGCCCCGGTACACGAGGTCACCACCGCCCAGCGCGTCCACCAAAGTCGCCAGCGCTGCGAGGTCTTCGTTGGAAGCATGGGGCGACGCGACCGCCTTCACCGGGGAAGACCCGAGGGAGTGGGCCCGGTCGAGGAGCTCGGAGAGCGCGTCCTTCCAGGCCACGGCGGTGGAAGTTCCCTCCCGGCGCACCAGCGGGGCCTCGATGCGGTTGCCCGTGTTCATCCACTCGTAGTCCATGCGGCCGTAGTCGCACATCCACCAGCCGTTGACGTCGAGGTTCTCCCTGGGCTTGAGGCGCTGGACGAGGTTGTCGCGGGTATGGAGGTCGATGTTGCATCCCTG
>JBBDSN010000101.1:0-1070 GCA_040904885.1 Gemmatimonadota bacterium | reverse complement strand
CGAGAATTGAACGATTCCCAATGTGGCGAAGAGAGGTGCACACCCTCCGAGCTGAGCCCGCGTGCCTGCCGCGCACCGGCGTTTCCCATCAGGCGACGGGGAACGCCCATGCTCCCTCAGTCCGCGTCCGTACCCAGCGCGGTCCGCTGCTCCAGCGCCCGCCGGGCCGCGCGCGTGACCACGACCGTCACCGCGACGGTCGCCGCCAGTCCCAGTCCGAGCAGCACGTAGCGGCCAGGCCCCTCCGGCCCCGCGCCGGCGGTTCCTGCCGCCACCTGGCCGGCGGCATGGCCCGCATAGACGTACATGAACGTCCCGGGGATCATGCCGAGCGCGCTTGCCGGCACGTAGTCCCGGAATCGTACGCGGGTGAGTCCCAGTGCGTAGTTGAGCGCGTTGAACGGAAAGACCGGGGAGAGTCGGATCAGGAAGACCACTTTCGCCCCCTCCCGGGCGATGGCTTCGTCGACGGCCTCGAGCTTCGGACTACGCCCGAGCTTCCGTTCGATCGCCGCTCGCGCGACATACCGGGACACCAGGAACGCCAGCGAAGCCCCGAGCGTGGCGCCGACCAAAGTATAGGCTGTCCCTCGCACGAGTCCGAAGATGGCGCCGGACGCGAGGGTCAGGATCGATCCCGGAATCCACGCCACCGCGGCTACGGCGTAGAGCGCCACGTACGCGACACCGGCCCAGGCGCCCATTTCGTCGACGCGCCGCAGGATCTCCGGGATCCGGTCCGCGCCTGCCCGAGCGAGGAGGAACAGTCCCACGAGGACGAGTCCTCCGAGCATGAGTCTGCGCCAAGGGCGTGACCGACGTGCCTGCGGGTCCGTCTCCGTCACTTCTGTCTCCTGGCCGAGGGCCGACATACGTGCTCCACTGGAGGTTCGGGGGTACCGGCTCGAAGCTACCGCCGGATCCGTCTCGCTCCCAACAGGCGTGACATGACCGAGGTTCCCGTCTTCGCGTCGGGTTCGTTGACACCCCTGGACCCCCGTCCTAACTTTTCCCGAAGGAACCAGCGGTCAACGGGCCCTCCCCCTGCGGGACGGCCCGTTTTCTTTTTT
>JBBDSN010000100.1:0-1078 GCA_040904885.1 Gemmatimonadota bacterium | reverse complement strand
AGATCCCTGGTCGATGCTACTTTACCATCCATGAGACCCGAACGCTTCCGACGCCTGCGCGAGGTGCTGGCGCGCCGCCAGCCCGACCTGACGGTCCTCATGGACCGGGTCCACAAATCGCACAACTTCTCGGCGATCCTCCGGAACTGCGACGCGGCCGGGGTGCTGGGCGTTCACGTCGTGCCGCCCGAGCAGGGGCTCGACCTGCATCGGGGGACGTCCGCGGGCACCAAGAAGTGGGTCGACGTGACGCGCCACGACGACATCGGGAGCGCCATCGTCCATCTCAAGGAGGCCGGCTTTCATCTGGTCGCGGCCCATCCCTCCCCGGACGCCGTCGACTACCGCGAGTTCGACTTCACGCGGCCCACCGCGCTCGTCATGGGCGCCGAGCTCCACGGGCTATCCCCGGAGGCTTTGGAGGCTGCCGACACCCAGGTCGTGCTCCCCATGGTCGGCATGGTCCACTCGCTCAACGTGTCGGTCGCGACCGCACTTCTGCTCTACGAGGCCATGCGCCAACGCGAGACGGCCGGCTTGTACGAGAGCCTCCGCCTCGATGCCGAGACGTTCCAGAAGCGCCTTTTCGAGTGGGCGTATCCGACGCTCGCACGGCAACGGCGGGCCGCCGGCCGTCCCTATCCGCGCCTCGACGAGCACGGCTCCATCCTGAGGGACTGACCTCCGCCGACCGCGCCTCAGCGCGTTCCACCCTCTGTTCGTCGGTGGCAATCCCTTCAACACGCCTTCGATCTACCTCATGATCCCGTTCCTGGAGCGCGAGGCAGGGGTATGGTCCACGCGCGGCGGGATGTACTCCGTGATGGAGGCGCTCGGCCGGCTCTTCATCGAGCCCGGCGGGCCCATCGAGACCGGGCGCGAGGTTTGGGAGGTCCTGGTGCGCGACGGACGGGCAGTCGGGGTACGCACGGATCGGGGCACGATCGAAGCGGACATCGTCGTCAGCAGCGAGGACGTGAGCGGCCTTTATCTGGTCGGCGCAGGGACGCATCCGGGCGCGGGTGTGCCCGGGGTGCTGCTCAGCGCCGAGGCCACCTATGGTTGTGTGGCCGCCGAC
>JBBDSN010000099.1:0-35955 GCA_040904885.1 Gemmatimonadota bacterium | reverse complement strand
GCGGATGGTACTGCCGGGGTCGCCCGGTGGGAGAGTACGTCGTCGCCGGCATTCTTACGAACGGCCCGTCTGGTTCAGCCAGGCGGGCCGTTTTTATTTCAGGGCGACCCCGGCGGTCGGGCGGTGCCGAGATCGCGTGCGGGGCTAGGCGGACGAGCACGACGGCCGAGGCGTAGCAGCGCTACGTCGCAGGCCGGCGCGCGGAGGCCAACGACGCCCCGCGCCGATGTCGGCACCGCGGCACTTGGGTCGCCCGGTGGGAGAGTACGTCGATGCCGGCATTCTTACGAAGGGCCCGTCTGGTTAAGCCAGGCGGGCCCTTTTTCTTTCGGGCAAACTCCGGCGAGTAGGCTCCTTAAGCGGCTGAGACGTGTGTCGCCGCCACCGCGCTTATGTTACACGCCAGCAGGCCGACCCGGAGCGCCAAGGTGGAGGGGCTCATGGCGAGCGAGCTGTCGGGCGGAAGGCTGTCGAGCTAGTCCGGGTCTATGCGCTTGCCGTAGAGGGCGCGACGAGGGGTCGGCTCGGAGGGTTCTGCATCTCTTTCCGCCACCTTGGGGATCGTTCCATCTTCGAACGATCGCGTCCGTCACACCCACAACGAGGTAGGCTTCGGAGCGCCCGTATGGCGCGGAACAACTTCCGGCGTTCACGACGACTGATCCTCTCAACTCGTTCGACTTTCGAACGGCTTTCGAAGTTCGTGCGGAAGGGGTTGGCACCCGCTCTGCCCCATACCTGAGCCAAAGCTCACTCACAGATTCTGCTGCCGAACCCACGTGCCATCTTCCCGAGTCGCCCGTAAGGGCGGTGGATAACTGACCAGGAAGCGATGGATTTCTTGCTGAGTTACCGGCCCCGAGAAGCTGGCAACGCGCATCAAGCACTGTACACATGTGGCCATCGACCCTTCGACGGTTGTCCCTCTTCAGGGCCCGGTCATCAGCGGAAGTCCTTCAATCTGGGGCGGGTCGAAGCTGCGTCCCGAGCCGATGGCCAGGAGGTCATGGTCGCCACCCCACTCGCCTAGCTCACCCGACGTCCGCCGTCGTATTTCATGCGAGGGAAAGAGCTTGAAGCCTGCGTTCTCGAGTAGCTGCGAGCAGTCGTCGTAGAGTGCCCGGCTGTGAATCGAGATCAGGAGGACCGCCTCCGGTCCTAGAACGGGGAGACCGCCGGTCAGGGCCTCGAGCTCGTGCCCTTCGATGTCCATCTTGATGACCGTGGGCGGTGGCACCCGCTCTTCGGCGACGATCTGTGGAATTGACTTCAGGGGTACGGTTTCGTCCCCAACGCCGACCTGATAGGCGAGGGAGTCCCCACGGCCTCCGAAGGCCACCGTGCCGGACTCGGCACCCACCGCGGCCTGGACGACGCGAACGTTTTGGACTCTGTTCCACTCCAGGTGTCTTCTGAGGAAGCCGAGGTTCGACGTACCGGGCTCGACGGCGACTACGATCCCGTCGCGGCCGACCATGCGGGAAGCGGCGAGGGCCATGAAGCCTTTGTGGGCGCCGAGATCGAAGAATGTCTCCCCGGGCTGGACGAGGGCTTGGAGCGCCCCGAGCCGGTCGCACCCGAATGTTCCCGAGCCGTACCCGCGACCTGTCGTGACCAGGCTCCAACGGTACCCCTGATTGATTCCGGAGCGGACGCGGACCCGGACGCCACCCAGCATGCGATGGCCCAGGGTGCGGATCGAATAGGGTAGCTGCATGGCATTCGTGCGATGGGAGGGGCGACGGGCGCGACAGAGGACGGGCTTCCAGCCTCGGCGAATCTAGTGGCTGTGCATTGGCACCGCCGTGGTCCCGAAGGTAACTTTCTGCTCCCCCAGCACCCCGCGGCCCCCGACCATGAGCACGCCGACCGAGTGAGTGACGACCATCCAGCGAGTCGTGCCGGCTACGTAACCCTCGTGGGCCGACCGAATGCCGGCAAGTCCACGTTGATGAACCGGTTCGTAGGCGAGCATCTGTCGATCGTCACGCCGAAAGCGCAAACGACTTGGGAGCGTGTCACCGGCATCCTGACGGCCGGATCGACCCAGATGGTATTCCTGGACACGCCGGGTCTGCTCGAAGCGCGGGACCTCCTCCAGAAGTCGATGTTGGGCGCTGCCCTGACGGCCCTGGCGGAAGCCGACGTGATTCTGGTGGTGATCGACGCGCGTTACGCACCGTCACCGTCGGACGAGAGTCGCCTGCTTTCCGCGTTGGACGGGGCATCCGCACCCCTTCATCTCGCGCTGAACAAGGTGGATGAGGCCGAGGCCGGACCGATCCTCGCATGGAAGGCGTGGGCTCGGCAACACCTGCCACATGGTTCCGTCCACGAGGTGTCGGCACTCGATGGGGCGGGAATCGACTCGCTCGTGGCGGCGCTCGGAGCCGACCTCCCGGAAAGTCCCTTCCTTTATCCCGAAGACGAGATCGCGTCGCAACCGGTTCGTTTCTTCGTCGAAGAGCTGGTCAGGGAGACCGTGTTCGAGATGTTCCACGAGGAGGTGCCCTACTCGGTCGTGTGCCGTGTGGGCGAGTTCCGCGAGACACAAGATCCGGTCTACATCCAGATCGACGTGCACGTCGAACGGAAGTCGCAGAAGGGGATTCTGATCGGGAAGGGTGGGGCTGCGATCCGCGAGCTCGGCGAGCGGTCGCGCGCGAAGATCGAGCACTTTCTGGGGCAGAACGTGTATCTCGACCTGTGGGTGAAGCCGCTCAAGTCGTGGCGAAAGAATCGCATGACGTTGGGAACCCTCGGTTTCAAGGTTCCGGAGGAGGACGATCGATGAGTTTCGGGCGCGTCGCGAGGGTCGGCCTGATGGGTGCGCTTATCGCCTCGACGCTCGTTCCGCTTCCGTCGTCTCGTCTGTCGGCACAGGATGGGGACGGGTCGGTAAGCACCGGCGCGGAGGGAGCTCTCTTTTTGCTCCTGCCGGTCGGCGCACGCGCGGTCTCCTTGGGACGGGTCGTGACCGCGCTCGAGAGCCCGGAGGCGGCCTTCTGGAATCCCGCCGGCCTCGCCGGGGTCGACGAGAACCAGGTCGTCCTGTTCCGCGGTGATCACGTCGCGGGCACGGCGACGGCGTTGTCCGGCGTCTGGGCGAGTTCCAACGCGGGAACGTTGGGGGCCTCCTACCTGCTGCTCGACGCTGGCGAGTTGGATCAGCGGGACGAAAACGGCAACTACACGGGCACGATCACGATCCGGAACCACCTCGCGGTCGCTTCGGCAGCCACCCGGTTATTCGACCATCTGAACGCGGGATTCAGCTTCAAGCTGATCCAGTTCCGCCTGTCGTGCCGAGGGATCTGTCCGGACGCGGGCACCGCCGCCACGACCTGGGCGATCGACGCTGGTATGCAGAGCCGGATCGTCGATCGCCTCCGGATCGGCGCGATGGTCGCGCACGTCGGGCCGCGGCTCCAGGTACGCAACGCCGAGCAGGCCGATCCGCTGCCGGCCCGCATCCGCGTCTCGGCGATGTACGACGTGGTCCGTGCCGTGACGGACCGCGAGGCGCTCTCCGGCTGGATCGGTGTGGAGATCCAGGACCGCCTGAGGGATCCCGGGTCGATGTCCATCTACTTCGGCTCCGAAGTCAGGGCCGGACGGGACGACGCCATCTCGCTCCGGGTCGGATACGTGGTTTCCGAGTTGGGGCAGGAAGAGGGCACACGGGTGGGCCTCGGACTCGACTTCGAGCGGTTCGAGCTGTCCATCGCCAAGTCGCTGGCGGTGTCGAACCTCACGGGTGAGACCGAACCGGTGCACGTCACGTTCTCCATCGACTTTTGATCGGGGCACCGCCGACCCCGCTGGCACACGGGGTTCGTTTCGCGCTCGGAGTGCTGCTGCTCTGCGTCTGGGCGGGACGGCCGGTTGAGGCACAGCACCGGCCGGAGCCCCGGGGAACGACGGCGGGGACGATTCAGCCCGCCGCCGCCCCCGTCGTGCACCGTGGATTGCCGGCGGCGTACGCCGGTCATCCCGCGCTTCCGCCGGTCTTGTCCGCGTTACTTCCGGGCGCGGGCCAGCTGGTGCAGGAACAGAATCGAGGATGGGGCTACCTGGCGCTCGAAGCCGTGGGGTGGGTCGTCTATGCCGACCGGCGCCGATCGGCCGGTCGATACCGCGACCGCTACCGGGATCTCGTCTGGGAGACCGCGCGCACGCAGGCCGGGGACCGTGTCGACGGGGACTTCACGTATTACGAGCGTCTCACCCAATGGACCCGGTCCGGCCGCTTCGACCGGGACGAAGGTTCACCCGGGGTACAGCCGGAGACGGACGCGTCGACGTTCAACGGCTCCGTGTGGGATCGCGCCCGTCGGATCTATGGGCTACCATCGGGACCTCTCGATGCGGACGGGGCGGGCTTCGCGGAAGCCGTGACCTACTACGAGGACCGAGCCTACCGGGATGCGTTTCTATGGGACTGGTCCGGGCACGCCGATGAGCGCGAACGTTTCGGGTCGCTCATTCGGGTGAGTGACGAGCGATTTCAGCACGCCACGCTCGCGCTCGGGTTACTGTTCGCCAATCATCTGATCTCGGCTGTGGACGGATTCGTATCCGTGCGTGGCCTTTCGCTAGAACTCGCACCCGCCCCGGTCGGAACCGGGCTGCGGATGCGTTGGGAGTGGACGCCATGACGAAGGACGAAGACCCGCTACGGGGTAGGGTGCTCGAGGCGCTTGGAAAAATCGGTCGCCCGGCCAAGACGAAGGAGATCGCCAAGCGGCTGGACGTGCCCACCCACGAATACCGCGACCTCAAGCGTCTGCTGGCATCGTTGGAGCGATCCGGGAAGGTGATCCGGACCCGCGGCAACCGGTATGCGGTTCCGGCGAGCATGGATGTGGTCCCGGGTACGGTATCCATGACCCGGCGGGGTGATGGGTTCGTGCGCCCGGCGGAGGGAGGAGAGGATGTCTTCGTACCGGCTGCCTGGCTGGATACGGCGATGGACGGTGACCGTGTCGCCGTGCGTGTAGAGCGGCATCCGAAGGGACGCAATCGCGAGGGCCGGGTGATCCGCGTGCTCGACCGAGCCCGGGATTCCGTCGTGGGCACGCTCCATCGGGGGAAGAAGATCACCTACGTGACGCCGCTGGACGCGCGCCTCAACCGGGATCTGCTGATCGCGCCCGATGAGGACGCCGGTGCCGCAGAGGGTGATGTGGTCGTGGTGCGCATCCTCACATACGGCGAAGGACGGGTTGGACCGACGGGCTCGGTCGAGCGGGTGCTCGGTCCGCTGTCCGATCCAGGCGTCGACGTGCTGGCCGTCGCCTATGGCTTCGGGGTGTCCCTGGACTTTCCGAAGCCCGTGCTCGACGCGGCCCAAGCGGCCGCACGCGAAGGATTGGCGAACCCGGGGGGAGGTCGCGTCGACCGGACCGGACTCCTCTGCTTCACGATCGACCCGGCCGATGCCAAGGACCACGACGACGCGCTGTCCGCCACGCGTACCGACGACGGAATGGTGGAGATCGGGGTGCACATCGCCGACGTGTCGCACTTCGTTCGCCGGGGGTCGAAGGTGGACGCCGAGGCATTCGACCGTGGGACGAGCGTGTACCTGGTCGACCGGACGGTACCCATGCTTCCGCCCGTCCTGTCGAACGAGGTCTGCTCACTCAACCCCGATGAGGACCGGTTCGCGATGTCCGTCTACATCGTCCTGTCCTCCGACGGGGCCGTACAGCGCCGAAGGTACGAGCGTACGACCATCCGATGTCGGAGGGGGCTCTCCTACGAGGAAGCCCAGGCCGTGCTCGAAGGGAACCCGTCGGGCGATCCCGAGGTGGATGAAGCGCTCCGCATCCTGGACGATCACGCGAAGGCCGTGCGGAAGCGGCGAAACGACCGTGGCAGCCTCGACCTGGACCTCCCGGAAGCAAAGGTGATCCTGGGCGAGGACGGAGTGCCCACGGACATCAAGATGAGAGAGCGGAAGGAGGCGCATCGGCTCGTGGAGGACTTCATGATTCTGGCCAACGAGGTCGTGGCGGAGGACATGGAGTCCCGTAGCTCGCCGGCGCTGTTCCGGGTCCACGAGCCACCGAGTCGGGAAAAGGTTGAAGAGCTCGGCGAGCTTCTCGAGCGCTTCGGCCTGCCCGTGCCGAAGCGCAAGACGCTGCGTCCCCGCGACGCGCAGCGGCTCCTCGAGGCGGTCAAGGGTCGCGCCGAAGAAACCCTCGTGTCGACCGCCGTCCTGCGCTCCCTCACGAAGGCCCGCTATGATCCCGAGAACCTCGGTCACTTCGGACTCGCCTCGCAGGCGTACCTGCACTTCACATCGCCGATTCGGCGCTATCCCGACCTGATCGTGCACCGGGCCGTGGCCGACGCTTTCCTCGATGGCCCGTCGGCCCGGATGGAAGCGGACGCGCTCGAGGCAGCGGCCGAGCGCACGAGCGCGCGCGAACGGGCGGCCGAGGAGGCCGAACGGGCATCGGTCGCCATGAAGAAGGTGGAGTTCATGGAGCGGCATCTCGGTGAGAAGTTTGCCGGCCGGATCTCCGGTGTGACGGCCTTCGGATTTTTCGTCACGCTCGAGGAGTTCTTCGTCGACGGCTTGGTGCATGTCAGCGGTTTGTCCGACGACTATTACCGCTTCGACGAGCGGGCGTACACCCTGGTGGGTGAGCGAAAAGGCCGCCGCTACCGACTCGGTGACCGGCTCGAGGTCCAGGTCTCGCGTGTGGACAAGGAAGCGCGCCACATCGACTTCGTTCCCGTGCGATCGCTGCCGCGGGCCGATTGACACTGCCCTCCAAGGCGAGGTAACCTCGTCCTTGATCGACGACGCCCTCGAGGAATCATGGCTTCCGAAAAGACTATCCTACTGTACGGTCCCGACCGCAAGGAGTTGTCGGACCTGGTGCTGGGTTTCGCACGGGATCATGCCCTCGAGGTCATGCCCGTATGGAATCCGGAAGAGCTCCAGGCCGTGCTCAATCGGACGTTTCCCGCGTGCGTCGTCTTCGAGGACGTGGTCGAGTCCGATGAAGTCGTCGAGCTCGCGCGCCTGATCAAGGGAGATCCGTTCACGAGTATCGTGCCCGTGATCGTTCTTCTCGACCCGGAAGGGGATGACCCGTCTTCCGATCTGCTCGAGGCCGGGGTCGACGAGGTGGTTCGCCACGGGCTGCCCATGCGGGAAAAGCGGCTCCGGCTCGAGCAGGTGCTTCGCCGGGCGGACCGGGATGTCTCGGTGCATCCCACGACGCGCCTGCCCGGCACCACGCACATCGCGCGGGACATGCAGGCCCGACTCGAGCTGGGGCAGGACTTCGGGGTTTGTTATGCCGACCTCGATCATTTCAAGGAGTTCAACGACCGATACGGCTACGCGAACGGAGATCGGGTGATTCGGCTTCTGTCGCGCATGCTCCGGGACTGCGTACGTGGGCTCGCGCCCGGGGGCTTCGTCGGACACATTGGGGGGGACGATTTCATTTTCAACCTGAGGGTGGAGCACCTCGAGGCGACCTGCGACGAGATCGTGCGCGTGTTCGATGAACTCATCCCCTACCAGTACACCGAAGACGATCGGCGAGCAGGGTACTTCCTCGGCAAAGACCGGCGGGGAAACATCCATCGGATTCCGCTCATGGCGCTCTCGATCGGCATCGTCACCAACCAGTTTCAGCAATTCGAGCATACGGGGCAGATCAGCGAGTTGGCCGCGGAGATGAAGGCGTACGCCAAGTCGCTACCCGGCTCCAAGTACGTCGTCGACCGGCGGCACCAGTCACCAACCTTGCGGACGGCTTCGGCCGAGGATCCGAGTGCCCTCAACGGCCCCGATCTTCGTGACACCGATAGCCGTTCGAGTCCCTAGAACCCGAGCCACACGATCATGGTCATCACCGTTTCCTGTTCGGCTTGCGCCGCTTCGTTTCCCGTCGATCCGAACAAGATTCCGGAAGGTGGGGTGAAGGTGAGGTGCAGCGAGTGCGCCCATGTCTTCCGCGTCGAGCGCCCCGCACCCGAGGCTTCCCAGCCTGAGTCCCCGATGTCGCCCGCGCAGGACGACTGGGCCATCGAGCCTGACCCGACTTCAGCGGCCGTGGAGACGGACTCGTCTCCGATGGACCTCGAGACGGAAGCCGTCGGCATGGATCCTCTGGCCGGGTCCACGCCCGAGGGAGGCGAGGAGATGCCGGATTGGGCCGCGGAGCTGGATGCCGCTCCTGCGGCAGAGGAAGTGGAGCCCCCCGCGCCGGATCTGGCGGAGCCTGAGGCCTCGACGGAGCCTGCGACCCGGCCGGAGGCGGAGCCCGAATCCGCGATCGAGCCCGAGCCCGAGCCCGAGCCGGAACCCATGAGCTGGGCGGAGAGCGAGCCCGAGTTCGAGCCGGAACCCACGAACTGGGCGGAGACCGAGGCTCCCGCTGCGGAGCCGACGCCGGGCGACCTGCCCGAGCCGCTCCCGGTTCAGGAGCCGCCCCCCGCCGACGAAGAGCCCGAGGCTCCGCCGGTCCAGGGCTTCTCGTTCGGCAAGCGCGACCCGATGGACAAAGCTCGCCGGCTGGCCCGGGTGCTCGTGTCGGATATGATCATGTACAACGCCGAACGGCATCAGGTCGCGCTCTCACGCGGTACGCTCGAGGAGGACTTCGAAGAGGAGATCGAGAAGTCCTGGAAGGAGTACGTCGAGCAGATCGGCTCGGAGATCGCCGAGGGCGAGGGCCGCCGGTACTGGACCCAGGCGTTGAACGACATTCTCGCGAAGGGCGCGACCGTCTTCTAGAAGGAGCGTGCGACCCCGGGCGGGCGACGCTTCCCCGTCATCGCGCGGGGCGACCGTGGGGCGTTGAATCACCCCGGGGGCGCCGGTATATTCCCGCGTCCGGGACCATGTGCGAGGGGCCGTCCGATACGGGCGGCCCCTCGTGCTTTGGATCCGTGCCTTCCCAAGCCTCGAGACCGTCTGGATCATGAACAAAGAGCAGCTACAGCGCCTGGCCTCGTCTCGTCGGAAGGTCCAGGAGCTCAGGGGGTATCTTTGACCTGGATTCACGCGAAGGACGCCTGACCACGCTCGAAGAACAGATGGCGCAGCCAGGCTTCTGGGACGAGCCCGAAGCCGCGCGCGACACCATCGACGAGTCCAATCGCATCAAGGCATGGGTCGATCCCTGGGAGGATCTCTCGGCCAAGGTGAAGGACCTCGATGCCCTGGCCGAGTTGCTCGCCGAGGAGGACGATGCCGAGCTACAGGCCGAATTCGAGCGAGGCCTCGATGTCGTGGAGCGTGGAATCGACTCGCTCGAGGTGCGCACAATGCTCCAGGGCGAGGAAGACCACCGGGACGCGATCGTGACGATTCATCCTGGAGCCGGCGGAACCGAGTCCCAGGATTGGGCCGAGATGCTCATGCGCATGTACACCCGTTGGGCCGAGCGCCATGGCTACGAGATCGACGTGCTCGACCTGCAGCCCGCGGAAGAGGCCGGGATCAAGAGCGCCACGCTGGAATTCAAAGGCGACAGCGCCTACGGATACCTCAAGGCCGAGAGCGGCGTCCACCGGCTGGTCCGGATCTCGCCGTTCGACGCGCAGTCGCGCCGGCATACGTCGTTCGCGAGCGTATTCGTCTATCCTCTGGTCGAGGACGACATCGAGATCGATATCGACGAGGAGGATCTACGCGTCGACACCTACCGCGCGTCGGGCGCGGGCGGTCAGCACATCAACAAGACCGACTCGGCCGTGCGCATCACCCACGAGCCTTCTGGCATCGTGGTGGCCTGTCAGCAGGAGCGGTCGCAGCACAAGAACCGTGCGACCGCCATGAAGATGCTCCGTGCCGCGCTGTACCAGCGTGCGCTCGACGAGAAGGAGCGGGAGCGGCTCGAGCGCGAGGCGACGAAGAGTGACAATGCCTGGGGAAGCCAGATTCGCTCGTACGTCTTCCAGCCGTATACGATGGTCAACGACCACCGGACAGAGTTGAAGGACACCGACGTACATTCCGTGATGGATGGGGATCTCGATCCGTTCATCGAAGCGTACCTCAAGAAGATCGGCTCGGCCTCCGCGGCCTGATCGAGCGCGCCCGCCGCCACGGGTGAAGCGCGTCCCTCGCACTTCAACGACCGGCCGTTCGATCCGGCCGAACCAGACCCCATGGAAGATCTGAACCAGGTCCTGCGCGTACGGCGTGAGAAGCTCTCATCGCTGAAGGAAGCGGGCATCGAGCCGTTCGCATATGCGTTCGACGCGTCCCACGGCACCCAAGATGCCGCCGCTGCGTTCGAGGCGGCGGAGCGAGGCGACCAGCTGAGCGAGACCGGCGACGGCGACCGCGTCCGGGTCGCGGGTCGAATCGTGAGCTGGCGGGGACACGGCAAGAGCGCGTTCGCCCACCTGGAGGACGCGTTCGGACGAATTCAGGTGTACCTCCGGAAGGACGTGCTCGGTGGCGAGCGCTTCGAGCAGCTCGACCTCCTGGATCTGGGTGATTGGGTGGGTGTGGAGGGGCACACGTTCCGGACCCGCACGGGCGAGGTGACCGTCCGGGCCGAAACGTGGACGCTCCTCACCAAGTCCCTGCGGCCCCTTCCGTTCGGAAAGGTCGAAACCGACCCCGAAACCGGGGAGCGCACCACCCACTCGGGCTTCGCCGACCAGGAGTCCCGTTATCGGCAGCGCTACGCTGATCTCGCGGTGCATCCGGAGGTCCGTGAAGTTTTCAGGCTGCGGGCGCGCATCGTCACGGCGTTACGAGCCTTTCTCGACGCTGAGGGATTCCTCGAAGTCGAGACGCCGGTGCTGCAGCCGCTCTACGGTGGAGCTTCCGCCAAGCCGTTCGTGACGCATCACCACGCGCTCGACCAGAAGATGTATCTCCGCATCGCGGATGAGCTGTACTTGAAGCGGCTGATCGTGGGCGGTCTCGATCGCGTGTACGAGATCTCGAAGGACTTCCGGAACGAGGGGCTCTCCCGGGTGCACAACCCGGAGTTCACGATGCTCGAGTGGTACCAGGCGTTCACGGACTATCACGACCAGATGGAGCTCGTCGAGCGCATGGTCCTGCACGTGCTCGACGAAGTGTTCGGGAAGCGGACGCTGAGCTACGGCGACAACGAGATCTCGTTCGAGCCGCCCTTCCGCAGGCTCGGACTCATTGACGGGCTGTCTGACGCGCTCGGAATCGACGTGCACGAGGCCGACGAAGAGACGCTGCGCGCCCGTGCGAAAGAGCTCAAGATTCCCGATCTCGACGGAGCCGGCCGCGGCAAGCTCATCGACAAGCTCTTCGGCGAGCTGGTGGAGCCGGGGCTCGTGCAGCCGACGTTCGTGATCGACCATCCCCGTGAACTCAGCCCTCTCGCCAAGGTGCATCGTGACGACGCGCGTCTCACGGAGCGCTTCGAGCTCTACATCGGAGGGTCCGAGGTCTTCAACGCGTTCTCCGAGCTCAACGACCCGATCGACCAGCGCACGCGCTTCGAGGCCCAGTCCTTGCTTCATGCCGCGGGTGACGAGGAGGCGCAGCAGGTCGACGAGGACTTTATCCGCGCGCTCGAGTACGGAATGCCGCCGACGGGCGGTGTGGGGATGGGGGTCGACCGTTTCGTCATGATCCTCACCGACCAACCGTCCATTCGTGACGTCATCCTGTTCCCGACACTCCGGAACGAAGGATGACGCGGGCGACGAGGAGACCGCGCGGGTGAAACAACTCCACTGGTACATCGCACGGCATTACCTGCGGGCCGGCCGCGGCCGCGGGCTGCTCTCGCTCATCACCTGGATCGCCCTCGGCGGCGTGACCGTGGGGGTCACGGCCCTGGTCATCGTGATCGCCGTGATGACGGGGATGCAAGAGGATCTGCGCGACAAGATCCTCGAGTCGAGCCCGCACGTGATCGTGCTCCAACAGGGCTCGACCCTGCGCCTGGACGGATGGACCGATGTCATCGACTCGGTCATGACGCATCCCGAGGTGCTCGGCGCCGCGCCGTTCGCGCTTTCGCAGGTCTCCGTCGTCCGGCGCACGGAGAGCGGATCCTACTCGCAGCCGGCGCTCCTCTACGGTGTCTCCATCGACACGACTCGAGTGGCGCCGACCGAGATGGAGCGGCAGATCATCGAGGGGACGCTCGACCTGTCGGACACGGAGTCGGGCCTTCCTCCCCTCCTCATGGGCAGTGGTCTGGCCGACCGGATGCAGGTGTTCGAGGGAGATCGAATGGTACTGGTCGCGCTCGAGAACCTTCGCCAGGACGTGTTTGGCGGCCTCACTCCGACCATTCGCGAGTTCGAGGTGACGGGCACCTTCACGACCGGCATGTACGACTACGACACGCGCAACATCTACACGACGTTCGAGGCCGCCCGGGAGCTTCTCGGCATGGCGGAGGGGAGCGCCGGTGGCATCGGCATCCGCACGCGTGACGCGGACCTCGCGGGCGAAGTGGCGACCGAGCTTCAGGAACGGCTCGGCTACCCGTACTTCGTCGAGTCGTGGATGACGACGAACCGGGCGCTGTTCAGCGCGCTGCGGCTCGAGAAGCTCGCCATGGGGCTCATCCTCTTCCTCATCGTGCTGGTCGCGGCCTTCAACATCGTGAGCACGCTGGTGATGGTCGTCGCGGATCGGACGCGGGAGATCGGCATCTTGAAGGCCATGGGGATGACCCGGTCCGGGATTTTGCGGGTCTTCGTGCTCCAGGGTGCCTGGATCGGCATCGTGGGGACGGCACTCGGGACCGCGCTGGGTGTCGGTGTCTCCTGGGCGCTCGGGCGATACGAGATCATCAAGATCCCACCGGACGTGTACTTCATCGATCACCTCCCGGTCTCGCTGCGCGCGGAGGACGTCTTGCTCATCGTGGGAGCGAGCATCCTGGTTGCGTTCCTGGCCACCATTTATCCGGCCATCCAGGCTTCGCGCCTCGAGCCGGTGGACGCGATCCGTCATGAGTGAGCCCAGCGGCGGCGGCGTCCCGACGGAAGCGCGCGAAGGCGCGGCGGCCCCTTCGCCACTGGAGGCGGAAGCCGTCCATAAGACGTTCGTGGGTGGGGACGGCAGCCGCCTCGATATCCTCGACGGCATCGACCTGACGGTCCGGCGGGGTGAGGCCATCGCGGTCGTGGGCGCGAGTGGAGCGGGGAAGTCGACCTTGCTCCACATTCTCGGAGCCCTGGACCGGCCCTCCAGCGGGACCGTCCGGCTCGGCGGACACGACGTTGCCACGCTCGGTGATGAAGCACTCGCCGCGATGCGGAATCGGCACATCGGCTTCGTCTTCCAATTCCACCACCTGCTCCGTGAATTCACCGCGCTGGAGAATGTCATGATGCCTGCGCTGGTGGGCTCGTTCGACATGGCCTCCGCTCGCGAGCGCGCCCGCACGCTCCTTGCGGAGGTCGGGCTCGAGCACCGCGAGACGCATCAGCCGCGGCAGCTGTCCGGTGGCGAACAGCAGCGGGTGGCCGTGGCGCGCGCGCTCGTGAACGAGCCACTGGTGCTGCTCGCCGACGAGCCGTCGGGGAACCTGGACAAAAGCACGAGTGGGCGGTTGCACGACCTCCTGTTCGAGCTGCGGGAGCGCCGTGACCTGTCGCTCATCGTCGTGACGCACAACGGTAACCTCGCTCGCCGGGCCGATCGGATCCTCGAGCTCGATGCCGGGCGGCTCCATCCGGCGGCTCCGGTGTAGCCTAGCCTATGCACACGGATAAACGCTTGGGACCGGCCCCGATCGACGCACGGGCCGGAGGAGTCGAGGGAGGTCGCCATGTCTGAGATGGCTTGTGACCACTGCGGCTCGACGGATGCGGTCGTGCATCTCACCCAGATCGTGAACAACGAGATGTCGACGTTCCACCTCTGCGAGCGCTGCGCGGCCGAGAAGGGCCTCGAAGCCACCCCGGAATCCAGCAGTGTCCCCCTCACCGACTTTCTGGCGCAGATGGGACACGACCACGTGGAAGAATCGGAGGCCGGAGGTGACCAGTGCTCATATTGCGGCCTCACCTTCAAGCAGTTCAAGGAGAGCGGTCGCCTCGGATGTCCACACTGCTACGAGACGTTTGCGTATTCTCTGCGGCGTCTGCTGCGGCGCGTGCATGGTGGCACGCAGCACGTCGGCAAGGTCTACCTGCCTCCCGATCCGACGGCGTCGGAGATGGAAAAACGCCTGGAGGGACTGCGGCGGCGCCTGCACCGGGCGATCGAGTCCGAAGACTTCGAGCGGGCGGCGGAGCTCAGGGACCAGATCCGCTCCCTCGAGCCGGCGTGAGGTGATGATGGACGACTTTTCCGCGATTCCCGATTACGGTCTGAGCTGGCTCGAAGCCAGCGGCGACCACGCCGACATCGTGCTCTCCACACGGGTGCGCATCGCGCGTAATTTGCAGGGCCAGGCATTCGGTCCGCGAGCTCGCGTCAACGACAGGGAGGCAGTCCTGCAACGGTTCCGCGCCTGCGCCGAGCGCTGCGAATCGCTCCGGTCCGGGACGCTTTTGGAGATGGGGGATGCGGGCGTGCGCACCAGCAAGATCCTGCTCGAGCGCCGATTGGTGTCCCGGGACCTCCTGGGTGAGGAAGGGGGTGGACCCGTGAGCGGTGCCGCGGTGCACCTGTCCGGGGCGGACCCGGTCAGCGTGATGGTCAACGAAGAGGATCATCTGCGGGTGCAGAGCCTTGTGTCGGGCCTTCGGATCGAAGAAGCCTGGCGCATGGTCGACCGGCTCGACGAGGAGCTCGGGCGGGAGTTGCCGTTCGCCTACCACAGCGAGTTCGGCTACCTCACCAGCTGCCCGACCAACGTGGGCACCGGCCTGCGCGCGTCGGTCTTCATGCACCTTCCCGGGCTCGTACTCACGAAAGAGATCGGCAAGGTGCTACAGGGACTCGGCCAGGTCGGTCTGACTTTCCGGGGTCTGTACGGGGAGGGCTCGGAAGTGGTCGGCAACTTCTTCCAGGTGTCCAACCAGACGACGCTGGGCAAGGCCGAAGAAGACCTCGTCGACCACCTCGACAAGGTGGTCCGGCAGGTGATCCAGTACGAACTCCACGCGCGGCAGATCCTCATGAGGGACGCGCTCGGCGTGACGGAAGACAAGATCTGGCGCGCTTACGGCCTGCTGAGGTACGCGCGCTCCCTGTCCTTTGAAGAGCTCATGAATCTGCTCTCTGGAGTAAGGTTGGGCGTGAGCCTGAAACTACTCCCGGGGCTCCGTGTATACACGCTGAACAAGATGATGATTTTCACACAGCCGGCGCACCTGGAGCAGGCCGCTGGCCGTGATCTTCCCCCGACCGAGAGCGACGCCCACCGAGCCGCATATGTTCGGCGCGTCCTCGCCACTGAAGGATACGTGTCTGCGGACGATTCCGTGTCCGATGGCGGCGAATCCCCTACCGGCCCTGACGGATGAACTACAACTTCACCGACCGAGTGCGAAAAGTGCTTGCGATGGCGCGCGAGGAGGCCATCCGCTTGCAGCACGACTATGTCGGCACGGAGCATATCCTCCTCGGTCTCATACGCGAGGGCGAAGGGGTTGCTGCGGCGGTCCTCACCAACCTCAGCGTGGACCTCGACCAGATCCACGAGCGGGTCGAGGAGTCCGTGCGTAAGGGCAAGGCGACCATCGCGCTCGGCGAGCTTCCCTATACGAGCCGCGCCAAGAAGGTGCTCGAGTTCGCCATGGCCGAGGCCCGAGACTTCAACCACTCCTACGTCGGCACCGAGCATCTCCTGCTCGGGCTCCTGCGTGAGGAGAAGGGAATCGCGGCCCAGGTCCTGAACTCCCTCGGGGTCACCCTCGAGGAAGCCCGGGCCGAGACCCTCAAGGTGCTGGGCTCGGACGTGAGCCCTTCCGAGCCCGCCGGGATCGGTGCGGGTGCGACGCCGCAGGGGAGTCAGAAGGCGGGTGACAAGAAGTCGAAGACGCCCGCGCTCGACCATTTCTGCCGCGACCTCACGGAGCTCGCGAGCCAGGACAAGCTCGACCCGACCATCGGTCGTGCGGACGAGATCGAGCGGGTCATCGAGATCCTGTGCCGTCGGAAGAAGAACAATCCGGTGCTCATCGGCGAGCCGGGCGTCGGCAAGACCGCCATCGTCGAGGGGCTCGCCCAGATCGTGGCATCCGGAGAAGTCACGGAGGCGTTGAAGGGCCACCGTGTGCTCGCGTTGGACATGGCCGCCGTGATTGCCGGGACGAAATATCGCGGTCAGTTCGAGGAACGGCTCAAAGCCGTCATGAACGAGATCCAGCAGAGCCAGACCGTGATCCTGTTCATCGACGAGTTGCACACGCTCGTGGGTGCGGGGGCGGCCGAGGGTGCCATCGACGCTTCGAACATGCTGAAGCCCGCGCTCGCACGCGGGGAGCTCCAGTGCATCGGGGCGTCGACGCTGAACGAGTACCGGAAGTACATCGAGAAGGACGGCGCGCTCGAGCGACGCTTCCAGCCGGTCATCGTTGATCCGCCCGCCGTGGACGAGACCGTGGAGATCTTGAAGGGGCTCCGGTCCCACTATGAGGATCACCACCGGGTCATCATTCCCGACGAGGCGCTCGAACAGGCCGCGAAGCTTTCGGATCGCTACATCACCGACCGCTTCCTGCCCGACAAGGCGATCGACGTCATCGACGAGGCGGGTGCGCGAGCGCGTATCGCCAGCCAGGTGCCGCCGCCCGAGGTGGAGGAGTTGAAGGACGAGCTCGCGGAGATCGCCGAGCGCAAGGAGGCCGCGATCGGCGACCAGGACTTCGAGCGCGCGGCGGAGTTGCGCGACGAGGAGCGGGAGCTTGGTCAGTCCATTCGCGAGCGGCAGACCGCGTGGGAGGAAGAGCGCAAGAAGTTCCGTCCCGAGATCTCCAATGAGGAGATCGGGTTCATCGTGAGCCGCTGGACGGGTATCCCTGTCACGCGCATCCGTCAGACTGAATCCGACCGCCTCGTCAACATGGAAGAGGAGCTCCATGAGCGGATCGTGGGGCAGAACGATGCCATCGAAGCGATCAGCCGCGCGATCCGGCGAAGCAGGGCGGGTCTCAAGGATCCACGTCGTCCGATCGGCTCCTTCATCTTTTCGGGTCCGACCGGGGTCGGTAAGACCGAGGTCGCCAGGGCCCTTGCCGAGTTCCTGTTCGCGGACCGTGAGGCATTGATCCGCGTCGACATGAGCGAATACATGGAGAAGTTCTCCGTGTCGCGCCTCATTGGCGCGCCTCCGGGATACGTGGGCTACGAGGACTCGGGCGCGTTGACCAAGGCTGTACGGCGCCGCCCCTATTCCGTGGTGCTCCTCGACGAGATCGAGAAGGCGCATCCGGACGTGTTCAACATCCTTCTTCAGGTGCTCGATGAGGGACACCTGACGGACAACTACGGTCGCGTCATCGACTTCAAGAACACCGTACTCATCATGACCTCGAACCTGGGCACGCGTGACATCACGAAGGGTGGGGGCGTCGGCTTCCAGTCGAGCGATCCGCAGTCCAGCTACGACATCATGAAGGACAAGGTGCGCCAGGAGATCGAGCGCGCGTTCAACCCCGAGTTCCTGAACCGGGTCGACGACACGATCGTCTTCCATTCGCTCACCAAGGAGGAGATCGGACAGATCGTCCACATCCTCATGGCGGAGGTGCACAAGCGGCTCGAGGCCGAGGGGATCAAGCTCCGGCTCACGGACCCTGCGATCGAGTTTCTGGTCGACGAGGGATACAACGAGAAGTTCGGCGCCAGGCCTCTCAAACGGGCCATTCAGCGCTATCTTGAGGATCCGCTCTCCGAAAAGATCCTCCAGGCTGAGTTCAGCGAGGGGGACGAGATCGAGGTGAGCGTCGATCCGGAAGGACACCGACTCATCCTGCAGGCGAAATCGGCGACGAAAACGTGAGATTGAAGACAGACCGCGTGACCATGCGGCTGGGGAAGGTCGGCGCCCTCGCGACGACCTTCCTCGTCGTTCTGAGCGCCTTCGTACCTGCGGCCATGGAAGCCCAACAGGCCACGGTCGTGGACTCCGTCGTGGTCGAGGGGAACCGGCGCGTCCAGGCGCAGGCCATCACGGCCTTGTTCGGTGTGCAGCCAGGCCAGGCGATCACCTACCGTGACATCCAACGGGGTATCAAGTCGTTGGTGGGCACCGGACAGTTCCGGGATGTCGTCGTGCGCGCGCGAGGGACCGACGCCAATGCTCCGGTCACGCTCGTCGTCGAAGTCGACGAACAGGACGTCGTGCGGACCATCGTCATGAACGGGCTGGAGAGCCTCTCGGCTGGACAGGTCCGGGACACGACGGGGCTGGTCACCGGGCAGCCGTTCAATCCCCAGAGCATCCTGGACGCCAAACGCTTCATCCGCACCGAGTTGGCGGAGCGTGGCATCCCGTTCGCCCAGATCGAGGATCGGGTGGAGCCCGTACCGGGCGGGCCAGGCGAGGTCAACGTCTTTCTCGACGTGACCGAGGGACAGCGGGTGACGGTGGCCGAAGTCGAGTTCATCGGAAACGAGCGCGTTCCAGACAGCGACCTGCGAGGCGCGATGTCGGTCCAATCCGAGGGATTCTGGTGGTTCCGCTCGGGACGCTTCGACGAGTTCTCCTTCGAGACGGACCTGGACGAGCGGATTCCGCAGCTCTACCGCTCGCGCGGATTCCTCGACTTCGAGATCGTTTCCGACACCCTCATCGTCGACCCGCAGACCGGCAAATCCCGGATCGAGGTGACGGTCGACGAGGGTCCCCAGTACCGCTTGGGATCCTTCGAGGTGGACGGGAACTCCCGCTTCCCCACGGACGATCTTTTGGCGTACTTCCGGACGAGCGAGGGCGGTCTCCTCCGCAGTTTGGGCATCGGTGGGGGAAGCGACGCGAACGTCGTCGGTGAAGTCTTCGATGCCGAGGCGTTCGATGCCGCCATGCAGCGGGTCATGGAGGCCTACCGGAACGAGGGGTACCTCTACATTCAGGTGAACCCCGTGCTGCAGCGGAATCCCGTGGATGATGGAGGCGTGCCTACGGTCGACGCGAGTTGGCAGATCGTCGAGGGTCAGCCAGCCATTATCAACCGGGTCGCGATCGCGGGCAACGAATACACCTACGAATGGGTCATCCGGAAC
Organism: Gemmatimonadota bacterium; assembly: GCA_040904885.1. Classification (GTDB taxonomy): domain Bacteria; phylum Gemmatimonadota; class Gemmatimonadetes; order Longimicrobiales; family Gaopeijiaceae; genus JAWLHJ01. The sequence goes on along the minus strand of JBBDSN010000099.1, from coordinate 16,838 downwards.
CAGCTGACGGTGCTCCCCGGCGATGTCTACAGTCAGGAGCGGCTGATCCGGAGCTACCAGAGCGTTTCGTCCCTCGGCTTCTTCGAGGCTCCGCTCCCATTCCCTGACATCGAGCCGCTCGAAAACGGGGACGTGGACATCACCTTCAGGGTGCTCGAGAAGCAGACGGGCTCGGTCAATTTCGGGACTTCGGTCGGCGGAGGAGTCGGGCTCTCTGGTTTCATCGGGTATGAGCAGCCCAACCTCTTCGGGCAGGCGAAGTCCGGAAGCATCAGGTGGGACTTCGGTCGGTTTCTGAACAGCTTCGAGTTGACCTATTCTGACCCGGCGTTGCTCCAGAGCCAGGTTTCCGGCTCGATCTCCCTCTTCAACTCGCGCGACCGGTTCTTCCAGTTCTCCACCGGGCGTCGTCGCAGAGTCGGGACGAACGTGCGATTCGGGCTGCCTTGGCCCAACTCGAGGACGTCTCGGGTCTCCGTCGGATACGGAATCTCCCGGACCAAGTATGAGCTGTTCAACGACGTCGAGGACCAGTCGCTCTTCGGGCTGCCGCCTGGCGTACAGAGCCAGCTCACGCTGGGCGTGTCACGGCAAACGCTCGACCACCCGCTCTTCCCGACGGTCGGATCCCGACAGAACGTGAACGTCGAGGTCAACGGTGGCGTGCTCGGTGGGGACGGCGACTTCACCCGGGTTCTGACGGATGCTACGTGGTGGGTCCCCGCGGGACGCATTGGCGGCGACCAGACTCCGGGCAGCGGGATCAACCTCGCGCTCGGCCTCACCATGCGGGGTGGGATCGTGCTCGGAAACGCCGACGCATTCCCGTTCGACCGTTTCTGGATGGGTGGCGTCCAGTTCGGGCAGAACCTGCGCGGGTACGACGAAACGTCGATCACGCCGCTCGGCTTCTTTCCCGAGCGGGCCGAAGGTGTGTCGGATATCGACCGACTGGGGAATGCGTATTTCAGCATGACGGCGGAGTACGCCATCAGGCTGAGTGGCCAAATCGGCTTGGGCGCTTTCTTCGAGGCCGGTAACGTGTGGCGGAACCCGGGCGACGTGGACCCGACCCGTCTGTTCCGGGGCGCGGGCTTCGGACTCCAGATCGTCACGCCGTTCGGACCCCTCGGGCTCGATTACGCCTACGGCTTCGACAAGCCCATACCAGGGTGGCAGTTCCACTTCCGCATGGGGCCGGGTTTCTAGAAATTCTCCGGCTGCGTGACCGGGGTTCTCGCGGAGCGCGCGGGAACACGGGAACATGCTGCCGCCTCCGGATTACGAACCACCGTTCAATACCGACGCCGTGCAGGGCCTCTTCAGGGTCCTGGACCTCGATCGGCTGAAGCCTACAAATGGGAGCAACAATCATGCGACGTATTTCGTTCGCGCTCATGGCGCTGGCCTTCCTGCTCGTCTCGGGAACCGCGGAGGCGCAGACGTTGAGGATCGCATATCTCAACTCCCAGGAGGTCATGAACGCGGCCCCGGGGTCGGCCGAGGCCCAGGCGCAGTTCGACCGGGAGATGCAGGAGTATCAGGCCGAGATCCAGCAGCTCGAGGAAGAGATCGAGAGCCTGGAGCAGCAGTACCAGCAGCAGCAGCTCACGCTGTCGCCGGAAGCGCGGGCCAACCGCGAGCAGCAGATCCAGGCGCGCCTGCAGCAGTACCAGCAGCGGGGCACGCAGCTTCAGGAGCAGGCCGCTCGCCGCCGTGCCGAGTTGGTGCAGCCGGTCATGGACGAGATCACCGAAGTCATCGAGCAAATGCGTGAAGAGGGGAACTACGCGTTGATCCTCGACGTGGCTGCGGGTTCGATCGTATCGGCGGATCCAGCCCTCGATGTGACCGAAGAGGTCATTCGCAGACTCGGGGAACGAGACGGGGCATCGATTCCCGGGGGTGATCGGCGTTAGCCAGTCACCGAGGAGCGAATGACGTGAAGGGCCCATGGCGCGAGATTCCGCGCATGGGCCCTTCGTGCATTGCAACCGTGGTCCGCCCAACAGGCTCCAACTCTGGGACGGCTGTTGTGGCGGCGGACATGCCGAAGGGGGCCGGATGAGGGACCATACGGGTGGACCGACCGGAGCGACGCTGACCCTCCGAGAGATCGCGTCGCTCGTCGGGGGGCGGGTCGAGGGCGAGGCGACGTTCCGTGTGTCGGGAGTCCGACCGATCGATGAGGCCGAGGCGGACGAGCTGGGATTTCTGGCCGCCAAGCGCTACGTGCGGTTCGCGGCGACCAGTCGGGCAGGGGCCGTGCTGGTATCCGAGGAATTCGTGGATACAGTGCCCGCCGGCGTACCCCGGGTCATCGTCTCGAATGCGCACGGGGTTCTGCCCGTTCTGCTGGCGAGACTCCACCCTCCGGACCGGCGCCCAGCCTCGGGTGTCCACCCCACCGCCGTGATCGGCAACGGCGTTCGCCTCGGGCGTGACGTGACGGTCGGAGCCTACGCGGTGCTCGCCGATGGCGTCTCCGTCGGAGAGGGCAGTCGCGTCGACGCGCACGTGGTGCTCGGTGAAGCCGTGCGTGTCGGGGCCGGCTGTCACATTCATCCACACGTAGTCGTCTATTCCGGGACGTCGCTGGGCGCGCGCGTCATTGTCCATGCGGGCGCCTGTCTCGGCTCGGACGGCTTCGGATACCACTTCGCCGAGGGCGCGCATCGGAAGGTGCCTCAGGTCGGAGGGTGCGTCATCGGCGACGATGTCGAGATTGGAGCGAACACGACCATCGACAGGGGGTCTATCGGTGACACGGTGCTGGGCGCGGGCGTGAAGGTGGACAACCTGGTGCAGATCGCGCACAACGTGAAGATCGGTCCGCACAGCCAACTCGCGGCGCTCGTCGGTATTGCAGGATCGACCCGCATCGGGAGCGGCGTCTGGTTCGGGGGACAGGCCGGGTCGATCGGGCATCTCGATATCGGCGACCGGGCCAGGATCGCAGTCGCCACCGGGGTGTTTCGTGACGTCAAGGCTGGCGAGACGGTGTCGGGAACGCCGGCCCGGCCGCACAGGGAAGAGCTGAGACGGCAAGCCCAGGTGAACCGCATGGGGAAGCTCGTCGAACGTATCGAAGCGCTCGAGGCGGAAGTCCAGCGGCTCGTCGAGGGTGGGGCCGGCTCCGGCGCGGGGGAAGAGGGGAGCCCGAAGTGATCTTCGAGACCGTCACCGGACCGATGCGAATTCCCTACTTCGGCGTAACGATTCTGTTAACTTCACCGGCGGAGCTCCATGACGTCGCGTCGGTCCCGATCCGCGTCATGACACCTTTCTCAGTGACCCACCAAGGCCCCGCATGAGCGTTGTCCGTCAGCGGACGATCTCCCGTCCCGTGACCCTCCAGGGATGCGGGGTCCACTCGGGGGCTTCGGCCAGCATCACGTTCCACCCCGCGGAGCCCGACAGCGGTATGCGCTTCCGGCGCACCGATCTGGAAGGCGGACCCGTCATTCCCGCGGATCTCGACCACGTCGTCGACACCGATCTCGGGACGACGTTGGCGGAGGGCGAGGCCCGTGTCCACACCGTGGAGCACGTCATGGCCAGTGTGGCCGCGCTCGGGATCTCGAACGTGCTCATCGACCTCGATGGACCCGAAGCGCCCATCCGGGACGGGTCGTTCAACGACTATGTGGTCGCTCTGGACGAGGCGGGTCGCCAGGAGCAGACTCCTGCCAGGAAGGTGATCTCGGTCTCTTCGCCCATCACCGCGACCGGTTCGGAGGGACAATCCTATGTGGCCCTTCCGGGGGACGAGCTTCGGATCTCGGCGACGATCGACTTCAGCCACGAGAGCATCGGTCGCCAGTACGGCTCGTTCACGATCGGTGAGGGAGCCTTCCGCTCCGAGTTGGCCCCGGCGCGGACGTTCGGCTTCATGTCCGACGCGGAGGTCCTGCGTGCCCGAGGGTTGGCGCGCGGCTCTTCGCTCGAGAACTCCGTGGTGCTCGATCACGACGGAGTGATGAACGGAGGAGGGCTTCGTTTCCCGGACGAGTTCCTGAGGCACAAGGTCGGAGACATGGTCGGTGACCTCGCGCTGCTGGGTGGCGTGCTCGACGCGCACGTCGTGGCGGAGCGACCGAGTCACTCCGGGAACATCGCACTCGCGCAGGCGATTCGAGACCATGCACGCAGGCATTCACGGGAGTGCGTCGTGGACGTGGCAAAGATCATGCAGTATCTGCCCCACCGGTACCCGATGCTCTTGGTCGACCGGATTACGGAGTACGAAGACGGCAAGCGGATCGTGGGAATCAAGAACGTCACGATCAACGAGCCGTTCTTCCAGGGTCACTACCCCGGACACCCGATCATGCCCGGCGTGCTCATCATCGAGGCGATGGCGCAGGTGGGTGGCTTGCTCCTGTTGGAGAAGGTCGAAGACCCGGAACACAAGGTCGTGTATTTCATGACCATGGACAAAGTGAAGTGGCGGCGTCCGGTGACGCCGGGGGATACGCTGGTCTTCGAGGTGGAGATCCTCCAGCACCGAAGACATACATGTAAGATGAAAGGGCTGGGATTCGTCGACGGCCAGGTCGTCGCCGAGGCCGAGTTCATGGCAAGGATTGTGGACAAATGAGCAATACGACCGTCGGAACGCGGGGCGACACGCGCATCCACCCCACCGCACTCGTCGACCCTGAGTCCGAGTTGGGAGAGGGCGTCGCCGTCGGCCCCTGGGCGATCGTCGGTCCTCGTGTGAGGGTGGGAGACGGCACCGAAATCGGCCCCCGTGTCACCATCGAGCGCGATACTGTCCTCGGAGAAGACTGCCAGGTGGTCAACGGGGCGGTGTTGGGCACGGACCCCCAGGACCTCAAGTTCAAGGGGGAGCGGACGCTCCTGGAGATCGGCGACCGCACCGTCATCCGGGAGTTCGCGACGCTGAACCGGGGCACGTCCGCTTCGGGACGCACCGTCGTCGGGAGCGACTGCCTCCTCATGGCGTACACGCACGTCGCACACGATTGCGAGATCGGCAACCACGTCATCCTGGCGAACTCCGTGAACATGGCGGGGCACGTGCTCATCGAGGACTGGGTCACCGTCGGCGGGCTCACGCCGATCCATCAGTTCGTGCGGATCGGCGCGCACGCGTTCGTGGGCGGCGGCTCGCGCATCTCCCAGGACGTGCCGCCCTATTGCCGTGCGGCGGGCAATCCTCCCCGGCTCTTCGGCCTGAACTCGGTGGGGCTGGAGCGTCGCGGCTTCACGGACGAGGTCCGCAAGGCGCTCAAGCAGACCTACCGGATCCTCTTCCAGTCGAGCCTCGGCCTGACCCGAGCGCTGGCCCGTGCGGACGAGGAGGTCGACTCCAAGCCGGAGGTCCGCCACCTGCTCGCGTTCATCCGCGCCAGCGAGAGGGGCATCACGTTATAGTGATGCAGGAACCGAGGATCGGAGTCGCGGGGGTCGGGTCTCTCGGCTATCACCATGCGCGCCTGCTGTCATCCCTGGCCGGCGTGCGGGCCGCGGGTGTGTTCGATGTGTTGCCGGAGCGTGCCGCAGAGGTCGGCGATGCCTTCGGCGTGCCTTCGTTCGCTTCGTTGGGCGCCTTGCTCGACGTGTGCGACGCACTCGTGGTCGCCGCACCGACGAGCGAGCACGAGGCGGTGGCGTGCGCCGCGCTCGAGCGTGGAATCCACGTCATGGTCGAGAAGCCGTTGGCGCCCTCACTGGAATCGGCGGACCGGATCCTCGCGGCCGGCGTGGCGGGTGGCGCGATGGTCCAGGTGGGTCACGTCGAGCGGTTCAATCCAGTCGTCGTCGCCGCGGCCGACTATCTCGACGCGCCGCTCTTCATCGAATCTCACCGTATGTCTCCGTTTTCCCCCCGGAGCACGGACGTCGCGGTCGTTCTCGACCTCATGATCCACGACGTGGACCTGGTGATGCGCATCGTGGGTAAGCCGATCGTGGAGATTGCCGCCGTGGGTGTCCCGGTGCTCTCCGGAAACGTGGACATCGCCAACGCCCGCCTGACGTTCGAAGGCGGCGCGGTGGCGAACCTGACGGCGAGCCGGGTGTCGCTCGAGCGGATGCGCAAGCTGAGGATCTTCCAGCGATCGGGGTATATCAGCCTCGACCTGGCGGAAGCCAGCGGTGCGTTCCTGAGGTTGCGCGACGCGCTTCCGGGTCTGACGGGTGAGACGGTCGGGCAAGAAATCCGCGCCGAGAATCTGGGAGACATCGTCGAGCGTATCCCACTGGTGGGCGACGGGCGCGAGCCACTCGAACGGGAACTCGAGAGCTTTCGCGACGCCATCGGGAGCGGCCGTACGCCGGCCGTCTCGGGCATCGAAGGGCGGGATGCCCTGGCCGTGACCCTGACCATTCAGGAGAGGATCGAGACCCATGTCGTTGATACGCGTACGTAAGAGACGGAAGAAGGAGTTCATCGAGGCACGCAAGGGGATGAGCGCCGGTCGGTTGGGCGCGCTGCTCCTCGTGACCGTGTTGGTGATCTGGTACCTCGGCTGGGGCTTCTGACGCACGTCTTCCTGCTGGCCGGTGAGCCTTCGGGGGACCACCATGGCGCCGCGCTCGCGCGGGCCCTCAAGGATCGGTTCCCGGATCTGAGGCTCACGGGGCTCGGAGGACCGCGCATGCGAGCGGAAGGTGTGGAGCTCCTGGCCGGGCTCGAGGACCTCGCCGTTATGGGCTTCGTGGAGGTCCTTCGCCGCCTGCGATTCTTCCGCGGACTCGAACGGGACGTCCGTGAGCATCTGCGGAGCGAGGGGGTCGACCTCGTGATCCCCATCGACTACCCCGGCTTCAACATGCGCGTGGCCCGGCACAGCCACGCGTTGGGGATCCCGGTTCTGTACTACATCGCTCCGCAGGTGTGGGCATGGCGCGTGGGACGAGCCCGCACCCTGGCCGAGACGACCCGTCACGTCGCCGTGATCCTGCCTTTCGAGGTGGATCTCCTCGAGCGCGCGGGCGCCAGAGCGACCTTCGTGGGCCATCCGCTTCTGGAGCGTCCGGACGACGTGCCCGGGAATGCCGCGTTCCGGACGCGCTGGGGGCTCGATCCCGATCGTCCCGTGCTCGCGCTTCTGCCGGGATCCCGAGCCCAGGAGGTCGAGCGCCATCTCGACGCGTTCGTCGGGGCCGCCGAGATCCTGCAACGGGAGCAACCCGGGCTGCAGCCGGTCATCGCGCGGGGCGACAGCGTTCCCCGGGCTCTCTATGCGGACGTCGGGTTTCCCATGGTGGAGGACTCCCGGGCGCTCCTGCGCCACGCCCGGGCGGCCCTCGTGAAGTCGGGTACCTCGACCCTGGAGGCCGCCCTCGAAGGGACCCCGTTCGTCATGGCGTATCGCACGAGCAGGGTCACCTGGGAGATCGCGCGGCGGGTCATCCGAGTGGACCACGTGGCGCTCGCCAATCTCGTCGCGGGGGCCAGGGTCGTTCCGGAGCTCCTGCAAGACGAAGTCGAGCCGACGACCTTGGCCGCGGCGCTCCTTCCACTGCTCTCGGAGCATGGGGACGAGCGCCGGACGCAGCTGGAGGGTCTCGCCGGCGTGCGGAGCGCCTTGGGCACGCCTGGCGCGTCGGAGCGGGTGGCCGATCTCGCCGTGGCGATCCTGGAGCGTCCGGAATGAGCGGGCTCAAGTATGAAGCTGCCGGAGTACTCGGCGCGGGGCTGCTGGGGGCGTTGTTCCTCACGACCCGCTTCGACGTGGTCGGGCGCGAGTCTTTCGAGCAGTTCCGTAAGCAGGGGCGCCCCGTGATCTTCGTGTTCTGGCATGGCCAGCTCCTCCCGTTGATCCACTGCCACCGGAACGAGGGCGTCGTGGTTTTGGTCAGCGAGCACGGGGACGGGGAGTATGTGACGCGGGTGATCGAGCGCAACGGTTTCGACACCGTGCGGGGGTCGAGCACACGGGGCGGCATGAAGGGGTTGAAGGGGCTGGTACGGGCCGCACATGCCGGGCACGACCTGGCGCTCACGCCCGACGGACCGCGCGGACCGCACGGCGTCTTCAAACCGGGAGCCTTGGCGGCGGCCCAGATGACGGGTGCGCCGATCATCCCGTTGGCGGCGGGGTCGTCGTCGGGGTGGCACTTCAGAAGCTGGGACGCCTTCCTGGTCCCGAGACCTCTGGCACGGGTCTCCGTCGAGTATCTCCCGCCGCGTTTCGTCCCCAGAGATGCGGAACGCACCGATCTCGAGGCGATCGCGAAGGAAGTCGGGCGGGAGCTCAACGAGTGTACCGCGCGGCTGAATCCGAAAGGATGGTTTCCGCAGGATCGCACGCCGGAATGACGTCCCTGCGTGATGCGGTCGAACGGTCCTGGACCGGCGAACGGGGATGGAAGTTCGCAGCGCTCCTCCTGCTGACCGCGCCGCTGTCGTGGCTCTGGGGCGCGGTCACAGCGTGGCGCAACCGGCGTCATGATCGTCGGCCCGCGACGCCGATCGAGGGGATACGCGTGATCTCGATCGGAAATCTGGCGGTGGGAGGGACCGGAAAGACGCCCGTGAGCGGGTGGGTCGTGGACGCGCTCCTACGGCGCGGCTCACGGCCGGGCGTCGTCGTGAGCGGATACGGTGAGGACGAGTTGCTGCTCCATCGACGCTGGCATCCCGACGTGCCGGTCTTCGCCGACCGTGACCGGGCTTCCGCGGTGGGACGCGCACGCGCCGCCGGCGCCGAGGTGGCGGTTCTCGACGACGGGTTCCAGCACCGGAGCGTGGCTCGGGACCTCGACGTGGTCCTGCTGGCCGCGGAGCATCCCTTCCCTGGGCACGTGATGCCCCGGGGTCCCTACCGCGAGCCGCCGGAGGTTCTCCGCCGGGCCTCGGCGGTGGTGATCACGCGCCGGACGGCCGATGTCGATGTGGCCCGGCAGCTCGCCCGGTCCGTGGAGCAGGTGGCTCCCGGCAAGGTCGTGGCCGGAGTCGCATTACTTCCGGGTCGGTGGGTCGACGCGGGCGGCCACGATGTGGCGCCGCCTTCCGGACCGCTCCTGGCCGTCTGCGCCGTGGCGAGACCCAGAACGTTCGAAGCACAGCTGAGAGCCGCCGTGGGTGAGGGAACCGATATCGTGCTGCGAGGGTTCCCTGACCATCATGACTATTCCGAGGCGGATATGCGCCGGATCGTCGCGGAGGCCGAACAAGGTAGACGAACACTCGTATCGACCGAGAAGGACGGCGTGAAGTTGGCGCGACTTGCGCCCACGCCTCCGTCGATGTGCGTGCTGTGCTCCCGCATCCACTGGGACTGGGGGGAAGACGCCTTCGACCAACTTCTCGACTCCGCGGTGGAGGAAAGTGAATGAAGGTGGCCGTCGTCGTGGTCGGCCGTGTCCGGGGTCCGCTCGCCTCCGCCGTCGCGGATTATGAGGAGCGCGCGGCCCGTTATTGGAAGCTCGAGCTCGTGGAGGTCGACGAGGGCGTGAAAGGGGGGCGAAGCGAGCCGGATCGGGTCCGGACCGCCGAGGCCGAGCGCATCCTCGCCCGGGTCCCCGAAGACCTGGAGCTGTTCGCCCTCACGAGGGATGGGAAGGGGATGGCCTCCGCCACGCTCAGCCGGCACCTGCAGGACCGGGCGTTGCGCTCGGCGCCGGGGGTGGCGTTCGTCATCGGCGGGGCTTTCGGACTCGACGGGTCCGTGCTCGCCCGGGCCCGCAAGCGGCTGTCGCTATCACCCATGACCCTTCCTCACGACATGGCGAGGCTCGTTCTCGCCGAACAACTCTACCGCGCCGGTACCATCGCGCGCGGCGAGCCCTATCACAAAGCCTGACCTCGGTCAGAGGAGTTCCAACGTGGGGCGTACCCCCGATCTGGAGATCGACGTTCACCGTCCGGTGGGCGCAGCGCTCGTGCAGGACTATCTCTCGGAAAGCGGCGAAGCGGGCACCTTCTTCGCCGGCCGGTTCGACGCCTTCGGCTCGTTCGAGGCGAAAGCCGAGGAGGTGGCCGGTCGCTTCGACCGCGCGGCGCGGGAGCGCGCGGCCGCCGCCATGACCGCTCCGGACGGGGCTGATCCCGCGCGGCTCACCAGATTCGTCGAGGACGGTGGCTTCGTGGTGACCACGGGCCAGCAACCGGGCCTTTTCGGCGGGCCGCTCTACAGCATCCATAAGGGCCTGACCGCCGTGCGCCTGGCGGAGTCGCTCGAGGCACGCCTCGGTGTCCCCGTGATCCCCCTGTTCTGGGTGGCGTCCGACGACCACGACTGGGCCGAGGCGAACCACACGCATATCGTGGGACTGGACAACGAGCTCCACCGCATCGAGCTCGACGCGCCGGATCCCAGTGTGACGCCTCCGCTTCACCGGATCGCGATGGGCGCACAGATCGAAGACTCCGTCGAGGCGTTCGTGCGATGTCTCCCGGACACGGATTTCAGCGCTGACTTCGTGGCACTGCTTCGACGGAGCTTCACTCCCGAAGCCACCCTTCCGGAAGCTTACGAGGCGATGCTGCGCCACCTCCTTGGCCGATTCGGCCTCTACTTCACCGATGCGGCGCATCCGGTCGTCAAGGAGGTCTCCGGACCTGCGCTGCTCGAGGAGCTAGCAGCCGCGCCGCGGATGGAAGAAGTCCTCCGCGCCACCGCGACCGACCTCGAGCAGGCTGGATACGCGCTGCAGGTGCCGATCCTCGAAGGCGGTGCGAACCTCTTCCTGGAAGGGCCGGCCGGACGGGAGCGCCTGTACTCGGAGGATGGAGGGTACCGGCTCCGGACGTCTGGAGAGCTCCTGTCCGCAGAGGATGTTCGTGCTCGTTTCGAGGGCGACCCCTCGGTCCTCAGTCCCAACGTGCTTTTCCGACCGGTGGTCGAGAGCCTGGTTTTTCCCACGCTCTCCTACGTCGGGGGGCCGGGCGAGATGGCGTACTTCGCGCAGCTCGGCGCCTACTTCGAGGCGCACGGAGTGCGTATGCCTGTCGTGTTTCCGAGGTGGGCGGCGACGCCGGTCGAATCCAAGATCCGTAAGGTGCTCGACAAGTTCGATCTGGAGATCGGTCGGCTGCAGCAGCCCTTCCACGAGTTGGCCGGAGAGATCGCGCGCGAAGAGATGCCCGCCGACGTGCGGGCCGCGCTCGGGAAGCTCAGAGGCACCGTGGGGCAGGGGGTGTCCGACCTTCAGACCGTGACCCAGCCCCTCGATTCGACCCTCAAGGGTCCGGTCCAGCATGTGCGCAGCCAGGCGTTCGCGGCCCTCGACGAGCTCGAACGCAAGATCGTGGCGGCGGTCAAGCGCGAGTCCGAGATCGCGCTCAGCCAACTGGAGAAGGCCCGGGTGCACCTGTTCCCGGAGGGTAAGCCGGCGGAACGCGTGCACAGCCCCTTTTACTTCCTTGCCCGGTACGGCGACGGCTTCCTCGACGCCCTCCACGAGCGCTTCTCCGTGGATCTGAAATGACACCGCGGTTGTCTTCCCTGATACCCCTCGTCAACTTCGGCACATGTTCCTGCAGCTGATCCTCGTGCTGGTCGTCCTCATCCCGCTCCTGGCGATCGTTCTCGATTCTCAGGTCGGCCGCGCTTTGGCGTCCAGGCTCGAGGGCCGGGGCCTTCCGTCGGGGGGCGACGTGAATGCGGAGCGGCTCGCCTTCCTCGAAGGGGAGATCGAACGGCTCGCGGCGGAGGTCGAACGACTCGACGAGGAGGGCCGCTTTCTGCAGCGCCTGCTCGAGGAGCGCCCCCCGGACGGCGAGCGGGAGCTCCCGCCAGGTGACGAGGGAACGTAGGCCTGCCACCGGCCGTGCGCCGCCCGGCGGCCGGGGCGCCAATCGGGTCGCCGGAGGCATCCTGGTCAGTCGGGTCCTCGGCCTCGTTCGGGACCGGGTGTTTGCCTACTTCTTCGGGTCCAGCGATTTCGCGGACGCGTGGCGCGCCGCGCTGCGCACGCCGAATGTCGTGCAGAATCTCCTGGGTGAGGGAACGCTCTCAGCTTCGCTCGTGCCCGTCTATTCCGAGATGTTGGAGCAGGGAAGGGACGAAGAGGCCGGTCGCTTCGCCGGCGCCGCACTCGGCATCCTCACGGTCGTCGCGGCGACCGTCGTGCTTCTCGGCTGGATCGCGGCGCCCTGGATCGTCGCGCTCTTCTTCGCGACCTGGGATCCGGCCAAACAGGCGCTGACCGTCACGCTCGTCAGGATTCTCTTCCCGATGACCGGGATCCTCGTGATCTCGGCCTGGGCGCTCGGGATCCTGAACAGCCATCGGCGGTTCTTCGTCTCCTACGTGGCTCCCGCCTTCTGGAACGTCGCGATGATCAGCGCGATGCTCGGAGGAGCGCTGGCGTTCGGGCTCAGAGACCGGTCGCTCGTCGTCGCGCTGGCCTGGGGCGCGTTGGCCGGTGGAGTGCTGCAGCTGGGTTGGCAGATCCCGTTCCTTCTCCGGCACATGCGCGGGCTGAGACCGTCCGTCGGCTTTCACATCGAGGGTGTCCGAGAGGCCGTTCAGAACTTCGTGCCAGTGGTGGCAGCGCGGGGCGTCGTGAACGTGAGCGGGTGGATCGATCTGATTCTCGCCGGGCGCCTGACCTCCGGCGCCGTGGCCGTTCTCGGGTATGCGCAGACGTTCTATATGCTCCCGATCTCGCTGTTCGGGATGAGCGTCGCGGCGTCCGAGCTGCCGGAACTGTCCCGTATGCGGGGCCAGGCCGAGCAAGTGGTGGCCGATCGCGTGGCGGCCGCTCTGACGCGCGTCTCGTACTTTCTGGTGCCCTCCGCGGTGTTGTATCTGACACTCGGCGACGTGGTCGTCGCGGCGCTCTATCAGACCGGCGCTTTCGGCACGCCGGAGACGCTCGTGACCTGGGCTGTTCTGGCCGGGTACGCCGTGGGACTGCCCGCGTCCGCGGGTTCGCGTGTCCTGTCGTCCGCGTTCTATGCCCTGCGGGACGCGCGGACCCCCGCACGCGTCGCCTACGTGCGGGTCGCGGTTTCCACGCTCGTCGGGGTGGGCCTCATGTTCCCCCTGGACCGAGTGGGGTTCGAGACCCTGCGCCTCGGAGCCGCCGGGCTTGCCCTCGGGGCCAGCGCGGGCGCATGGCTGGAATACGGATTGCTGCGGCGGGCGCTGGGGAAGCGCGTCGGCGCACACGGTCCTGGCAGCGGGCGGGTGGCACGCTTCGCGCTGGCGGCCGCCATGGCCGCCGCGGCAGGAGTGCTTCTCCAGGGTCCTGTGGAAGGTGCCCACCCGATTGTCGCGGCCGCCGTGGTCCTGCCCCTCGCGGGGGTCGTCTATCTCGGCGTCGCCAGGATACTCGGGGCCGGCCCTTCGGCGAAGGCTGGGGCGTAGCGCCATGCCCGTCGATCGTGCGCTCCTCCCGAAGCTCTCGACGAAGCCGGGAGTTTATCTGTTCAAGGACGATCGCGGGCGGGTCCTCTACGCCGGGAAGGCGAAGTCGTTGCGCCCTCGGGTCCGAAGCTACTTCCAGCGCTCCAAGGATCTGAGCGCGAAGAATCGCGAGCTCATGAAACACGTGGACGGGCTCGACACCATCGTGGTCGGATCGGAGGCCGAGGCGTTGATCCTCGAGGCCAATCTCATCAAGGAGCACCGGCCCCGCTTCAACATCCTGCTCCGCGACGACAAACGATATCCGTACATCAAGGTGACCGTGCAGGAGCCGTTCCCCCGGGTGTACGTCACCCGGCGGGTCGTGAACGACGGCGGCCGCTACTTCGGCCCATACACGTCGGTGGGCCCCATGCGCCAGGCGCTGGAGGTCATCAAACGCCTTCACACGGTCCGTTCGTGCCGATACGACCTTCCCCGCGACGCTCCCGACCGACCCTGCCTCGACTACCACATCGGGCGGTGCCAGGCTCCGTGCGTCGGGCTACAGACCGAAGCCGACTACCGGAGCATGGTCGATGAGATCGTCCGGATCCTGGAGGGCGATACGGAAGCGCTGCGCGAGCATGTCGAAGCGCGCATGCGCGAGGCGTCTCACGCGTTGGAGTTCGAGCGGGCCGCGAATCTGCGGGACGTCCTGTCCGGACTCGACGCGATCGCACAGGAGCAACGCGTGCAACGGGCGAGGGGGGGCGACTTCGACGTGGTCGGGCTGGCACGGGACGGCGAGTTGGGCGCGGGAGCGATCCTGCGCGTCCGGTCCGGGCTTCTCCTCGGGCGGGACGCACAGCGGTTCAACGCGGTGGGTGAGGCCACCGACTCGGAGCTCCTCGGCTCGCTTCTGTCGCGGTACTACCTCGGTGGAGGCTCGGCGGGCATGGCGGACCTGCCGCGCGAGATCCTTCTCCCGGGCGACTTCGATGACCAAGGTATTCTTCAGGAGGTGCTCTCCGAGGCGGAGGGGCGGGCGGTGAAGATCCGCGTGCCGCGTCAGGGAGAGAAGCTTCGGCTCGTCGAGCTCGCGGGGCAGAATGCGCGGACCCTCCTCGAGGACCGGGTCACGGCGCTGGCGTACGCGGCGGACCGGGCCGAGGATCCGCTCTACGGACTCCAGGACGAGCTCGATCTCAAAGTCGTGCCGCGCCTCATGGTCTGCTTCGACGTGTCTCACATCCAGGGCACGGATACGGTCGCCAGCGCCGTCGTGTTCGAGAACGGGGAGCCCAAGCGATCCCGCTACCGGCACATGAAGATCCGCGGAGAATGGGGAAATGACGACTACCGTTCGATGTACGAGGCGGTGACGCGGTACTTCTCGGGTTGCGTCGAGAAAGGGGATCCGCTTCCGGATCTGGCCGTGATCGACGGCGGCAAAGGCCAGCTGAGCGCCGCGGTCGAGGCGCTCCAGACGCTTTCTCTTACGGATGTGCAAGTGGTCGCGCTCGCCAAGCGTGACGAAGAGGTCTTCGTTCCCGGACGTTCCGACCCGATCCGGCTCGACCGGCGCGACCGGGCGCTCCACGTCCTCCAACGCATCCGCAACGAGGCGCACCGTTTCGCGGTGCGTTACAACCGCAAGTTGAGAAGCCGGCGTACACTGAGGAGCGACTTGTCCGACATCCCGGGGGTCGGACCCAAGCGGCAGGAGACGCTCCTGAGACGGTTCGGCTCGCTGCGCGGCGTGCGTGAGGCGACCCCCGACGAGATCGCCCGGGTTCCGGGATTCTCCGAAGCCCTCGCGAGTCGCATTCTTACCTATCTCGGTCGGTGATTGGCAAGGTACTTGCAGCGGATCGTGGGGTACGATCACCTGTCCCCGGGCCTTGGCTGTACTCCCGCGGGCTTCTAAGTTACCCGACCTTCCCCCCGATACATGACCCAATTGGAGGTTCCACGGATGAAGATCCGCTTTGGACTCGTCCTGGCAGCGGCGCTCGGACTCGGACTCACGGGCTGCGCGTCCGGCGGTGGCGGATCCAGCGCTGCCGCGACGGCCGGTGTCGACGCTACGCAGGGACAGCCCCCACGAGAGACGGACAATACGGAGCAGGCAGAGGAATTCCTCGAGTCTGCCGAAGAGGCCGGTACGCCTGCGACCGCGGAACCCCTCTACCGGAACGCACTGACGGCGGCCGAGGCCGCGATTGCCGAGGGCCCGAACAACCCCCTCGCGCATCGCCTCGCCGCTCTCGCCAGCCTCGGCCTCGGTGAGTATGCGGAGGCCGGGAGCTACTTCGACCGCGCCGGTGAGCTCTACCCGCTGTATGAGTTCGAGGACGCTCAGCTTCGTGAGCAGAGCTGGATCGAGCTCTACAACGAGGCGATGCCCCTCATCGGCGAGACCGAGTACGAAGCCGCGGTGGACATCTTCGAGGATGCGAACGCGATCTACTCGGGGCGCCCGGAGGCGTTCATCACCCTGGCTCAGCTCTACGCCCAGCTGCGTGAGCACGACCTGGCCCTCGAGAATCTGGACCGGGCTGCGGAAGTGATCGAAAGTGCTGCCGAGGAGGTCGATCCTGAGACCCTCGCCGCCTGGCAGGAGCAGGCTGCGGAGATTCCGACCCTGCGGGCCGGGATCCTGTCCGATGCCGGGCGCTTCGAAGAGGCGGCTGCGGTCTTCGAGCAGATGCTCGTAGAGGATCCCTCGAACGTCGAAGCGGCGAGGAACCTGGCGGCGACCCAGCTCCAGATGGGGAACGAGCAGGCTGCTTTCGAGACCTACGAAGCGCTTCTCGCCAACCCGTCGCTTGGTCCGATCGACCTCTACCAGATCGGCATCGGCTTCTATCAGGGGAGTGACTACACCCGCGCGGCGCAGGCCTTCGGTCAGGGGGTCGAGGGCAACCCGATGGACCGTGACGGCCTCGAGATGTGGACGCGCTCGCTGCAGCTCGACTCGGCCTACGCGGACGTGCCCCCCGTCGCGGAGCGCTGGATGGAACTGGACCCGAACAGCCAGAACGCGCTCCTGATCCTTGCGCAGTCGGTGAACGAGATCGGTGAATCGCAGCGGGCCGGAGAGTTGGTGCAGCGGGTCGAGAGGCTCGAGGTGACGGTGGACGAGCTGCAGATGCTCCGGTACAACGCCGGCGGTGCACGCGTGTCCGGGACGGTGGTGAATCGTGAGTTGGACGCCGGTACGCCGGTCACGCTGACCTTCACCTTCTACTCCATAGATGGAGCCCCGCTAGGTGAGGTCACGGAGACCGTCGAAGTGGGCGGGGAAGGGATGAGCGAGCTCTTCCAGGTCGAGTTCGAGTCGACCGAGACCGTGGGCGGATACGGATACGAGCTCACGACAGGCTGATGCCATTCCACTGTGGCAAGGAGGCGGTCCGGCCGGGTGCCGGGCCGCCTCTTGCACGTGGGTAGGGTAGGGTCAGCGCGCTTGTTGACCGGTGATGCGGCGCCGCTAGATTGTCGCGGTATGCGGGAGTAGCTCAGTTGGTAGAGCATCAGCTTCCCAAGCTGAGGGTCGCCGGT
>JBBDSN010000098.1:2456-6474 GCA_040904885.1 Gemmatimonadota bacterium | reverse complement strand
CTAGCGCCGGTCGAGCACGAGTTCCTCTTCACCGCGGAAAGCGATCAACACCAGGCATCCGGCGAACACCGTCAGCGACGGGAAGAACAGCGCGTTCGTACCCTCGAGCACATGACCGAATGGGTCCAGCACTGATTTCCAGACCCCGAGCATGCTTCCGGTGTTGATGAGGGTCACGACCCAGTCGACCCAGTGGCGCTGGAAGCCGACGATGTACGCGACCGCGACCAGCATCTGCGCGGCGCCGAGGATCGGGAGGAGCCAAGCCTGACTCAGGATCCCGAAATAGAAAGCGTCCGAGACCCCGAGCGCGTGCTCGGGGTTCGTGATCTTGTCCAGGCCCCACCAGAAGACCAGCAGGCCGATCGAGAGACGAAGCAGAAAGAGGGACCATTTTTTCATGGGGATCTCCGGTTGGGTTGGGTAGGCTCTCCTCGCACAATACGCTTCTCAGCCGGCGTGTTTCATGGCCAGTCGCTCCAGCCCCGCCTGGATCTCCGCCTCGGGCACCCACCGGCCGCGGGCCATGACGCCCACCCGGTCGGTCAGGTTGCCAAGGTCGTCGAGCGGATTCGATTCCAGGAGCAACAGATCGGCGCGTTGCCCCGGAGCCACCGTGCCGAACGCTTCGTCGAGCCCGAGGTGCCCCCGCACGTAGCGTCCCACGGCCGCCGTCCCGCTGAGCAGGATCTGGTGCGGGGTCATGCCCGCCTCCTCCATCACGGCGATCTCCCGGTGCAGCGCGAAGCCGGGCACGTTGTACAGCTGTGGCGAATCGGTGCCCATGAGGATGCCCGCCCCCGCGTCGGCGAGCTCATACAGGATCCGGTTCCGGAGATCGAAGAACGCCTGCAGCGCCTCCGGAGATCCCCGGGGTCCGGCCGAGCCCTGCCGCCGCCAGGCCTCCTTTTGAGCCTCCGACACGTAGCGCATCTCGGGCAGGCGCAGAAACGGCTCGGGATCGCTCCCGCCGTAGAGGTTCTCCCAGAGATACATCGTCGGGACGACATACGTGTCGTGCTCCAGGGTCAGCGCGACGATCTCCGGGATCCGCTCCACGTCCGCGCCCTGGACGAGCCCGGCGAGGTCGATCGGCTGGCCCGTGTTGATTTGTTCGACGACGTCGTCCGAAGCGATCGCCTGCACGTACCCGTCCAGGTGATCCACGGTGGACATCCCCGTCCGGATTGCGTGCTCGAGCCCCACATCCACGGGCACGTGTCCACCGAACGGAAGCCCGACTTCTTCGGCGACCTCGACCATGTGATCCCAGGTCTCCCGGGACACGCCGGGATGGATCTTCTGGAGGTGGTAGCCGGCCTCCGCGTGCCGGCGTACGAGCGCCTCGGCGGCCTCGGGCGTCGGCGCGGAGGTCCCGTTGATGGAGGGCGCACCTACGTAGAACGTCGGTCCGAGTACTTCGCCCCGCTCCAGCTCGGCCGCGAGCGGAAGCTGGTAGTCGGAGCCGAGCATGCCGCGGATCGTGGTGATGCCGTTGGCCACGTAGAGAAAGAGAATGTCCTCCACCTGATCGCGCGGCGGGTCGTCACCAGGCGGGACGTGGGCGTGCATCTCGGCGAGGCCGGGCATGAGGAAGCGTCCCGTGCCGTCGATGACGGTGGCTCCCTCACCGACGATCACGTCGTCCGCCGGGCCCACCGCGGTGATGACGCCGTCGACGACGACGACGGTCTGGTCGGGGACGACGCCCTGACGGTCCATCGGGAGGACGGACACTCCGACGAACGCGGTCGTGCCGGGCTCGGCGACCGGTGTTCCCTGGCACGCGACCATCCCGGCGCCCAGCAGCATCGCCACGAGAACGCCGGCGAACCGTGATCCCCCCCGTGAACGGGTCCCCTCGCGGATTCCTCTCATCGATCCCTCCTCTTCGTGGGTCCGGGCGACCTCGACCGGCCTCCTACGTCATGCCCCGCAGCCAGTCCATGGCTTCAGCGTGTGACGGGAAGGCGCCAACGTCGACCCCGACGGTCTGCACGAAGGCGCCCCCCTCGTCGAACAGGCCGTTGAAGCGGCTCGACACGACCACGGCCAGCTTCGAGATCCTGTTGCGATGGGCTGCGAGCGCGGTACCTTCAGCGATCATGGCCTCCGGAGATCTGGACTCGAGTCCGGCGGCGCCACTCACGTCCAATAGGACCAATGCGGCCGGTGGCGCCGCATGGTCGTCGAACGCGCGGGCGCTCATCCTGGCGAGCTCGCCAGGCGTATAGTCGCCGTCGGCCGTGAGCACCAGCACATCTTCCTTGATTCGGGTGAAGACCGGCATCTGGGTCTCGTGTCTCCTTCCGGGGGAGGTTACCGCCTGGCGGCAGGTCGCCGATGCACGGGCAAGATGGACGTCGGGGGAGGACCCAGCAAGCGGGCGGGCACTACTTCCTTTCGCTAGATTTCGAAATCTTGGAGAAGAGGTCCGAACAGGTCCTCATCCGGACCGGACACGACCTGGAGGAAGCATGTTGCTGCGCCGCTTCTATGACGACAAGCTGGCCCAGGCCAGCTACATGATCGGGTGTCAGGCCACCGGTGAGGCGGTGGTCGTCGATCCCCATCGGGACACCGACGTCTACCTCGAGGCCGCCGCGGCCGAGGGCATGGAAATCCGGTACGTGACGGAAACCCATATCCATGCCGACTTCCTGTCGGGATCGCGCCAATTGGCCCGCCGCACGGGCGCGCTGCTCTTGCTGTCCGCCGAAGGAGGCCAGGACTGGCAGTACGCGTTCGCCGACGAGGACGGAGCCGGGTTGCTTCGTGATGGCGACACGATCGAGATGGGGAAGGTGACGCTGAAGGCCCTGCACACGCCGGGCCACACGCCGGAGCACCTGTCGTTCACCGTGACCGACGGGGCGGCGAGCGCGGAGCCCCTCGGCGTGCTCACCGGTGACTTCCTCTTCGTGGGTGACGTGGGGAGGCCCGACCTTCTGGAAAAGGCGGCGGGCGTGGCCGGCACGATGGCCGCCGGGGCGAAGACGCTGTGGCAGTCCCTCGAGCGCTTCAAGGAGCTCCCCGACTACCTCCAGATCCTTCCAGGACACGGAGCCGGTTCCGCGTGCGGCAAGGCTCTCGGTTCGGTGCCTTCGAGCACGCTGGGGTACGAGAAGCTGGTGAACTGGGCGTTCCAGTGCGCCGACGAGGAAGAGTTCGTGCGAAAGGTGCTCGAGGACCAGCCGGAGCCCCCGGCGTACTTCGCGAGCATGAAGCGGATGAACCGCGACGGCCCGGCCGTGCTGGACCGGCTTCCGGAGCCCGTTCAGCTGGTGCCCGACGTCTTGACGGCCCGCCTGCGCGAAGGCGCCACCGTGGTCGATGTGCGCAGCCGGGGCGATTTCGCTTCGGGGCATCTGCCCGGCACCGTCAACATTCCATGGGGAGCGGACTTCACCAACTGGGCGGGCTGGCTGCTTCCCTACGACACTCCGATCTACTTCGTCGCCTACGACCACGAGCATGCGAGGGCGGCGGCTCGGGATCTCGTCATGATCGGCATCGACCGGTCGGTGGGCTTCGCGCCGCCCGAAGTGCTCGACTGGTGGACCGGATCGGTCGCGCCCGTCGAGCGCACCACCGTGATCGACTGGGAGGAGGCGGAGCGGGCGCTAGACGGCGAAGACCCTGTCCTCCTCGACGTGCGGAGCCTGACCGAGTGGAACGAAGGGCACGTGCCGGGAGCCGAGCATATCCACCTCGGCTCGCTCCCGGAGCGTGCCGAGGAGCTCGATCCCGATCGGCCGACGCTCGTCTACTGCCGGTCGGGCAACCGGTCGGCCATCGGCGCGAGCCTCCTGCAGGCCGCGGGCTTCAAAGACGTGCGGAACATCGAGGGAGGCATCCAGGCCCGCGAGGCCGTACATTCATGAGATCGTCGGTCGGCACTTCTGGCCACACACGAGGGTCGCATGTCCGAGGTACCTGAACGGAATCAACTCGGAGGTCTCGCGCGGTCGATCGACGCGCTCTTCACGGGCCGTGCCGAGCCTGACCGTGCCGAGCC
>JBBDSN010000098.1:0-2356 GCA_040904885.1 Gemmatimonadota bacterium | reverse complement strand
TCGGGACTGACCCGACCCGAAACGAGAACCTGGTGCCCGAAGACTACAGACCTCCCTACCTGGCCGCCGGCGTCGCCGCGCTCGCGGCCTTCGCCCTCTACGTGGTCACACTCGCTCCGACCACGGCGTTCTGGGACGCGAGCGAATACATCGCCACCGCGCACACCGTCGGTGTCCCCCATCCCCCGGGGAACCCGCTCTTCGTCGTGTTCGGCAAGGCGTGGAGCCTCCTGCTGGCGCCCCTGGCCCTTCCCGTGGCGGTACGCATCAACATGCTCGCGGCCGCGACCAGCGCGGGCGCGACCGGGTGCTTCTACCTGGTGGCGCACCGGGTTCTCCGGGGCCTTTCCGACGACGAGCGCTACGCGCGGGTCGGCGCGGCCGTCGCGGCGCTTCTGGGTGCCACCGCGTTCACGGTGTGGAACCAATCGAACGTGAACGAGAAGGTCTACACGCTCAGTCTTCTGATCATCGGGGTCGTGAGCTGGCTGGCCGTGCGTTGGCGCGACGTGCGGCACAGGCCCGGAGCCGAGCGGTACCTGCTCTGGATCGTGTTTCTTCTCGCGCTGGGCTCCACGAACCACCTCATGTCCGTCCTCCCGGGTCCGGCGCTGCTGGTGCTCGTGGTCGCGTCCGGCGTCCGGCCCCTGCTCACGAGGGCGTTCCTCCAGCGGGCGGTCCTGCTCGTGCTGCTCGGCCTCTCGTTCAACTTCGTCCTTCCCGTGCGAGCCGAGCTCGACCCGGTCATCAACGAAGGAGACCCGACCTGCGAGAGCGTCACGGGGGCGGCGGTCGCGGTATACAGCCTGGGCCGCGCCGGGTGCGAGATGCTCGCGGACAACCTGACGCGGCGGCAGTACCAGCCGCCCCCGGTCACGGAGCGGAAGGCGCCGTTCGGTGCGCAGCTCGAGATGTGGTGGCAGTACTTCGAGTGGCAATGGGCGCGCGGCATCGACCCTTCGGAGCTCCCCTGGGGACCGAGGCTTCCGTTCGCGGTGCTGTTCCTCGCGCTGGGTGGCGTGGGGCTGTGGGCGTCGTGGTCGTCGGATCGGGTCGTTTTCGGGTATCTCGCGACGCTCACCGCGACCCTCACCGTGCTGCTCGTCTTCTACCTCAACTTCCGTTACGGCTATTCCCTCGCCCCGCACATCGACGATCGCGCCATGCACGAGGTCCGGGAGCGCGACTACTTCTTCATCGCGGGGTTCATGGTCTGGGGATCGCTTGCCGGCTTGGGCCTGGCCCGGGTATGGCACGTGCTCGCCGCGTTCGTCGGCGGGTTGGGCCGTGCGGCGGTCGAACCGGGGGCGGCTCCTGACGGCACCGCACAGCCGGACGATGGCCGGCAGGTACGGCCGCGGCTCTCGGTCGCCGCGCCGGTGCTCGTTCTGGCGTTCATCCCCCTCATGCTCAACTGGAGCTGGGCGAGCCGCGCCGGCGACTATGCGGCTCGTGACTGGGCCTACGACCTCCTGGTCAGCGTGGAGCCCTACGGCGTGCTGTTCACGAACGGGGACAACGACACCTTCCCGCTCTGGTATCTCCAGGAGGTGGAGGGGATACGCCGCGACGTTACCGTGGTCGTGGGTCAGTATTTGTATACGACCTGGTATCCCAGGCAGCTCCAGGACCTCACGGCGCCGGACCGGCAGCGTCCCTTCGACGGAGTCGGTGTGCCGGGTCTCTACGAGGACCAGCCGGCGCCGGAGCGCTCCATCATGGAGCTCTCTCCCGAACAGATGGACGGGGTCGGGACCGCCACGCTGGGTGAGGACCTGACCATCGCGTTTCCTGGCATAGCGGTCACGTATCCCGCGGAGATGACCCTCGACCGGAGTCACCAGATCGCGCTCTCCATCATCCACGATGCTTTCGACGAGCGGCCGATCTATTTTTCCGCCGTGGGCGGCATGCTGCGCGACCTCGGGCTCGAGCGCTGGGGGGTCCGTCAGGGGTTGGTGACCAAGCTGGTCTTCCGTCCGCTCTCGGACGATCCGCCGGAAGGACTCATCCGGGGACGGCGGGAGTACGGCGGCGAATGGTTCGATCTGGACCGGTCCCTGGAGCTGTACCGCGACGTGTATTCGTTCCGGAGCCTCCGCGACCGAGCGATCTGGCAGGACCGCTCGACGCTGAACATTCCGTGGCAATATTACGCGCTCGCGGCGCAACTGGCCGATGTGGCGGAGCAGGCTGGACTCGACGACGAGCTCGTCGCGCAGTTCGAGGAGGACGCCGTGCGATTCCAGGTGGTGGCCGAGGGGGGGCTGCGGGGAACCGCTGCCAGGGCGGGGGGTGGGTAACCGCATGTCCTCTCCGGATCTCAGTCGAAAGGAGCTCTACCGGTACGCGCGGC
>JBBDSN010000097.1:0-1118 GCA_040904885.1 Gemmatimonadota bacterium | reverse complement strand
GTGCCCGTGAGCTCGACGATACGGTCGAGATAAGCGCGTGCGTTCCGCGGGAGGTCCTCGAGTCGGCGGACTTCCCCTGTGGGCGCATGCCACCCCGGCAGCGTCTCGTACACCGGATCCAACTCTCCGAGCGACCACGTATCGGCAGGGAAGCGCTCGGTCACGCTGCCGTCGGGCATGCGGTAGGCGGTCGCCACCTGGAGCTCCGACAGCGTGTCCAGGACGTCCATCTTGGTCACCGCAAGCCCGGTGAGGCCGTTCACCTGGGCGGCGTGCCGCGTGAGCACCGAATCGAACCATCCGCACCGGCGCGGCCGGCCCGTGGTGGCGCCGAACTCCCCTCCGAGTTTGCGGACGTGCTCGTCCATCTCTGGCTCGAACGCGCTCGGGAGCGGTCCTTCCCCGACCCGCGTCGTGTACGCCTTCACCACTCCGACCACGGAGTCGATGAGCGTCGGTCCGATGCCGGTTCCCGTCGCAGCCGCGGCCGCCGTGGTGTTCGACGAGGTGACGAACGGATACGTGCCGTGGTCGAGATCGAGCGCAGTCCCCTGCGCGCCCTCGAGGAGCACTCGCCGACCGTTCCTCAGGGCCTCGCTGATCTCGGGCCCGGTGTCGGTCGCGAGCGAGAGCAGACGCTCACCGAGCGCGAGCGCCTGGTCGAGCGCGCGGTCGAGCTCTTCCGTGGCACCGCCGCCCATCTCCCGGAGCCGGTCGCAGATACGCTCCTTCGCCTGATCGACGCGTTTCTGGAGACGCTGGGCGTTCCCGAGGTCCGCCACGCGGACCCCCCTACGTCCGGCCTTGTCCTCGTAGGCCGGGCCGATGCCGCGGCCGGTGGTCCCGATCTTGTCCTGCACCGCGGCGGAATCCTCGACCGCGCGATCCATCCAGCGGTGATAGGGGAGCAGGAGCTGAGCCCGCTCGCTCACGCCCACCCGGCCTTCGAGGTCTCGGCCACGCTTCAGGATCGCGTCGTACTCCTGGAAGAACTGCTCGATGTCGAGCACGACGCCGTTGCCGAGGAGGCAGCGCTTGCCTTCGTGCAGGATGCCCGAGGGGATCTGGTGGAGGATGAACTCCTCGTCCCCGACGTGGACGGTGTGACCCGCGTTCGC
>JBBDSN010000096.1:17185-37064 GCA_040904885.1 Gemmatimonadota bacterium | reverse complement strand
GACCTCCACCGCCACGTGCACCTGGAGAACAACCTGCTCTTCCCCGGGACGGAGAGGCTGGAACGGGCGGTGACGAGCGCCTGAGGTCTTCCGCCCCGGCGGACTCGCCGGCGCCCCCGTTTCCACCGATGGAAGGACCGCGGCGAGTCCGGGCAGGGGCCGGGCGCGATCAGTCCGGGAACCAGCAACCGATCGGCACGTCGATGAAGTCATCGTCGCTGGGGTGCGTGAACCAGGTGGTCTGCCCTCCGCGTCAACTCACGTGCTGATTGACCAACTTCGTCATCTCGAACATCGAGACCTGCGACTCCTGGGCATTGGCGTGTCTTGAAGTGTCACAGGCGGGCCGCTTCGGCGGCTATCGCTGGCGATCTGGCAAGCTTCGACCGCCCCCCGGACCTGGCCGTGCCCCCACCTTGACCCTCCTCCGGCCGACCCCTAGGTTTCGGGTCCTGAAACGAAGAATCATTCTTGATAAGGGCGCGCCCGGGCACTCTGCTCGTGCGCGACTCCCGTCGATAGCACCGAGGGGATGCATGAGCGACGCTCCCATTCTGAAGATCGAAGGCCTCGAAGCCAAGGTCGCGGACGAAGACTTCGACATCTTGCGCGGGGTCGACCTGCAGGTCGCCAAGGGCGAGATCCACGCGATCATGGGTCCGAACGGCTCTGGTAAGAGCACCCTGGCCAAGGTCCTGGCCGGCCACCCCGGCTACGCAGTGACCAGCGGCGCGGTCACGTACAAGGGGGAAGACCTCCTCGACATGGAAACGGACGAACGGAGCCGCGCGGGCGTCTTCCTCGCCTTCCAGTACCCGGTGGAGATCCCCGGCGTCTCGATCGCCAACTTCCTGCGGACGGCCGTGCAGGCCCATCTGCCCGAGGGTGAGGAGCTCGACCTGTTCGACTTCTCCGACATCCTCACCGAGCGCATGGAGATGCTCGATATGGACGTCACGTTCGCCGAACGCCACGTGAACGACGGGTTCAGCGGTGGTGAGAAGAAGCGCAACGAGATCCTGCAGATGGCGATGCTGAAGCCGTCGCTCGCCCTCATGGACGAGACCGATTCCGGCCTCGACATCGATGCGCTGCAGATCGTCTCGGAGGGCGTGAACAAGCTCGCGGCCGAGAACCCCGACATGGCCATCGTCCTCATCACGCACTATCAGCGCCTGCTCGACTACATCAAGCCGGACTACGTGCACGTGATGATGGAAGGTCGTTTGGTCCGCTCCGGTGGAGCCGAGTTGGCGCTGGAGCTCGAGAAGGACGGCTACAAGGACTGGCGTCCCGAGGAAGCAGCCGCGAACACCCAGGCGGGCGCCGGCGGCGCCGAAGCCTGACCCCAAGCCGGAGGACCCTCCCATGCCTCAGAACGAAATCATCAAAGATCTGGACCTCGACCAGTACAAGTACGACTTCATCACCGAGGGCAAGCCGAAGTTCCGGGCGGAGAAGGGCCTGTCGGAGAAGGTCGTGCGCCAGATCTCCGCACATAAGGACGAGCCGGAGTGGATGCTCGAGTACCGCCTCAAGGCGCTCGAGATCTACAACGCGAAGCCGATGCCGACGTGGGGCGGCGACCTCACGACCCTCGAGGACACCCTCGACGAGATCTACTTCTACGTGCGCCCGCAGGACCAGATGGAGCGCTCGTGGGACGACGTGCCCGATGAGATCAAGGACACGTTCGAGAAGCTCGGGATCCCCGAGGCCGAGCGTAAGATCCTGGCCGGGGTGGGTGCACAGTACGAGTCCGAGATGGTCTATCACTCGCTCCGGAAGGAGTGGGAGGACCAGGGCGTCATCTTCGACTCCATCGAGGACGGGCTGAAGAACCACCCCGACCTCTTCCGCGAATACTTCGGTACGGTCATCCCGGCCGAGGACAACAAGTTCGCCGCGATGAACGCGGCCGTCTGGTCGGGGGGGTCCTTCGTGTACATCCCGAAGGGCGTCTCGCTCGACACGCCGCTGCAGGCGTACTTCCGCGTGAACCAGGAGCGGATGGGGCAGTTCGAGCGCACGCTCATCATCGTCGAGGAAGGCGCGCAGGCGCACTACATCGAGGGATGCACGGCGCCGGTCTACTCCACCGAGTCGTTCCACTCGGGCGTCATCGAGATCCTCGTGAAGGAGAACGCCCGCTTCCGCTACACGACCATCCAGAACTGGTCGAACAACATGTACAACCTGGTCACCCAGCGCGCGATGGTGGAGGCCGGGGGGCACATGGAATGGCTGGACGGGAACCTGGGCTCGAAGCTCACCATGAAGTACCCGTCCTGCTACCTGATGGGCGAGGGCGCCCACGGCGAGATCCTCTCGATCGCGTACGCGGGTAACGGCCAGCACCAGGACACGGGCGGCAAGGTGGTTCACGCAGCGCCGAACACGACGTCGTCCATCGTCTCGAAGTCGATTTCCAAGGGAACCGGCCGCTCGACCTACCGCGGCCTCTGCAAGGTGTACGACGGGGCGCACCACTCGCGTTCGAACGTCGAGTGTGACGCGTTGCTCATCAACGACACCTCGCGCACGGATACCTACCCGTACATCGAGATCGACGAACAGGACGCCAACATCGGGCACGAAGCCTCGGTCTCGAAGATCGGTGAGGAGCAGCTCTTCTATCTCACCAGCAGAGGCATCCCGGAGGACGAGGCGATGGCCATGATCGTCCGCGGCTTCATCGAGCCGATCGCGAAGCAGCTCCCCATGGAGTACGCGGTCGAGCTCAACCGCCTCATCGAGCTCGAGATGGAAGGCTCGGTCGGCTGACCGACCCGCCCCTCACGGAACACACATCACACGCATGCAAGATACCGGCTTCATGGAAGGCATTACCGACGCGCTGAACGGCGCCGCGGTCGGACGCATCTCCTTAGGTGAGCCCCAGTGGCTGCGCGAGCGTCGCGACCATGCTTGGGACGTCTACGAGCGCACGCCCCTCCCGACGACCAAGCTCGAGGAGTGGCGCTACACCGACCTCAAGAAGAAGCTCGACCTGGGCGCGCTGCGTCTGAGCGACGCGGACACCGCACCCGACGAGCCGGAGGCATGGCCGGAGGGGCTCCGCAGGACGATGGCCGAAGACCGGGCGGCGTCCGGGCACATCGTGCTCATCGATGGTCATGTGGTGCACGCGGACATCGACGACACGCTCGCCCGGAAGGGCGTCGTGCTGAAATCGCTGCACCAGGCCCTCGACACGCACGAAGATCTGGTCCGCGAGCACCTCGCGACCCAAGCCGTACCTCCAGAGGAAGGCAAGTTCGCAGCGCTCAACGCAGCGCTGTGGAACGACGGAATCTTCCTGTACGTGCCGCGCGGCGTGCGGCTCGAGAACCCCGTGCGGGTCACGAGGTGGGCGTCGGAGCCCGGCGTGGCCTACTTCAGCCGCGTGCTCATCGTGGCCGAAGACGCGAGCCAGGTCTCCTACGTCGATGAGGTCGTCTCGGACGACTTCGAGCGTCAGACGCTGGTGTCGAACACGGTCGAGGTCATCGCCCGGCAGGGCGCGCAGGTCCAGTTCGTGTCGGTGCAGCAGCTCGGACGAGGCGCCTTCTTCCAGTCCGTGCAGCGCACCCTGGCCGCTCGCGACGCCAAGCTCGACACCTTGAACGTCGCGCTCGGCGCCACGGTGAGTCGCGTGGATCTCAACGCGCGCCTGCTCGGACCCGGCGCCAACTCGGACATGCTCGGTCTCTATTTCGGAGACGAGAACCAGCATTTTGATTTTAATACGAGCCAGGACCACATCGCGCCCAACACGGGGAGCGACCTGCTCTACAAGGGTGCACTCGACGGTGAGAGCCGCTCAGTGTTCCGCGGCATCATCCGTGTCCACCCGGGCGCGCAGCGCACCGACGCCTACCAGACCAACCGGAATCTGCTGCTGTCGGCCAAGGCACGGGCCGACTCGCTGCCGAACCTCGAGATCGAGGCCGACGACGTGAAGTGCTCCCACGGCGCGACCGTCGGCGAGCTCGACGCGGAGGCCAAGTTCTACCTGATGAGCCGAGGGCTTGACCGGATCACGGCGGAGCGTCTGGTCGTGCTCGGCTTCCTCGGCGAGGTGCTCGCGAAGCTCCCCCTGGGGGGCGTGGTCGACAAGGTCACGCGGGTCATCGAGGAGAAGCTGGCGCACCATGTCTGATTGGGTGCGGGTCGCCGACACCGGCACCTGCCCAGCGGGAGAGCTCAAAGGCGTCATGGCCAACGGGCAGGCGGTCGTCCTGGCGAACGTGGACGGGCGCCTCTGTGCGCTCGAAGACCAGTGCTCCCACGAGGCGTACCCGCTTTCGGACGGTGAACTGGACGGAGGCAACGTGGTGTGCCGGTACCACGGTGCCCGGTTCGACGCCTGCTCGGGGGCGCGCAAAGCGCTGCCCGCGGTGCGACCCGTCCGTTCGTTCCCCGTCGAGGTCCGGGACGACGGCATCTACGTGGATGTCGGGTGAGCACCGCCTTCGACGCGAAGGCGCGGCGGGCCGACTTTCCGGCCCTCGCCCAGACCGTGCACGGAAAGCCGCTCGTCTACCTCGACAACGCGGCCACGTCGCAGAAGCCCCGTGCCGTGCTCGACGCGCTCGACGGATATTACACGCGCGACAACGCCAACGTGCACCGTGGCATCCACGAGTTGTCCCGGCGCGCCACGGACGCCTACGAGGGGGCGCGCGTGAAAGTCGCGGGGTGGATCGGCGCGCCGGACCCAGACGAACTCGTGTGGACCCGAGGCACCACGGAAGCCATCAATCTGGTCGCCTCCGCCTGGGGCCTCGACAACGTCGGTGAAGGGGACGAGATCCTCATCTCGGTGCTCGAGCATCACTCGAACATCATTCCCTGGCAGCTGCTCGCCCAGCGCACGGGCGCCAAGCTCCGCTACCTGGAGCTCGACGACCAGGGCCGCCTCGTCCTGGACGACCTCGACACGCTGCTGACCGAGCGCACGAAGCTAGTCTCCGTCTCGCACGTATCGAACGCGCTCGGGACCGTGAACCCGGTGCGCGAGATCGCCGCCGCGGCTCGCGCCGTCGGTGCCCGCATTTTCGTCGACGGGGCGCAGGGCGCGGTGCACGCCAAGGTCGACATGAAGGAGCTCGGCGTCGACTTCTACGCATTCAGCGGCCATAAGATGTGCGGCCCGACCGGCATCGGTGCGCTCTGGGCGAAGAAGGAGCTGCTCGAAGAGATGTCGCCCTATCAGGGCGGCGGCGAGATGATCCACCTGGTGGGCAGGAACGAGAGCACCTGGGCCGAGGTGCCGCACAAGTTCGAGGCAGGCACGCCGAACATCGCCGGAGCCGTCGGCTTCGGCGCGGCCGTCGACTACCTGTCCACGATCGGCATGGAGGCGGTCGCCGCGCACGAGCGGGCGCTTCTGGCCTATGCGATCGAACGCGTCAGCGCCCTCGACGGCGTCGAGATCTACGGCCCGAAGTCGCTCGACGAGCGGTCGGCCGTCCTGTCGTTCTCGATGGCCGAGGCGCACCCGCACGACATTTCGACGATTCTCGACGCGGAAGGCGTCGCCGTGCGGGCGGGCCATCACTGCGCGCAGCTCGTCATGAAGCACTTCGGCGTGCCGGCGACCGCGCGCGCGTCGTTCTATCTGTACAACACGACGGAGGACGTCGACCAGCTGGTCGACGCCCTGTCCGAGGTGCGACGGATCTTCGCGTAGCGGGAACGGCGCCTCGCGCCCTATGTTGTCGCATCAACTCGCAACGGGGACATCCATGGAGACACCGCAGCTCAGCTCCCTCTACCAGCAGCTCATCCTCGAGCACTACAAGAAGCCCCGTAACAAGGGCGATCTCGAGGACCACACGGTGGAGGTCCACATGAACAACCCCGTGTGCGGGGACGAGATCAAGCTTCAGCTGCAGATCGAGGGCGACACGATCAGGCACGCCAAGTTCGTCGGACAAGGATGCTCCATCTCGCAGGCGGCCGTGAGCATCATGACGACGTTGCTCGAGGGACGGTCGCTCGACGACGCCGAGTCCCTCGCCGACCGATTCACCCAGGTCATGCATGGCGACGCCGAGGCCGCGCGCGACAAGACGCTCGGAGAGCTCAGGGCGCTCCAGGGCGTGAGCAAGTTCCCGGTGCGCGTGAAGTGCGCCCTCCTGGGCTTCGACGCACTGCGAGAGGCGCTGCGCCAGAGCGCGGCGGAACCCGCGAACTGACCTCGGTCGAGGTCCACTCCGCCCACCTGTCCGAGACCCGCGCGGGCCCCGTGACCGTGTGGGTATCACCGACGGGTGTACGTCACGTCGAGTTCGGCCCCCTGCCCGCCGGCAATCACCTCGACGATCCCGACGATTTCCCTCCGACGCTTCGCGACGCGGTAACCCAGCTGGAGGAGTACTTCGCGGGTGAGCGCACCGACTTCGACCTTCCGCTCGACCTGAGTGGCGTCGCCACCGACTTTCAACGCCAGGTCTACGAGCAGCTCCTCGCGGTGGAGTACGGCCAGGTGATGTCGTACGGCGAGCTCGCACGAGCGGTCGGCGGTCCCGAGCTCGCCCGGGCCGTGGGTCAGGCGGTCGGTGCGAACCCGATCCCCATCGTGATCCCCT
Organism: Gemmatimonadota bacterium; assembly: GCA_040904885.1. GTDB lineage: Bacteria > Gemmatimonadota > Gemmatimonadetes > Longimicrobiales > Gaopeijiaceae > JAWLHJ01. Next base: position 30,468 of record JBBDSN010000096.1, on the reverse strand, counting down.
GCCACCGGGTGGTCGGCTCCGGCGGGCGCCTCACCGGCTTCGGCGGCGGACTACCCGCGAAGATCGCCCTCCTGCGGCTCGAGGGGATCGACGTCGACGGCGACCGCCCCACCAGCAAGATCCTACCGGACGTCATCCCGCTGGATCTTTAGACGGTCGCACGGCCGCAGACGGTCGCACGGCCGCGCCCTGTCACCTACGCCGCGGGGAGGCCCTCCACCAGCTGCACCATCCGCTCGAGGTGCTCCGGCGTCGGAAGACGGCCCCTGCCCCCGCCGAGGTTGTCCACCATATGCTCCGGGTCGCCGGTGCCCGGCGTCGCAACCGTCACGGCCGGGTGGGCGACGACGAACTTGAGCATGAACTGCGCCCAGGTGCTCGCGTCGAATTCGGAGGCCCAGTCGGGTAGTGGGCGATCGCCGATACGCGCCCACATGCGGCTCCGCCCGAACGGCAGATAGACCATGACGGCGATCCCCTCGTCCTGCGCCAGGGGGAGGATGGTCTCCTCGGCCATACGGTTGTCGATGGCGTAGTCGATGCCGATGAAGTCGATGGGATACGCGCGCATGACCTCGGCAAGCGCCGGATACTGGTGATCGCTCGTGGTCGTGATGCCGATATGCCGGATGCGGCCCTCGTCCTTGTATTCCTGGAGGATTCCGAGCTGCGTGGGTGGGTCGCCCATGTTGTGGACCTGGTTCAGGTCGATCTCGGGAACACCCAGATATGCGAAGGACTGCTCGATCTGGGCCCTGACCTCGGCCGGATCGGCGGAGCCTCCGCCGCGACCCGCCACGTTGACCTTGGTCGCCCAGAAGATGTCGTCGCCGAAGCCGTCCTCCGCGGCCCACTGGCCGGCGTACTCCTCGGACGCCCCACCGCCGTAGGAAGGCGCCGTGTCGAACACGCGCCCGGCGACTTCGGCGCCTTCGGCGAGCGCATGCAGCACCGCCCGGTGCTCGGCAAGCTCCTCGGCGCTCGCGTCACTCGAGATCCATCTGCCCCCGAGGCCGATGACCGGGATCTGCTCTCCGCTCGATGGGATGGCGCGGGTGATCAACCCCGTGGTCTGCCCGGTCGCCATGGTGCCGGCGCTGGCGCCCCCGGCCGCGGCTCCACCGCCATCGGACGGTCCGCAACCCTTGAGCGCGAATACGGCGCCCACGCCGGCCGTGATCCTCAACCATTCACGTCTAGATAGCGTCATGTCGTGCCCCCCCGGTACGTTTTCTGAGCGGCTCAGCGGGGTCCGCCCGGTCATTTCATCAGCCCTTACCATGAAAGCGCGCGGGCGTCAGTGCCAGAAGGTGCCGACTCGGCGTGCTCCCGATCAGCGCATCGGCGATCATCTCGCCGGTCACCGGCCCCAGCGTCAGACCGAGCATGCCATGGCCGGTCGCGATCCACGCACCTCCGGGTCCCGGGAGCTCACCGATGAGGGGAAGGCCATCGGCGCTCATCGGACGAAGCCCGCTCCACTCCGACAGCGGGGGAGCGTCACCAAGGTCAGGAAACACGTGCCGAGCCGCCCGGGTGAGCTGCGCCAGCCGGGCGGGCCGCAGAACCCGGTTCATCCCCGAGAACTCCATGGTACCGGCGAAGCGGACCCTCCCGCGGAGCGGTGTGCAGAAGACGGACGATTCGTGGAGCACACACGCGCCTCTGAGTGGAGGAGCGCCGTCGAGCCCGACCGGCACATCGCGGTGATACCCTTTGCCCGGCTGAACGGCGAGCCGCACGCCCGAGCCACCGGCCAGGCGCAGGCTGAATGGGCCGGTGGTGAGCACGACCGCGTCCGCCGGCTCGACGGACCCATCCGCGAGCCGCACGCCCCGGACCCGGTCCGCAGCAACGGCGATGGCAACGGCCTCCGCACCTTCGCGGACACGGACGCCCCGGGCTCGACAGACGTCCCCGAGGCCCTGGACGAAGCGGAGCGGATCGACCGTGGCCGCCTCCGGATAGAAGACCCCTCCGGCGACGGCATCGCCGAGCGCCGGCTCGCGCCTGCGGAGCTCATCGGGGTCGAGGAGCTCCGGATGGTAGCCGTGGGGGCGGATCAGCTCGGCTTCGCCCCGGGCGGCGGCGAGGCCCGCCTCGGTGACGCAGACGTCGTGATAACCGTCGCGTCGGTACTCGCAGTCCAGGCCCTCCTCCTCGATCATCTCCTCGAACAACTCGAGCGTCCGGTGCCCGATGGGCGCCATGACCGCCATGGCCTGACGCACGTGCCGGTGGGTGCAATGACGCGCGAAGGTGGCCAGCCAGCGCCAGAGATCGGGGTCCCAGCGCGGAGGGATGTACAACGGGCTCGCCGGATCGAACATCCACCGCAAGGCCTCTCCGACCCGCCCCGGCCTGTTCAGGGGAGGATGGCCCGCGGAGATATTGCCGGCGTTCCCGGACGAGGCCTCTCCCGACAGTGTCGTGCGCTCGAGGAGGGTGACGCGGGCTCCGGACTTGCTGAGATAGTAGGCGCAGCAGACGCCGATGACGCCGCCTCCGACGACGACGACGCCCGGACTCGACAGATCTCCCGAAGGTGCGCCCGTCGTGCTCAACCAGCCGACGGGTCGAGAAGCACCTTGATGGATCCGGTCTTGCGTCGGTTGGCCGCGGTGGACAGAGCCCGCCGATAGTCCCCGAGCGGGTAGACGTGCGTCACCATGCGATCGACCGGAGCGAGCGTTTCGAGGAGGAGGTCGTGCGTGACCTCGAACGTGTGCGGGGTTCCACCCCGCCACTCCTCGCGACCGTATCCGACGAAGCCCTTCACATCGAGCTCGCGGGCCCACACGAAGGTCAGATCCAGCTTCGCGATCTCGGCGGCGCAGCCGAGCATGACCAGACGGGCACGCGGTGCGGCGAAACGCAGGGCCTGCTCGAGGGTCTGGCCGCTTCCCACACAGTCGAAGATCAGCCGGAAACCCCCACCAGCGTACACTTCGTCGCCGACGATGGGCATGTAGGCCTGAGCCCCGGTCTCGATCAACGCCTGCCGCGCCTCGGCCCCGGGCGCGACGATGGTGTCCGCGCCGAGTGCTCGCCCGATCTCGGCCTCGTGGTCGCGCTTGATCTGAGCGACGATCTCGCCCTCGAAACCCGCCGCCCGAAGCGCCCAGACGGTTCCGAGCGCGATGGGTCCGCTCCCGATGACGAGCGCGGGTCCCGGGCCGAAGGGACGCATGCCGAGCACCGCGTGCATGCCGACCGCGAGCGGCTCGATGAGCACCGCCGCGTGGTCCGACAGCGCGTCGTCGACCGGGAAGACCTGTGCCCGGTGCGCGATGACCCGCTCGGACCACCCGCCGGGAAGGTCGGCGTGGTAGCCCACGGTCGCCCCGCGTCGTAGCGCATGTCCGTCGATCTGGAGCGCGCCTTCCTCGCCACTACGCTCGCACGTGCAGTGAAGGCCGTCGTCACACGACCCGCACTGATCATGCGGAGGAAATCCGCGCGTCCGGCAGGAGATCATCGGATCGATCACGACGCGTTGGCCGATCTCGAGTCCGTGCACTCCAGGTCCCATCTCGACCACCCTGCCGAGGATCTCGTGCCCGAGCACCGCCGGGAAGGATCCGAAGGGCTCCATGACGGGGCTCGCTTCGAGGCCGAGGGTTCCGATGTCCGTGCCGCAGATGCCGGCCTTCGAGACTTCGATCCGGACCCAGTCCTCCGCGGGGAGTCCGGGCTCGGCGACGTCGGCGAAACGGACCCCGCTGAGGGTGCCGAAGACAGCCGCCTCGGTGAGGCGCCCGAGGCTCTTCCCGACGAGATAGCTCGGAACGGTGACGTTGAACGTGACAGCGCGCATATCGATGGGGTCTGGTTGAATGCGGCCGGCCGAAGGCCAACTCAGGTCAGGGTAGAGTCCCGGACAGCGTTCTTAAGATGGCCTTGATTGGCCCGACCGTCTGCCCCGAGACGGCGCTCAGCCCGAGTGCCAGCGCCAGCCCGAGGGCGATCGACTCCCAGACACCGACCCATGGCACGGCCCCTTCGCCGCCCGAGGCCGCGAGGCCGAACAGGGCGAGCGCGAGGATCCCCGCCAGGAGGCGCTCTGCGCGACAGAGGGGTTCGAAGGCGATGTGGCTGGGGGTCGGAGAGGCGTCGCCGGGTGGGCCTGCCTCGTCGGCATCGTGCGTCGCGGGCGAGCGGGCCACCGAAGCACTCGAGTCGTCGAGGTCGAGAATGGCTCGCGCTTCCTCTTCGTGCTCGGCCCGCACCCAGAGGACCGCAGGTCGCGCGATGGTTACGCCCGCGTCGGCCCCTCCCGCGTCGTCGATCTGCAGGCGAAACGGAATGCCAGCGTCGCGCAGAAAGCCCGCCGCGAACTCGGCCTCATGCCGGTAGAGGTACTCGGCGATCGGTACGTGGGGGCGATCGTCGGCGATACCGGAGTCCGGTGCGATAGGGTTCACGGGTGACGCACCAAGGCGACGGCTCGGCGACGCTGCATCGAAAGGAGCGACATGGTCATGGGGGACCGTTGGTGGGTAGTGCGACTGGTTTGCGGCCCTTCGCTCCTTCACCTTACCCACTCGGTACGGGCCGGTAAATGGCCCGGACTCCGCCACGGCCTTGATGGGCCGGTGGTCGTTGCCGTTTTTCCTCACGAACCCACCCCCCCGGGAGACCCGCTGACGTGCGTATCGCCATAGTCGGAAGTGGGGTCTCCGGGTTGGTCGCGGCGTGGCTCCTGCACCGCGAGCACGAGATCACCGTGTTCGAAGCGAGCAACCGCGTAGGCGGTCACGTCCACACGGTCGAGGTTTCCGATCGGGACGGGACGGTCCACGCCGTCGATACGGGATTCATCGTCTACAACGAGCGGAACTACCCCCTCTTCACCAAATTGCTAGAGCAATTGGGGGTGCCGTCCCAGTCGTCCGAGATGAGCTTCAGCGTACGCTGCGACCGCACCGGCCTCGAGTACAACGGCTCGACGTACCGGCAGCTGTTCGCCCAGCGGCGGAACCTGATCCGGCCGAGCTTTCACCGGATGCTTCTGGACATCCTGCGCTTCAACCGACAGGCGTCGCGCGACGTGGCGCTCGGTCTTGGGCCCGAGACCCTCGGCGCCTATCTGGATCGCGGCCGCTTCTCCGCCGGCCTCGCCGAGCACTACCTGGTGCCCATGGGATCGGCACTCTGGTCCACGGCACCAAGCCGGGTCCTGGAGATGCCGATCGAGTTCTTCGTGCGCTTCTTCGAACAGCATGGGATGCTGACCGTGGACGATCGACCTCAGTGGAGGGTGGTGCACGGCGGATCAGCGCGCTACGTGGACGCATTGGTCGCGCCGCTCCGGGACCGGATTCGCATCCGTGCGCCCGTGCGACGGGTGTCCCGCGGCGCAGGCGGGGTCGAGGTCGACGGGGACGCGTTCGACCATGTCGTGTTCGCGTGTCATTCGGACGACGCGCTCGCAACCCTCGCGGATACGACGGAGGCCGAGCGGAGCATCCTCGGGGCGCTTCCGTACATGGACAACGACGTGGTGCTCCACACAGACACGAGCGTGCTGCCACGACGACGCCGTGCGTGGGGAGCATGGAACTACCGGATCGGCGAGGGAGCCGACGACACCGTTCGCGTAACCTACAACATGAATGCGCTGCAGACGCTGACGTCCGACGAGACGTTCCTGGTGACCCTGAACGACACCGCGGCAGTGAACAAGAATTCTATTTTATTTCGAACGACGTATCGGCACCCGCAGTACTCTCTCGACGGGTTCGCGGCTCAGGGGCGGCACGGCGAGATCAGCGGCGTGGCACGAACCCACTTCTGCGGCGCCTATTGGGGCTACGGCTTCCATGAGGACGGGGTGCGAAGCGGCGTGCGTGTCGCCGAAGGGCTGGGGGCCTCGTTTTGAAGAGTGCGCTCTATTTCGGGCAGGTTCGACATCGACGGTTCGAGCCGGTTCCCCACGCGTTCTCCTACGATCTCTTCATGGTCTACCTCGATCTGGCTGAGGTCGACGAGGTCTTCGAGGGACGCTGGCTCTGGTCGACCCGCCGCGCGGCGATCGCCCGGTGGCGGCGTGAGGACTTCCTGGGTCACGCCTCCAAACCGCTCGACGCGGCGGTGCGTGACGCCGTCGAGGCGAGCGGGCGCGCTCGACCGTCCGGCGCGGTGCGGATGCTCACGCACCTCCGCTATTTCGGGTACATCCAGAACCCCGTCACCTTCTACTACTGCTTCTCCCCCGACGGCCAGGAGGTCGAGGCGCTCGTGGCGGAGATCACGAACACGCCGTGGGGCGAGCGTCATGCCTACGTCGTGGGCCCGGAGGCCTTCGGGGAGGCACTTGCGGAGCGGCCCCGCGTGGCGCAACAGGCCGACGCCGCCCGATTCCCCAAGGCGTTCCATGTCTCGCCCTTCATGGACATGGAGCAGGAATATCAATGGGTCCTGACCCGTCCCGGACAGGATCTGGCGATCCACATGGAGAACCTGCGGGCGGGTCGGGTCCTGTTCGACGCGACCCTCCGCTTGCGCCGGCGCGAGATTACAGGCCGGTCGCTCGCCGGAGCCCTGGTCCGCTACCCGTGGATGACGGCCCGCGTGCTCGCCGGCATCTACTTCCAGGCGGTTCGGTTGTGGCTCAAGAAGGTTCCGTTCATCCATCACCCCGAGCATATCGACTCATGACCTTCATTCATCGCATCGCGGAGCGACTCGTCCGGGCTCGTCTGGCGCGCCTGACGGAAGGCCGGCTGCTGATCCACCGGCCGGGCGAGACCGCCGCGTTCGGCCCTGGTGGCGATCCTCACGCGGAGATCACCGTTCACGACCCCGAGCTCTTCACGGCCTTGGCGTTCGGGGGACACCTCGGCGCCGCTGAAGCGTACGTGCACGGAGACTGGACGACGGAGGACCTCACGGCCGTGGTTCGGCTGTTCCTGCGGAACCGGGATGTGCTCGACGACCTCGAGACCGGGATGGCGCGCTTCGCCCAGCCCCTGCGTGCGTTGGCGCACGGGCTGAACCGGAACACCCGCCGAGGCTCACGCCGCAACATCCAGGCTCATTACGACCTCGGCAACGACTTCTTCTCGCTCTTCCTCGACGAGACGCTCACCTATTCGGCGGGACTGTTCGAGGGTGAGGACCGGACGATGTACGAAGCCTCGGTGGCCAAGTACGACCAGATCTGCCGCAAGCTGCGCCTGACGCCCGAGCACCACGTGCTCGAGATCGGTTCCGGTTGGGGGGGCTCCGCGATGCACGCCGCCCACCGGTACGGATGCCGCGTGACGACGACCACCGTTTCGCGGCGCCAACACGAGCTGGCGACGGAGCGGGTGCGTGAGGCGGGGCTATCGGACCGGGTGACGGTGCTGCTCCAGGACTACCGGGACCTCGAGGGCCAGTTCGACCGGCTCGTGTCGATCGAGATGATCGAGGCCGTCGGCCATCAGTATCTCGGGACCTTCTTCGAGCGTTGTGCGGCGCTCCTCGTCCCCGATGGATTGGCGGCCATCCAGGCCATCACGATCCAGGATCGATACTACGAATCGGCCCGCCGCGAGGTCGATTTCATCAAGCGCTACATCTTCCCGGGAAGCTGCATTCCGTCGGTCTCGGTCCTGACCGGGGCCGCGGCCCCCACAAACCTTCGGCTGGTACACCTGGACGACATGACGCCGGATTACGCGGAGACGCTCCGTCGCTGGCGGGACCGCTTTCTGGAGCGTTGGCCGGAGATCGCGGACCTGGGCTTCGACGAGTCGTTCAAACGGCTGTGGGACTTCTACTTCTGCTACTGCGAGGGGGGGTTCGACGAAGCCGTGCTCGGGAGCGTCCAGATGACGTTCGCGAAGCCGGCCGCCAGGGTTCCCGTGCCGTTACTTCCGTCCGAGCCGGTGAGCTGGACCGAAGCACTCGAGGCTCGCTCATGAGCGGCGCGGCCATCGAGCTCGCGGAGCGGGGCATGTTGCCCCTCGCGACGCTGCGACTCGGGGTCCGGAGCCTGTTGCGGGACCGGCTGGTGGAAGCCGAGACCGGCCATGATCTCGACGCGTTCGTACGGATGCTCGAGGAAGGTCCGGTCGCGGTCGAGACCGAAGCCGCGAACGAACAGCATTACGAGGTGCCCGCGGCATTCTACGAACACGTGCTCGGCCCGCACTTGAAGTACAGCGGCGCGTTCTGGCCCGCCGGGATCGAGGACCTGGCCGGGGCGGAAGCCGCGATGCTCGACCTCACCCGCGAGCGGGCCGCGCTCGCCGATGGTCAGGACATTCTGGAGCTGGGATGCGGCTGGGGCTCACTCACCCTGCACATGGCCCGTACCTTCCCCGGATCGAGGATCACGGCCGTTTCGAACTCGGCGTCGCAGCGCCGCTTCATCGAAGCCCGGGCCCCGGAGAACGTCCGGGTCATCACGGCGGACATGCGAACGTTCGACCCCGGCACGCGTTTCGACCGAGTCGTCAGCGTGGAGATGTTCGAGCATATGCGGAACCTCCCTGAGCTGCTCCGCCGGATCTCGGGTTGGTTGCGGCCGGAGGGGAAGCTGTTCGTGCATGTCTTCTGCCATCGAACCTGGGCCTATCTATTCGAGACCGAGGGCAGCGACGACTGGATGGGCCGGCACTTCTTCACTGGAGGCATGATGCCTTCGTTCGATCTCCTGCCGAGCCTGCAGGGCGACCTGGCACTCGAAGAATCGTGGCGGGTCGACGGGACGCACTACCAGCGCACGGCCGCCGCATGGCGGGAGAATCTGGAAGCGGGCCGGGACCAGGTGATGCCGGTGCTCCGCGAGACGTACGGCCCGGAAGCATCCGTCTGGTTCCAGCGCTGGCGCCTGTTCTTCCTCGCCTGCGAAGAGTTGTTCGGATACCGGAAAGGTGAGGAGTGGCTGGTGGGCCACTACCGGTTTCGCAACGATGTGATGTCAGGCTAGCAGCAAGACCACGCCCCAGAGCAGGAGCGCCACGCCGATCGGCCGCGAGGGTCTTCGTCCGAAGGGACCGACGGTCTCGAGGACCATCGCGGCCATGAGAACGCCCATCATACGTGCGTCCAGCATCCCGACCGCCAACGCGAGGGCCATGATGGCCCAACAGCATCCGAGGCAGAACACGCCGTGGCGTGCCCCCATCGAGAACGCACCCCCGACGCCGGGTCGCCAGTAGGTAGCGAAGTAGCCGAACGGGCTCCTGCAGTGCGAGAGGCAGGCGTCCTTCAGCTTGCTGAACTGAAAGGCGCCCGCTACCAGAAGCGCGCCCCCGGCCAGCGCGGGCGCGTTCGAGATCAGCGGACTCGGGGTCCCGAGTCCCTGGAGCAGAAGTTGGGCCAAAGCCATGACGGCGCTGAATCCGATCCACGCCACTCCGTATCCCAACGTGAACGCCGGGAGGGTCAGGCTATTCGAACCGGGGGAGCGGCTCCGCGCCAAGGCCCGAAGCCATGGCCAGACGACGGGAGCCATCATGACAGCGGTCATGCCTGCCCACATCACCAACGAGAACCAATATGTTTGTTCTGATACGTGAGGGAGGTGAGGAGCCTCGTTTTGCAGGGCTCCAGCCCGCACCCCAAGTGTGAACCCGCTCATGGCCCCCATTCGAAATTCGACCAGAGTCCGTGCGTGCCTTCCGTCCGGATCCGGATCACCCCGTCGTCGTACTGCGTCTCTCCGCGTGCGATGACTTGATGTGGATTGTGGATCTGGTTGTAGATGTTCTCGAATGTGACCGGCTCGACTCGGTCTCGGCCGCGGATCGCCTCGATCGCACCCTGGAGCAAGCCGGGAATCCGGACCCTCTTCGCCATAGCGTCGTCCTCGATGTGGATCGGAACGGCACGCGTGGGTAGCCACTCTTTCACGAAACGACCGAGCACCTCCCAGGGACCGCCGAGCGATCCGTTCAACATTGATTCCATCGCGCTGCGCTGCGCCGGAGTAGCCGCATCGGATACAAGGAGCGCTTCCCGCCATCCACCATCGATCATCACCTGGGGACTCTCGTACACGACGACGGCGTCCAGGCCGTCGAGACGGACGTCGCCTACGTGGCCCTCACGAAACCGGATGGCCCAGAAGCCCTGGCACACCTCGTGTGTACATGGCTGGCTGAAGTGTACGTGCCCGGGACAGACGGCCGTGCAGTTGCAGTTCTCGAACAGCAGGCCTCTGGCCGACCAGTCGGTCGTCGGTCCCGCGTCAGCCATCCGACGACACCGGCTCATCGACCTTCGCGAGCGAGACGGCGTTGATGCAATAGCGGAGCCCGGTCGGGGGAGGACCGTCGGGAAAGACGTGCCCGAGGTGCGCGTCACACACGTTGCAGGTGACTTCGACCCGGCGCATTCCGTGCGAGCTGTCGTCCACATGGGCCACGACGTCGGGCGTCACCGGCTGGGTGAAAGATGGCCACCCGGTACCGGACTCGAACTTCTCTCCCGCGTCGAACAGCACGGTCCCGCAGCACACGCACGCGTAGCGTCCCGGCTCGAATCGGCTGCACATCTCGGACGTGAACGGGCGTTCGGTTCCCTGCTGCCGGGTCACCCTGAATTGCTCCGGAGTGAGCCTGTCCCGCCACTCTTCCGGCGTCCTCTCCACACGCGCCGGCGGACGAGGACCCCCCTCGTCGACGACTCGCAAGACGTCCTTCCAGCTCCCGATCACGGCGTCCCCCTTCGGTTCAATGGTGTATCAGGCCAGCCGGCTGCTCGCTTGGCTCGCTTGGCTCCTGAATCTAAGGATGATGGTGCGGTCCGCCCACGGCGCCTGCCCGCTCGAGCCGTCCGGTGACCCAACTCCGATGACGCAAAATCCGCCTGTGGGGCCCCGAACCCCCCTCTTGTGGCCCCCCATACGCCATTATAGAATGATGCATCTATTCTAATAAGGAGTAAGAATGGCGGAGCAGGGGCATCTCAACCCGCCTCAACAGGCACGCTCGCGGCGGACGCTCGAACGGATCGTGAGGGCGGCGCTGGATATCCTGGAGCACGACGGTCCGGAGGCTCTCACGGTGCAGGCGGTGGTCGCCCGCGCCGACTCCTCGGTGGGATCGTTCTACGCGCGTTTCGGGGGCAAGGACGACCTGCTCGAGTATCTCGGCGAACGGGTATGGGATGAAGCCCGGGACCGGTGGCAGGCCGCGCTGGAAGAGCGGACCTGGGCGGGCCTACCGATCGAGGATGTGGCGGAAGGTGCCATCCGCCTCCTGGCCGACGCTCACCGTTCGCGCGCGACCTACCTCCGGTCCCTCGACCGCATGGGCGCCGGCGAGCGCGACGGATACGCCTCGTTCCGCCGATACGTGCTCCGTGGGTTGGCCGACCTTCTGCTCGAACGACGCGCTGAGATCGACCATCCCGACCCGGAGCTTGCGGTGCGTCTGGCGCTGGCCGCGATGAGCGGTGCGGTCGAGGCCGGAGATCCCTACACCGGAGAGCCCTTCGACCGCGACCAGCTCGTACGCGAGGGGCGGATCCTCGTCCTGGCCTACCTGGCCGGCCGGGACCGTCCGGCGCACGACGAGGAGGAGGACGAGGGCGACGTCGACTTCTTCGACGTCTGGGGTTAGCAGCTCAGCGCCGCACGCCTTCGAAGTGTGCGCCGAACACACCTCGCGCGAACCGGTCGATTTCGCCGGTCAGCTCGGGGCGCTCCGCGAGCACGTTCCGGACGCCCGGGTCACCGAGCATATGTTCGGCGGGGTACCTCCGCTCGTCAGCGATGCGCACGTCGGCGAAGCCCGCCGCCCGGATCTGCTCCAGGTAGACGTCCCTCTGAATGGGAAGACACGCCGCGAGGGCGTCGAGGTCGCCTTTCAACGCGTCGGGCGGATCCACGTCGGAGACCATGTCCGAGATCGCGAGGCGCCCGCCGGGGCGTAGAACCCTCTGCACCTCCCGAAGGGCGCGCGCCTTGTCGGGGACGAGGTTCAGCACGCAGTTCGAGAGGACGACGTCCACCGTCCCGTCGGCCACCGGAAGCGCCTCGATCTCTCCGAGTCGAAACTCCACGTTGTCGAAGCCGCCCCGATCCGCGTTCGCCCTGGCGCGCTCCAGCATTTCCGGCGTCATGTCCACGCCGATGACGCGCCCCGTAGGACCGACCTGCCGGCTCGCCAGGAAGCAATCGATGCCGGCGCCCGATCCGAGGTCCAGCACGACCTCCCCCGGCACGAGCGCCGCGATGGCGGTGGGATTTCCGCATCCGAGACCCAGATCCGCGCCATCCGGAAGCTCCGCGAGGTCCGCCTCGGAATACCCTATGGCACGGCTCACCGCGGACGTGCCACCCTCACCGCCGCAGCACGAGGATCCGCAGCAGTCGGCCTCCCCACCGGCCGCTCGCGCGTAACGCTCCCGGACCGTCCGGGTGATCTCCTGTTCCTTCGTCCCTGGTGTCGACATCTGGCCCTCTCTTTGATTGCTATCAGCAACTATAGGATGAAAAAAAGACTCTACCCGACGGCGCAGCAGCTGCCGTTGCGCACGTCGACACGGGCGGCGAACGCCCGGCCCAACCGTTCGACCACGCGGACCACGGAATCCCGTGACTCCGGACTCAGATCCGCGAGCAGCGTGCGGTACTCACCGACCAGATCCCGCGCGATGGCGGCATGCGTCGAACGTCCGCGCTCCGTCGCCGTGAGCCACACGATCCTCCCGTCGTCACGATCGGACTCCCGGCGCACGAGCCCACGGTCGACCAGACCTCGAGCCACCCGGCTCACGGTGCTCTTGTCGAGGTACAGATACGCGGCGAGCTCGTTCACGGTGAGTCCGCCGCGCTCGACCACCCCTTCGAGTGCGTAGCACTGCGTGACGCTCAGGTCGTGACAACACGCCCGATCCCGGTCGCGGAACTGCACCACGCGGACCAGGTCGCCGAGGGCGTCCGTGAACGCTTCCGCGTCCCGGGCCAGCCGGTCGTCGGAATCGCCCTGCGCCCGCCCGGGGACGAGGGACGATCGGGCTTCCGGTCGCGTCTCAGTAGTTGGCATAGGCAACTATATCATCGGGTTCGTGTCGCCGTCAAGCCAGGCTCGACGGGACGGTCTCGCCACCGACACGCCGGATGAACACGCGAGCCTCCCGGACCAGATTCCCCGCCTTGACCCAGCACCCTCCCGCACACCGAGGTGGAGTTCGAGGTGCATGGCGAGGTCGTGGTTGTCACCAAGGCAGAGACCGGTCGGCGCGGCCGACGCGTGGTCGAGAACCTCCGCGGGCGAGGCGATGTGCCGATGACCACCGATGAAATCATGGCGCTCACTCGCGAAGAGGCTCCGTGAGCGAGA
>JBBDSN010000096.1:8056-17085 GCA_040904885.1 Gemmatimonadota bacterium | reverse complement strand
GATGACCACCGATGAAATCATGGCGCTCACTCGCGAAGAGGCTCCGTGAGCGAGACCCTGGTCAACAGCCACGTCATCCTGGACGTCCGGACCGAAGATCGCCGGTGGTTCGAATGGTCATCCGCCGCGTTGGAGGAGCAGGCGGAACGTTCCGTCCTTGTCATCAATCCGCTGATCTACGCGGAGGTATCGATCCGCTTCAAAACGATCGAGGACTTGGACGACGCCCTGCCAGCCTCGATGTTCCGGCGAGACGCTCTCCCGTTCCAGGCGGGCTTTCTGGCCGCGAAGGGCTTTGTGAAGTACCGCCGCGCGGGAGGCGAACGACGCTCGCCCCTCCCGGAGTTCTACATCGGGGCGCACGCTGCCATCGCCGGGATGACCCTCCTCACCCGTGAGGGCTCACGTTACCTGACGTATTTCCCCTCGCTTCAAATCGTGTCCCCGAGTTAACCGACCTCGGCGCCAACCAGAGCATCGTATACTGGCGGGAATGGGCGGGACCCGGACGAAAGCAGGAGCCCGAGTGATCGAATGGATGGATTGATTGCGGGGGTCGGCATGGCTGTCGTCGTGACGGCCGCGCTGTACCTCCTCGTGCTCGGTGGCGGCGTCGCGTCCCTACGGGCCTACGGTCCCCAGGGGCAGGACAGATCGACCCAATGCATGCCCGGATCGCCGATGGGGCTTCCCGGCGGCATGTCCGGCGCCGAAGGAACAGCCACCGGGGCATACGGCCGTTCCAGGAACCGCGCGACGTCACCCGCGAGGGCCAGATAGTGCGCCCGGTCCGCCGGATTGGCGGTGGCCGAGGCCTCCGCGACTTCGACGGTGATCTCTTCGAGTTGGTACGAGGCCACGGCCCTTACCTGAGCCATCGGCGCCTCCGCCGCGAGCGCGATCAGACGCTCCACGAAGGCGCGCTCCACAGTGCGGCCGATCTCGGCCTGGTAGGCCCCGGCAGGCTGGCTGCCGAAGGTCGCTTCTCTCACCTGACCGATCACCTGCTCGAGGCCGGGGAGGGTGTTGTCGAGCGCACGCTGCTGGATCATGCGCGCCGCGCGTTGAGGGTGGAACAGGACGCCCAGCGTCGCCTCCGCCGCGGCGCGCGCCGGCGCGATCGCATCGAAGACGAGCCCGGTGTGCCGCTCGAAGAGCTCCTGGCTGCCCCCGTACCGCGCAGGGCGGGGCGGGAGACTCTCGAGGACGCGCTCGGGAATCGCGAGCTCTTCCGGACTGAGGGTACGCATCAGCGCGTTCAACGCCCGCTGCTGTTCCGCGGCGGGGACCGCCCGGACCGGGGTCTGCCCGTCGCCACGGAGCGCGTATGTGTAGTACTGGCCCGCCACGACCTTGGACGCCGCCTCGGTCTGGTACCGGTGATGCAGGTAGAGGGGAACGAAGGCCTCCTCCATCGTGGCCATCGGCTCACCGAAGGGGATGGCCGTCTCGCCGAAGTTGTCGAGGGCGACACGACGCACATCCATCATGCGCTCGAGCTCACCCGCCGCGGAGCCACCGTTGTCCCACTGATGCACGTTGGGGTGAGCGCTGCCCGCGTTGACGTCGCTGACGAAGATGATGCCGTCCTGCATCCCTTCGAGCAGGATGTCTTCGAGCGCTGCCCGCTCGTCGGTTCCCGCCGGGAAGTCCGTGTATCCGTAGCGGATCGCGATCTTGTCCCACGCGCCGATCTCGTCCGGATACGACTCACGCCCCAGGGTCACGCTCCCGCCCTCGAGCCGCGAGATCGGGTGCGGATAGTCCATGACGGACGTCGTGCCCGACTCCGCATGAGCACTCGAGATGAAGTTGTGGCTCAGCCCGAGCGTGTGCCCGATCTCGTGGGCGGAAAGTTGCCGGATGCGCTGCAGCGCCATCTCCCGCACGTCGGCTGGACTCTCATCTCCGGTCAGATACGGCGACGTGAGACCCTCGCCGATGAGGTAGTCCTGCCGCACCCGCAGCGATCCGAGGGTGACGTGCCCCTTGAGAATCTCACCGGTCCTGGGATCCTGCACCGAGTTGCCGTAACTCCAGCCGCGCGTCGACCGATGCACCCACTGGATCACGTTGTAGCGAGCGTCCATGGGATCGGCCGTGTCCGGGAGGATCTCCATGCGGAACCCGTCGACGTACCCGGCCGCTTCGAACGCTTCGTTCCACCATGCGCCGCCTTCGAGCAACGCAGTTCTCACGGGCTCGGGCGTTCCTGGGTCCAGGTAATAGACGATGGGCTCGACGGGGGCCGAGGGATCGGCGCCGGGGTTCTGCTTGTGGAGTCGGTGGCGCGCGATGTAGCGAACCTCGAGGTCCTCTTCGATCGGGCGGGCGAAGTCCATGTACGTCGGACCCCCATACCCGGCCCGCGGGTCGGCCCGCCTCGGCTGGAACGAGCCATCGAGTGCAGGAAGCTCGACGAACGAGTGGTGCTGGCGTACGGTCAGCGCGTTCCCGGTCGGGGTGACGCTGCGGACCAGCCCACCCGGGTTGTTCGAGGTGAACGTCAGTGTGACCTCGATCTCGGTGTTGGTCGGGAAGCCCTTCGTACGCGGCATGTAGACGGCGCTGCGTGAGAGGTCCAGGCTCCAGGATCCCTGACTGGGCTCCAGGGTGGTCACGACCCCGTTCCAGTCGCGCAGCAGGAACCCCGTCGCGTCGACGAGCACGCGCTCCCCGGTCTCGGCGGCCGCGGTGAATCCCCAGAGAACGGACGTCGGGAACCCGTCATCCACGGAACGCCGCTCGAGGGGATCGTCCGAAGTCGCCCGAAAACCGTAGTTCGGCTCTTCCATCAGGATCTTCGGTCCGACCCGGCGGAAGACGACGACGTGCCGGCCTCCGAGGTCACCGCGGTTGAGGCCGAGGTCGTTCTGGCCGAGGCCGGCCGGAAGCGAGGTGTAGTGGAGAAGCTCCTCGTCCCATCGTCCGATCTCGAGCCAGAGCGTGCCGGCGCGCTCGTCCCAGTACATCGGCATGAAGCCGTCCACCTGGGTCATCCCCTCCGTCTTCTCGGCGATCGAGGGAAGCTCGTCCTCCTGCTGTGCTCCGACGCACAGGGGTGCGAGCCCGACCACCAGCGCCAGCATCCAAGTGGCGCCCATCATGCGCTGAACCATACTTGCCTCTCCTCCACGACATCCGGGAACGTCTCCAGGGGACTGCGACAGGAAACCGGCGCGACCTCGGCGGCGGTGCCGCCGGATCGGCCGAGGCCGAATGTGCGGGGGTCGGCCCACCCGCGCCAGAAGGTGCCGGCGAAGGGGCGGCCTCTTACTGGCCGGTCACGTCCTGATGAACCGAGCCGAGGACCCGCCGGAACGTGTCGAGCGGCAGGGCTCCCTGAAGCGGTCCATAGCCGACCACGAGAAACGTCGGGGTCCCGCGCACGCCCAACTGCCGGGCCAAACCGCCGGCGGCCGCGATCCGCTCGAACCTCCGCCCGCTGGCCATGCAGTCGTCGAAGGCTTCCATGTCGGCCCCCGCTGCGGCGACCCAGGAGCGCACGAGGCCAGGAGCGTCGCCGCTGCGCTTCCACTCGGCCTGATCGTGCCACAACCGCTCGTTCACGACCTCGAAGGTCTCGGAAGACTGCTCCAGCGTGCATTCCGCCGCCCTTAGGGCCGGAAGCGAGTTGTCGAACATGCCCGTCACGTAGGGCACGAACTTCCATTCCACCATGCCGGTCTCGATGAATTCCTCCCGGAGAGACGGGAAGGTCTCGATGTGAAACTGCCGGCAATATCCGCATCCATAGTCGGACATCTCGATCACGCGCACGGGCGCGTCGGAGCTCCCGCGGTTGAAGCCGAGGTCGTCGACGGGCACGTCGCGAACGGGGGTCGGGTTTCCGTCGGGTCCGGGGATGGGCGGCGGGGCGTTCGCGCCAGCAGCGGAAAGAAGCCCGCGGGTCACGTCGGCGGCACCGTTGTCCGCCTCCGGCTCAGCGCCACACGCCACGAACGTGGCGAGCGCCGCCATTACGAGCAGCGCGCGGCCGGTGGACACGAATCTCACGAGCGTGATTCCGAGCATCATGGCATTTCCAGATCGATGAGTTGACCCATACCCGCGAGCACACCCGTGAGCGCGGCGAATCGTCCAGTGACCATCAAGATTCCAACGAGCACGAGGACGGCGCCGGCCGCGCGTTGGAGCGGGACCAGCCACCTGCCGGCCTTCGCGGTTCCGGCGAGGAAGACATTCAAGGCGGACGAGGCAGCCACGAAGGGCACACCCAACCCCAGGGCGTAGACTCCGAGCAAGCCCACACCCTCGAGCATGGTCGATTCCAGGCTGGTGTACAGTAGGATCGAAGCGAGGATAGGTCCAATGCAGGGTGTCCACCCGGCACCGAACGCCATGCCCACGACGACGGAGCCCATCGGCCCCGCGGCGGCTCCCGACAGCCGCGGCCGGAGGTCGCGTGCCAGCCAGCCGAGCGGGAGCCACCCGATCATGTAGAGCCCGAGCAGGATCAGGATGACGCCGCCGAGCCGGGCCAGCCAGGGAAGCGCGCGTGCGATGGGCGTCCCGATGGACGTGGCGACCAAGCCGAGCGTCATGAACACCGCGGAAAAGCCGACCACGAACAGGACCGAGTGCAGTACCGCAGTCCGGCGTGCCTTCGGGGCCGACCCGTCCCGGAGCTCCTCGAGCGTCATGCCCGACACGAATGCGACGTAGCTGGGCACCACCGGCAGCACGCACGGCGACAGAAAGGAGACGAGCCCCGCGACGAACGCCAACGGAAAGGAGATCTGAACGTCCATCAACCGGCACGTCCGGACGAAGGCGCGGAGCAACGGAGCAGTCTCTTCATCGGCCAGGCCACCACGACGCTACAGGCTGAAGTCGGTGAGGAGGCGCTTTTCCTCTTCCCCGAGCGTCGCCTGGATCTCCAGATACTTTTCGATTCCACTGCCGTTGAGCTTGTTACGAAGGAGTTGGTCGAGCTGGAAGATCCCGGCCGAGTTGGTGAGCGCAACCGTGATGCAGATCGGCTTCTCCTTGCCCGGCTCGATCGAGACAGAGTCCACGGCCGCGGCCGAAACGGAGTGGATGGACAGCGACCCCGCCGAGAACGGGATCCGGGACCGGCCCTTGGCCATGTCCAACGCATCGGCAATACGCACGACTCCGGCTTCGAGCGTCAGCGGCTTGCCACCCGAGCGATGCGCGATGATGGCGTGCAGGATCTCGGAGCGCACGATCGTACTCCGGCGCGGGTCGTAGATGACCGGAAGAATCTCCCGGAGCTTGCTCGTCGCAATGAAGAGGCTGAACGCCTCGTGGTCCTCCCGGTGGATGGACATCCCGACATCGTGGAGAAGAGCCGCCAAGGCCACCACGACCTCGGCATCCTCCGTCTCGAGCCCGTAGTTCCGCACGACGCTCGGCTCCACGCCCGCATCGACGAGAAGGCGCAGCATCCGCACGGCGATGTTCATGACGATCTTGACGTGCACCGGGCCGTGATCGGTCATGCCCAACCGCTCGACGGCGTTCACGTTGGCCGCCAGCCAGAGACCGTAGAGGTCGTCGTCGGTGTTCACGAGCTCCATGACACGCCGGAGCTTCGGATTGTGCCGATCGGGAACCTTCATCTCGATCCGCCGCTCGAAACGCTCGTCGATCCCCTTCGCGATGTCCACCGGATCCGGGGCCATTTCCGTCTCGAAGTATTTCTCGGCTTTCGACTCGCTCACAATGTGGACTCCCAGTCTATGACCTTCGGCGCGCCTTCACGGACCACGACGGTCCCGACGATCCGGTCGTGGATCGCCTGCCGGTTCGCATCCCAATACACCTGAGCGAAGCCAAGGAGGCCGGTGGCGAAGCCGGCGGCATACCCTCCTGCCCTTTCGAACGCCGTCCACCACGTGATCGGTTCCCCGTCGAGGCGCACCACCCGTATTCCGGCCAAACGCTTTCCGATGGTCTGCCCCTTCCACCACGAAAGCGTGACGGTCATGTAGAGGGTGGCCCAGCCGAAGCCGAATCCCAACTCGTCGACGAGTTCCAGGAGCCACGACAGGAACCCCCCGCCGGAGCCAGCAGCCGCGGCTTCCTGACGCGCCTGCCGAACCTCGGCCGCGAGCGCATCGACGGCCACGGGATCCGCTGGCGCGGTCGCGGCAGATGGCTCCGAGACCAGGCGGTCGATGAGCGCGTCGGCCTCGGAGGTCCATGACGCGTCGGAAGGCACCAGATCTTCCAGCACGTCGCGCAACTCGGTCGGGCCGAGTCCGAGATCCCGACCCAGATCGACCAGCTGGGCGCCGGCAGCCTCCGCGGCTTCGAGGTCCTCGGCGTTCGCGAACGCCATGCCAGTCGTCGCCCCGGTGACCGCCGTCGCGAGGCCTGGACGGATCATCGCATCCGGTGTCTCCGGGACCCCCGCTCCGGCGGATCGGTCGGGGACCGCCATGTCTACACCGAAGAAGACCCACAGCACGACGGTCACGAACCCGACGAACAGCCCCAGGCATCCCACGGAAGCGTGCATGGCCCGCGCGAACGCACTCCCCGGCACCGAGACGCGCTTGAATCCGGCACGCACGAGGAGGACGGCGATGACCGCCCCGAGCACGAGCGCGAAGCTCTGGGTCAGTGCCGTGAGCAACCCGATCACCACCAGATCGACAAGGATGGCGACCAATCGGCGGGAGGGCGGTGCGAGTGGCGTTCCGAGCAAGGCGTTGGACACCTCGAACGCATCCGGCGTCACGATGCTGCGAGGGTCGCGCTGTGCGCCACGGGGACGGCCGGACGTGTGCTTCATGGTGGGTGGATCGCGTCAGTCGCCGCGCCGGATGTACTTGAAAAGCGCGAAGCCGACCGCCGCACCCACGAGCGTGCTGCCCAGCATGATGCGTGTACGATCCTGGTCGAAGCCGTCGGCGAGGCCCCGCTCCTCGCGGTACGCCGCATCGGCCGCATCCTGGCTCAACGGCACGGCTTCGCTCTCCGCCCCTTCCCAGGTGCACGTGGGGCACGACAACTCGTCCCGGTCCCGCGCGGTGCGGTTCGCGTACTCCACCTCGGCTCCGCAGATGGGGCACCCCAAGCCCGAGTTCAGCGGCCCGATCATGCCGTACAGCCCACTCTTCGAGAGATCGAGACGCTCGGCGATCTGGTTCACGCTCTCGTCCGACCCCCAGTAGAGCTCGTTGGCTCGTCGCGTCATATTACGCTTACGTTTTGCCGCGTCCATGGTGCTCCCACGTCCTTCGGGTTGACCCTAGCTGTTCGGGCGATGAACATAGCTGGCCCCTCCTGGTCCCGCACGGAGCGACCGCATGCGGACCGGGGAGGAACCGCCCAGGAGGCCCACCTTGCGTACCCGGGAACGCGTGCTCCAGAGTCTCGAGAAGGTCTACCGATCGGCGTTCGCTCAGGCCGAGGCGAAGGACGACACCCAGCGGATGCAGACCCTCGATCTCGAGTATCAGCGGGATCAGATCCGGCTCGAGGTATTGCTCGACATTCGGGACCTGCTCAGCACCCCGGAGTCGGAAGCAGCTGGAGAGGACACCGTCTCGTTGCTCGAAAAGGCACAGAAGATCCGCAATATGACGAAATTTCGATGATCAGCCGATGAAGATCTACACCCGTTCGGGTGACGACGGAGGCACGGCGCTCTTCGGTGGCGGGCGGGTGCCCAAGGCCCACGCCCGTGTGGAGGCCTACGGCACGGTCGACGAGCTGAACGCGGTTCTGGGCGTGGCGGTCAGTCACGTCCGGGACCCGGAGATTGGAGCGCGGCTTCAGGCGATCCAACACGACCTTTTCACGCTCGGGGCGGACCTCGCGACGCCACCGGCACGCGCGGGACGTAAGCGGCCGGCCACGCCCGAGATCCCCTCCGGCCGGGTCGCCGAGATGGAGGCATGGATGGACGCGGCGGACCTCGAGCTGCCCGCGCTCACCGCCTTCGTGCTTCCGGGGGGCTCGCAAGGAGCCGCGACGCTGCACCTGGCCCGGACGGTCTGCCGACGCGCCGAGCGGTCGGTCGTCGACCTGAAGGACAGCGACCCGGTGAGCGACGGGGTGATCCCCTACCTGAACCGGCTTTCCGATCTTCTGTTTACCTTCGCCCGGCTGGAGAACCACCGCGCCGGCGTGCCCGACGTGGAATGGCGGAAGCCGTGAACCGGACTACGTTTACGCTCGAGCCGCGCCCCGGCGACGTGATCCGCGGCGACCTGAGGGTTCCCGAGGGGCGCCGCCCGGAGACTGCGGTGGTCGTGGTCCACGGGTTCAAGGGATTCAAGGATTGGGGGTTCTTCCCTCATGCGTGCGAGCGCCTGACGGCCGCAGGACACGCCGTGGTTTCGTTCAACTTTTCGAGGAACGGGGTCGGCCCCGACCTCGAGACGTTCAGCGAGCTCGAGAAGTTCGGTGCGAACACCCTCTCACTCGAGCAGGACGAGCTGCGATTCGTGCTCGACCGGGTCTTCGACGGGGATCTCCTTGGATGGTCTCCGGCCAGAGTCGGCGTGCTGGGGCACAGCCGGGGCGGTGGGCAGTCGGTGCTGGCCGCGGCCGAAGACGCGCGCGTCGCGTCGCTCGTCACGTGGGCCGCCGTCGCGACCTTCGACCGGTGGACCGAAGAGGTCAAAGAGGATTGGCGGAAGGACGGACGCATCTGGATCGCGAACTCGCGTACGAAGCAGCAGATGCCGCTGGACCTCGCCCTTCTCGAAGATTTCGAAGCCAACCGTGCACGACTCGATATCCTGGAGGCGGCACGTCGGGTGCGGGTGCCTTGGCTGGTCGTGCACGGCGCCCGGGACGAAACGGTCGACTCCGAGGATGCGAAAGCGCTCGCGGAAGCATCGGCCACCGCCGAAACTCGGTGGATCGAGGGGGCGGGTCACACTTTCGAGGCGAAGCACCCGTTCGAGGGAGAGCCCGCGGAGCTCGGACACGCGCTCGACGCCACGATCGAGCACTTCGCGCGCACGCTCGCCCTCTGACGCCCCGTTCGTGATGGGCGTCGAGCTTCCGCTGGAGCGTCGGGCGCC
>JBBDSN010000096.1:4393-7956 GCA_040904885.1 Gemmatimonadota bacterium | reverse complement strand
CCTCTGACGCCCCGTTCGTGATGGGCGTCGAGCTTCCGCTGGAGCGTCGGGCGCCAATGAGCATGAGGCGCCGTTGAGCGAGACGCGCCGGTGAGCGAGAATCGGCGAGCTCGGGCGATGGCCGCGTCCGTGGCGGCGGCCGCCATGAGGAAAGGCCTGTCCGAGTTGGACGTCGAGGACCTCGGGACCGCGCTCGAACTCGCCATGGCCCCACGCGAGGCCCGGCTCGAAGACGATCATGATCCGGCCTTTCTCCACCCGGGGAGGGTCGCACTCATCCTGCTTCGGGACGAGGACGCCGCAACGCCCTTCTCGATGCAGGTAGGCGCGCTGCTCGAATCGCGCGACCCCGCGCTGCGTGTAGCTACCGTCACGATCGAGGCCGAGCTAGGAGAAGAAGTGGCCCAGGCGACGACCGCCGTGCCCATGCCCGGCTCGGAGGACCTGGCGGAACGCCTCGTCACCCTCGAGCGCCCGGTCGCCCTCTCGGCATTGGCCGAACGACTCGACCACCTCCGCCACGAACACCTCCGAGCGCCGACCATGCCGTGGCCAACACTCGCGGACGAAGTCGCCGAGATCTGGCTGCCGGTCGCTGAACGGACCTCCGAGACGCTCGCGCGGCGTTATCGGCATTGGCTGAGGACGTTCGAGCGTAGGCTTTAGAGGGGTGTTGAAGAGGTGGAGTGGGCCGGCAACGATTCACCGAACGATCGGCTTCTCCGGACAGCCCTTCCGGCTTGCGGCCCTCCCGCCCTTTGATTATCGGTTGTCTTTACGCGCTGCGGCCCCGCCGGGGTCGACCGTCGCGACACGCAACCAAGGACGTTTGCGGACCATGACATACATTATCACCGAGCCGTGCATCGAAACGAAGGACGCGAGTTGCGTGGAGGTGTGCCCGGTCGACTGCATCTATGAGGGCGACGACCAGTTCTACATCCACCCCGACGAGTGCATCGACTGCGGAGCCTGCGAGCCCGAATGTCCGGTGCAGGCGATCTTTCCCGACACCGACGTGCCGCCGGAGTGGACGAGCTACGTGGCCAAGAACAAAGACCATTTCGAGTAGCAGCTGCTTCTGACACTCGCGTCTTGGCGAATCTGGACCACAACGAAAGCGGCGAGGGGGCTCAAATCCCCCTCGCCGCTTTCGTTGGTACACCGATCGTCTCAGAAACCGACCGAGCGCAACCTTTCGAGCGAGACCTGTGCGAGCTTCTCTCCGTTGTCGGAGACGACTCTGGGTCCCTTGTTGAACTCGACCGGGTCGCGCTGCTGTCGTACGATGATCAACGTGGTCGCGAGCGCCGTGGCACCAAGCAATCCGACGAGCAGTTTGTTCATGGCACGCTCCGAAGGGGCAAGAGATATGACCATCATGAGGCGCAAAAAGCGAGCCATGGCTGGTCCCTGTCGGTTCTACACCGAACTGCGGCATTCGTCCCGATTTGCACCGTCTGGACTGCTGCGCGGCCGCACCATCGTCGCTGGATCGACGCATCGGCGTGAGCGGGAGGGTCCGCGGGTGATGCGGGTCGGCCCCAAAGGGGTGTCATGACACCTCCGCCCGCGCTCGAAGAGGCCCGGGGCGGCGATCCCGTGGCCCTCACCCGTGCCCTGGTTCGCGTACCATCCGTGAACCCGGACCTGGAGGACGGGGGTGACGGCGAGGAGCGCGTGGCGACGCTTTGCGCCGAGCTGCTCGACGAGTGGGGACTCGCCACGCGGACGTACGAAGCGGCACCGGGCCGGCCGAACGTGGTGGCCGAGCTAGCCGGCGACGGCCCGACCCTGTTGCTGAACGGACATCTCGACACGGTCGGCGTGGAAGGGATGACGATCGACCCGTTCGGCGCGGAGATGCGGGAGGGGCGGCTGTGGGGCCGGGGCGCATGCGACATGAAGAGCGGGGTCGGGGCGCTGATGGCTGTGGCCCACCGGCTCGCCCGTGCCTCCGAACGCCCGCAGCTGGTCGTCGCGCTGACCGCGGACGAGGAGAACGCGAGCCTCGGCATGGCGGAGCTCGTCCGGCGAGGGATCGAAGCCGACTTCGCCGTCGTGTGCGAGCCGACCGGGCTCACGGTCATGCCCGCGCACAAGGGTTTCGTGTGGATCCGGACTCGCTTCCAGGGCCGAGCGGCGCACGGCTCGCGGCCCGACCTCGGCATCGACGCCATTCGTCATGCTTCGCGGTTCATGGCCGGACTGGACGCCCATGCGGACGCGCTTCGGAGCCGCCCACCCCATCCCCTGCTGGGGCACGCGTCGTTCCACGGGGGCACGATCCGGGGCGGATCCGCGGCATCCGTCTACCCCGAGGCGTGCGAGCTCGTGCTGGAACGCCGCACGCTTCCGGGCGAGGACGCGGCGAGCGTGTCGCGCGGGTTCGAGGAAGCCCTCGAGACCCTGCGATCCGAAGACAGCCATGTGACGGCGGATCTCGAAGTCACCCTCGAGCGTCCGGGCACGGAGGTCGCATCCAGCCATCCTCTGGTGCTTGGTCTCGTGGCAGCGCTACAGGCGTCGGGGCTCGATGGGAACATCCGCGGGATGAGCGCCTGGGTCGATGCCGCGTACCTCAACCAAGCGGGGATCCCCGCGGTCTGCTTCGGTCCCGGATCGATCGAGCAAGCACATACCGCGGACGAGTGGGTCGACGTCGATCAGATCCGCGTATGCGCCGACGTGCTCGAACGTTTCGCTCTCGGGCTGGTCCCGCGCCGGCCGGAGGGTTAGTGATTCCACCCATGAGCACACCCCAACGGCCACCCCTCGATCAGGACCGGCAGACGACCATCGATCAGCTCTGCGAACACTTCGCGGAGGATCGGCTGACGGTGGAGGAGTTCGAGCACCGTTTGGACACCGCGCACCAGGCGGAGACGCCGCACGAGCTCGAGGCGCTACTGCAAGACCTGCCGCGACCGTCGACGGCGGCCGCTCGCCGCACGGACCTGCCCGCCCGGGAGAGCGGCTACAGCCTGGCCGACCCGGATCGCGTGAAGGACCGCGAGCTGGTGGTGGCCATCCTCGGAGGAACCGGCCGCAAGGGCCGGTGGACCCCGGCCCGCAACAACTTCGTGATCTCGGTGATGGGTGGTGCGGAGCTCGACTTCCGGGAGGCCATCCTCCCTCCGGGTGTGACCGAAGTCCAGATCTACACCGTGTGGGGCGGCGTCGAGATCGTGGTGCCCCCGGACCTGCACGTGGAGAGCCAGGGCTTCGCGCTGATGGGTGGATTCGAGCACGCGGCCGACGAAGCGGTCGCGCCCGGGCCCGATATTCCCACATTGCGCATCACCGGGATCGCGGTGATGGCCGGAGTCGACATCGCCGTCCGCCGACCCGGCGAAACCGCCCGCGACGCCCGCCGCCGTAGGCGGCTGGAACATCGCGAGCGCAGGCGCCTCGAAGACGGCGACTAGCGCGGCGATAACCGCTCGGACCGGACACGTCCTCCTCGACCACTCAGCCGCCCAGCGTCGTTCAGCTGCCAGCGCGTGGCTCAGCTGCCGAGCGTCCTGCCGAGGTAGTCCTTGAGGCGCGTCCATGCATCGAGG
>JBBDSN010000096.1:0-4293 GCA_040904885.1 Gemmatimonadota bacterium | reverse complement strand
TCAGCTGCCGAGCGTCCTGCCGAGGTAGTCCTTGAGGCGCGTCCATGCATCGAGGGCGGGCGCTTCACGCGTCTCCCGATCTTCGTCCACCCGCAGCCAGAATCCGTGGTTCACGTCGTCGTAGATATGGAGATCGTGCGCCAGGCCGACCTCGTCCATGGCGGCCCGGAAAGCCTCGACCTGCTCGGGCGCAGGGCCCTGGTCGAGTCTCGCGAACGTCCCGTAGACCTCGTGGTCCATGGCGCGAAGCGCCTCCGGATCATCGACGAGCCGGCCGTAGAAGATGGCCGTGGCCTCATGGTTCTCCCCATCGAGCCCGAAGGAGAGGGCGATGCCGCCGCCGAAGCACCAGCCCATGGCTCCGACACGGCCCGTGACATCGGGCCGGCTTCTCAGATAACGCACCGCGCCGTTGAGGTTCTCCACGACCCGCGGCATGTCGTTCATGGTCTCCTGGACGAGCGCCATGTTCTCTTCGGCGTTCGCGCCGGTCCGGCCCTGGAACAAATCGGCGGCCAGCGTCACGTACCCCTCGGCCGCGAAGTCGTCGGCAATTTGGCGGACCCGGTCCTGGAGGCCATTCCACTCGTGGATGATGACGAGCGCCGGGAACGGTCCGTCGCCCTCCGGGACGGCCAGGTACCCGGTCGTCTCCAGGTCATCGGGCAGATAGCTGAGGTCCGCGCCGGCGAGCTCGCCACCCTGGCCGACGATCGCGGGGGGAAGTTCTCCGTCGCCGGTCGGGGCCAACGC
Source organism: Gemmatimonadota bacterium (assembly GCA_040904885.1). Lineage (GTDB taxonomy): Bacteria > Gemmatimonadota > Gemmatimonadetes > Longimicrobiales > Gaopeijiaceae > JAWLHJ01. The sequence goes on along the minus strand of JBBDSN010000096.1, from coordinate 3,540 downwards.
CACGCGAGGCTCGACGCCCGACATCGTGCCCCCCGTCTCGGGCGCAGGGTCGTCGCCGGAGCCGCCGCAGGCCGTGAGGGCGAAGACGAAGGCGAGGGCGATATGGGGTCGGGACATGGCTGTGTTTCCTGGCTGTGGACCGATGACGACCGAACGCCGAAAGGGACGACACATGTCGTCGACGCGCAAGCCGCATCGGCTTTCCAGGGACTGAGCCGGTCGCGGGCTGCACATCGACCCATAGCGGTGTCCACCAACGGGGACGATCCGGGATGTCGGGAGGCCCCGAAACCGGACTTCGCGGAAGGACAGAACAGCCCAGAATCCTATGAATAAAGGGTTTGTGGACTGCTCCATACTGTGGGGGAACGGTTCGGCATGCGTCTTGTATTAACGAAGCGCAGGTGACGAGGTCCGTAAAAAGCGGTAGGATCACGTCCCGCGTCCGAGTCGGTACGATTCCGGCCGGAGCGTCCGTACCATGCATGGCGAGCACATCCTCGCCGAAGGACAGGAGATTAGATGCTGAGTCAAGGCAAGAAGCTTCTTTCGGCGATGGTCCTCCCCGTCGGCGTCGCGCTCGTGGTCCAGGGCAGCATCCCGGCCACGGACTCGGCCGCCCACGACGTGGCCACCCCGATTCAGGTGAGCTACGAAAACGATGTCCTGCCGATCCTCGAGGAATCCTGCTTGAGCTGTCATGGCGCGCCCAATGAGGACGGGGAGATCGTGATCGAGCTCGGATATGACATGACCACCTACGAAGGCCTCATGGCGGGCTCAGACTACGGCCCCGTCATCGAGCCCGGGGACCCCGACGGAAGCTTGTTCCTCGACATGATCGTGAACGGCGACATGCCCGAGGACGGTGACCCGCTTCCGCCGGAGCAGATCGAAGTCATCCGCACGTGGATCGCGGAGGGCGCCCAGAACAACTGAGACTCCGGTCTCGAAGTACGAAGAAGAAGAAGAGGCCCGCACGCTTAGCATGCGGGCCTCTTCTTTTGTGCCAATGGACCAAGGGCGACGCCCCCATACCCGGCCGAAGCGGCACGAAGCCGTGGGTTCGCTCTCCTACTGAGAGTCCGTCGCGCGGTACCAATCCTCCCGGAGCCAGTCCACGATCAGACCCATTTCGACATCGGTCAGGATCTCGTCCTCACCGAACGCGGGCATGCGATCGTTGTCGTCCCCGTAGAGCGTGGGATGCGCCGGGTTGTTCAGCATCCGCAGCATCCAGTCCCTCGAAGCCCACCCGGTGAGCTCGGGTCCATCGTCCGGCTCCCCCTCACCGTAGACGACGTGGCAGTCCATACAGTTGACCACCTCGTCGACGACCGCCTGCCGACCCCTGCGGATGTCTGCCTCTTCAGCCGACTCGAGCTCTTCCTGGCCGGGGAGGTCGGCTTCGGCCGACAGCCATTTGATGACGTACTCGAGCTCCGCTCGCTGGTCATCGGTCCATGCGTTCGGGATGCCCCGCTGGACGAATCGCACCATGTCACCGTTCCGGAAGTCGGTCCCGCCGAAGTACTCGAGGGTGTTCACGCGGTCCGGATCGAACAAGCCGTCGAGCCATGCCCGGCTCCCGAAACCCGCGAGATCGGCGGCGGAGGGCTCTTCGGCCGGCGGCTGCCCGAGTCCGTCGTGTCCGTTGTAGGTGTGGCAGCTGGCGCAGTTGCTCGAAAAGAGCTTCGGACCCTGCGTGAGCGGATCGCTACGGATCAGCGCGAGGGCGCCGGTCGGCGGAATCCCCGAAGGAGCGCCCGCGAGCTCACGCACCCTATGAGCGGCCACCTCGGCTTCCTCCTTTGCGATCGCGACGTCGGGATCCGCGTTGTCCTCGGCGTACGCCACCACGGTCAGGAGACCGATGCCGAGCACGAGAGCGCCGATGAGGCCCATGTTGAACCGATGCCCGAGCTTCCAGTTCCCGATGATGGGCATGAGGGCCACGACCGTCACGATCGCGCCCGGAATGATCATGGCCCCGAACACTTCCCAACCCGCCGGAAAGTACTTGAGCCATTGGAACAGGAACATGAAGTACCACTCGGGTCGAGCAGCCGCGTACGGCTCCGTCGGGTCCGCAGGCGCGCCCAGCTCCGCCCCACCCGTCGCGAACACCAGAATCAGCACCGTGGCCATCACGGCGAGCATGGCGACCGAGTCACGGAACACCTGCTCCGGCCAGAACGTGGTATCGGGCGCCCGGTCCGGCTCCTTCACCGTGATTCCGTGACGCCGGAACAGATAGATGTGCCCCGCGATCAGCGCGACGATCAAGCCTGGTATGACGCCGGCGTGCAGCGCGAAGAACCGGGTCAGGGTCAGGTGCCCGTACTCGGGCCCGCCCACCAGGAGCTTCTGCATACTCGGCCCGACGACGGGTGTGATCGCGGCGATGCTCGTGGCGACCTTGGTCGCCCAGAATCCCTTCTGATCCCACGGCAGCAGGTATCCCGTCAACGAAAGTCCGAGTACCAGGCCGAGAAGGCCGAGCCCGAACCAGAAATTGACCTCACGGGGCGCGCGGTAGGCTCCGTCGATGACCACCTGCATGAGGTGGAGCAAGAGGAGGATGACCGTGACCTGCGCCATGTAGTGATGGATACCACGCAGCATCCAACCGCCCCACATCTCGTACTGGATGTAGTAGACACTCTCCCAAGCACCCTGAGCGTTCGCGCTGTAGGCGGCCCAGAGAATGACGCCCGTGATGAACTGCACCGCGATGGCGAACGTGAGCGTGCTTCCCCATACATAGCGCCATCGGGCACCACCAGGGATGCGCTCGTAGAGGGCTTCGTTGAGGACACCGCGATATCCCGTGCGGTCGTCGAGCCAATCGAAGATCGCCTTCATACGATGGGCACCTTGTGCTCTTGTCCCGGCTGGAAGTTCTGGAATCGGACCCAGACCTCGTCTTCGTTACGGATTTCCACCTCGAGCTCGTCCATTCCCCGTGGGGCGGGGCTTGCCGGATCGTCGATGGAGCCGTCGAGCGCGAACCGACTCCGGTGGCAAGGACACGCGAAGTGCGTGGCGCCCGGGGTGAGGTTCACGAAACAGCCGGCATGCGGGCAGACCACGTTCAGACATGTGATGGCTTCTTCCCCGCTGCGACGGAGGTAGACCGCGCCGACCGGCGTATCCTGGTAGGTCGTCCAGCCATCGACCCGGTCGGCCGACACCGTGAACTTCCGCGGCACGTCGTCGGCCGGGAGCACCGGGAGCTTGGTGACCATCACCATGTCCTGGTCGTCCTGGGTCCGGCGAAGAGGGTCGAGCAGGGTCGCGATGCCCGCGAGAACGGGAGCCACTCCCGCCAGCCCCCCCGCCACCACGGCACCCATCGCGGCGAGGAAGTTCCGCCTTGGGGCGCCATCGGGCTTCGGAGTTTCGTCGCTCATAAGCGCATTCGTGCGATCAATTCGGATGAGGGGTAGCCACGACGACCGAGGGTCGTCGCCGCATGTGAAGCGTCGGCCGACACCTGCGTGGGCAGGCGCGGGGAAGGGCCGACGGGGTGGAAATATA
>JBBDSN010000095.1:3144-6657 GCA_040904885.1 Gemmatimonadota bacterium | reverse complement strand
TCTCCGCTCGAGGGGCCGGGGGTGCTCTTTCTCGAGCGGCTGCGGGCCACGCTCGACGAGGTCTTCGCGGAGACACGCTGGCTCGTCGTCGCCCCCGAGCTCGACGGCCGGGTGACCCAGAACGTGCTCGTGTTGGCCGCGGCCGACGCGGCGTCGCTGCCGGATTGGGGGGGCACGGTTGCACCGGTCGCGGCGAGGGGCCGGCCGTTCACGGACATCTGGGCACCCGTGGAGTATCTTCAGGCGCGGGTCTTCATGCAGGGGCTCGGATGGAACTGATCCACAAGAAACCGGAGGGTAGGTCGTGCCGTTGATCTTCAAGGATGGCGTCATGGAGAACACGCATCCGCTGAACGTCGTGGAGGTCCCGGAGGACTTCGTCGCGGCGGTCGATCCGGTGACGCGTCCGCCGCTGTACGAGGTCTATATACGCATGGCCGAGGAGCTGGCCAAGCGGTCCTCCTGCGCCCGCCTCCAGGTCGGAACGGTGCTCACGGACAGCTTGCTCGAGCACGTGGTCTCCATCGGGTACAACGGGAACGCGCGCGGCTTTCCGAACCGGTGCGATTCCGACGAGGCGGGGCGGTGCGGGTGCATCCACTCGGAGATGAATGCCCTGGTCAAGGCGCCGGGCGGGATGCGCGACAAGGTCGCCTTCATCACCGCGAGCCCCTGCGTCATGTGCGCGAAGCTCATCGTGCAGGCCCACGTTTCGCACGTCTTCTACAGGGAGGCATATCGGGACGCGGCCGGTCTCGACGTGCTCGAGCGCGCCGGAGTCACGACGGTCCACTACACGCGTTGGAAGGACCATTGGCGCGACGGGTGACCCCTGTAATCCACACACTTCGATCCGTTAGCTTGCCGGACCGCGTGTTCCAATGCGGATTCTTGTAAAAACACCGCAGTAATCGGGAGATAAATCCTTGAATCAGTCGGTATCCGGAGGCACCGAAAAGCCGCTCGGTCGCTTTTTCCTGCCCGGGCCCACGGAAGTCCATCCGGACGTGCTCCGGGCCCAGATCCGACCGATGATCTCGCACCGCGGCCCCGGCATCCAGACACTCATGCGCGAGCTCGATGCCGGGCTGCAGGCGACCTTCCTGACCGAGCGCCACGTCTACATCTCGACGTCGTCGGCGACCGGGCTGATGGAAGCCGCGATCCGGAACTCGGGCGGCCGCAAGGTCCTCTCCCTGGTGAACGGTGCGTTCAGCGCACGCTTCGCCGAGATCGGTCGGACCCATTCACTCGAGGTCGACGATTACGAGGTGCCGTGGGGTGAGGCCCACGACCCGGAGGAGCTGCGTCGTCGCCTGAGGGGCGGGGCCTACGGGACGGTCACGGTCGCGCACTCGGAGACGTCCACCAGCGTGCTGAACGACATCCGCGCGCTCGCGGCCGTCGTTCGTGAGTTCGACGACGTCATCATCATGGTCGACTCGGTATCGGGGTTCAGCGCCGCCGAGGTCCGGACCGACGCCTGGGGGATCGACTTCCTGCTGACCGGATCTCAGAAGGCGCTCGCGCTCCCGCCGGGGCTCGCCTTCGGCGTGGCCTCGAAGCGCATGCTCGAGCGGTCCGCGAATTCGCCGGGGAAGGGATACTATTTCGACCTCGAGCAGTTCGAAGCGAATGCCGAGAAGTACCAGTCGCCCTCTACGCCCGCGCTCTCGACCATGTTCGCGCTCCAGGTGCAGCTGAAGCGGATCCAGGAGGAGGGACTGGAAGCGCGCTGGGCCCGCCATTCGGCGATGGCGGAGCGGACGTATGCGTGGGTCGAGGAGATGCGGGCCGACGGTCTCGACTTCGCCCTGGTCGCTCCGGAAGGTTACCGGTCGCCGGGCGTCACGGCGATTCGCGTCCCCGAAGGCATGACCGCTCCGGACATTGTCCAGGCGATGGCAGAGCGCGGATGGGTCATCGGAGGAGGGTACGGAAAATGGAAGCTCACCACCTTCCGGATCGGGCACATGGGGGAGCACACGGTGGCCGGGGTCGAAGCGCTGCTCGAGGTTCTCACCGAAGTGGTCCGATTCCGGTGACGTACTCGGCAGACGTGACGTGAGACTCCGCTTCTGGGGCGCTGCGCGCACGGTCACGGGTTCGGCCCACCTCGTCGAGTACGACGGGGGGCGTGTCCTGCTCGACTGCGGACTCTTCCAGGGACGCCGGGCCGAAGCGCGCGAGCGCAATAATTCGTTCCCGATCGATCCGGGGAGTGTCGATGCGGTGCTGCTGTCGCACGCGCACATCGACCATTCGGGCCTGCTTCCCGCGTTCCATCGGGAGGGCTTTCGCGGGAAGGTCTACGCGACCCACGCCACCGCGGACCTGTGCGGCGCGATGTTGCGGGACAGCGCGTTCATCCATGAGAAGGACGCCGAGTGGTTGAACAAGCGAGAACGCCGCCGGGGGCGTGAGCGCATCGAGCCACTGTACGGTATGGAAGACGCGGAGGCCGTTCTCGAGCACTTCGAGGGGGTGGATTACGATGCGTCCTTCTCGCCTCTTCCGGGTCTGGAGGTCGAGTACCGGGATGCCGGGCACATCCTTGGCTCCGCGACGATGGTGCTCACGGTTCGGGAGGGTACGCGCACAGTGAAGCTCGGCTTTACCGGCGACGTGGGCCGGCCCGGGCGGCCCATCCTGCGGGACCCCCGGACCATGGCCGACTGCGACTACCTGATCACCGAGTCGACGTACGGGGGCGAGGTGCACGAGCCCTCCGAGAGCGCGAAGGAGCGGCTTGCCGAGGTCGTCGGGCGCACGGCTGCTCGTGGCGGGAAGGTCATCATTCCGGCGTTCGCGGTCGGGCGCACCCAGGAGATCGTCCACAATCTGGACCAACTCGAGAACGAGGGACGGCTGCCACCCATTCCGATGTTCGTGGACAGCCCTCTCGCGGTGAACGTCACCGAGATCTTCCGCGCCCACCCCGAGTGCTTCGACCCCAAGCTGGTGGCGTACATGGAGGACGACCCGAAGCCGTTCGGCTTCGATCGACTCACGTACATCCGAGACGTCGAGGACTCCAAGAAGCTCAACGGCGCACGGCTGCCGATGGTCATCATCTCGGCGTCGGGCATGTGTGAGGCGGGGCGTATTCTGCACCACCTGCGCAACAACATCGAGGACTCCCGCAATACCGTCATGATGGTCGGCTACGCCGCGCCCCATACCCTGGGGCGGCGCATCATCGAGCGTCAGCCGGAGGTCCGGATTTTCGGCCAGCCGCACAAGCTGAAGGCGGAGGTCGAGGTGATGAACGCCTATTCCGCGCACGCCGACGAGCCCGAGCTTCTCGAGTTCATCGGACGGCTCGACCGTCAGCGGCTACGCCGCATCTTTCTCGTGCACGGCGATCCGGATCGCCAAGCCGCCCTCACCGAGGCGCTCGGGGGGCAGGGGTACACGGATGTGGTCAGCCCCGAGCGCGGCGATTCGTACGAGCTGTAGGCGCGCGAGCTCTATCCGCCCGGACCCGACGAAGAGCCACCACCGGGCCTGGAC
>JBBDSN010000095.1:0-3044 GCA_040904885.1 Gemmatimonadota bacterium | reverse complement strand
GGCGCGCGAGCTCTATCCGCCCGGACCCGACGAAGAGCCACCACCGGGCCTGGACGCCTCCGGCGGAGGAATCGCTCCGTACCGTCGCAGGATCTCCACCGTCTCGTCGAGCGGGAGCGCTTCGACCGTCCGCCCGTTGCTGGTGACGGTTTCCGCACGGAGAAGCGAGTTGTAGATCGCCTCTTCCGTGGCCTCCACGGTCGCCTGGAAGAGGGCGCTGGTCCGTGCGTTGGGGAGATCGTCGTGGCTCCTGACCTCGGAGCCCGTCCCGCGCCGCACGGTGTTCGCCGTCGAGAACGCGATCACGTAGTCGCCCGACCCGTTGCTCGCGAAGGAGCCCGTGCGTGCAAGGCCCATCACGGCGCGGCTCGCCAGCCGCTCCAGGTTGCGCGCCGAGAGGGGGGCGTCGGTCGCGACGACGATCATGATGGAGCCCCACTCCTGCGGATCGTCACCGGGATCGGGCGCAGGCGCCCCTGGCCGCTCGACCTGTCCGGAGAACGAGTATTGCCCGAGCTCGACCCCCACGGGCGCCCCGTTCATGGACAGCACCCCGCCGAAGTTGGACTGCACGAGCACGCCCACTGTATAGCCTCCCAGTGCAGCCGGCACGATCCGGCTGCTCGTCCCGATACCCCCCTTCCAGCCGAACGCCACCGTTCCCGCTCCCGCGCCGACGGCGCCCTCCGGTACGGGTCCGCCGGACGCCGTCTCCAACGCCGACACGACGTCGCCGGGCGTGATGGGCCGTGCGCGGATGTCGTTCAGGCCGCCGTCGTTGGTCTCCCCCACCACCGCGTTCAGCGAGCGGACGTCCTCCATCTGCGGCTGCTCCAGCATCCACTTGACCATCGCGTCGGCCGCTTTCCAGACGCACAGCGTGCACGTGAGGAGGATCGGCGTTTCGAGCTCGCCGAGCTCACGGACCTGGGTCACCCCCAGCAGCTTTCCATAGCCGTTCCCCACGTGCATGGCCGCGGGGACCCTCGAGAAGTACGGGTTCCCGCCATGGGGGAGGATTGCCGTCACGCCGGTGCGCACGTTCGGCGGGTCGACCACCGTGGCGTGCCCGACCCGCACGCCCTCGACGTCGGTGATCGCGTTGTACGTCCCCGGTTCGAAGATGCCGACCGTCATGCCCAGGTCCCGGGCTCTCGGCCGCTCCTGGGCGTGCGAGGGCGCCGGCGCGGTCGAGGCGATGGCGGTCAGCAGGAGCGCGGTCGTACGGGCAGGACGGGCGAGGTGGATCACGACGACGTTCTCCTTGTCTTCACTGGATGCGGATCGTATCGAAGACCATGAGGCTCATCAGAAGCGGGTGATAGAGGAGCGACGTGAAAAAGACCCGCCGGGCCGCGGCATCCGTCATGTTCCGAAACGCGCCCATCGCGCGCCAGAGGAACGCCAGCCCGAGCAGGGTGGCACCCACGAGATAGACCGTACCCGTGAGGCCGAGCAAGGTCGGCGTCCAGCTCACCGGCACGAGCAAGCCGGTCGCCGCCACCATCTGGAGGCCGATCGAGCGGGCACCTCCGTCGGGAATCAGCTTGAAGCCGACGCGTGCGTAGTCTTCGCGGAGCATCCAGGCGAGCCCCAGCACGTGGGGGAGCTGCCAGAGATATCCGATCGCGAACAGCGCGACCCCCCCGGGATCGATCGTCCCCGTGGCCGCCGTCCAACCGATGAGCATGGGCAGCGCGCCTGGAACGGAGCCGGCCAGCGTCGCGGCGTACGACCGGAGCTTGAGGGGCGTGTAAACGCCGTGGTAGATGATCGCGCTCGCCGCGGCGAGCGCGGCAGGCAGCGCCCCGACCATGGCCGCGAGGTAGACGAGGCCCCCCATCAGCAGCACGGCTCCGAAGGCCAGCGCCTCCATCGGGGTGACCCGAGCGGACGGGATCGGTCGCCCCCGCGTGCGCAGCATGATCGCGTCGAAGTCCCGCTCGACGTACTGGTTCAGGGACAGCGCACCTCCCGTCGCGAGCCCGGTCCCGACAATCGTATGGATCGCCGTCGCGAGCCCCAGCGTGCCCTCTGAGCCGACGTAGGCGCTTGCCGCCGCGGTGACCATGACATAGCCGGCGATGCCCGGCTTGGTCAGCTCGTAGAACGCTCGGACGCGGGACGGCGTTTCGAGCGAGGGGTCTTGAGGAGGGGTCGTGCTCATGGGGGCGGCCGCCGCGCCGGACCGGCGGCGGCCCCTGAAGTCGAGGGGCCTGGGGCTCACGAATCCGAAAACTGTCTACGGGGAGTGGGGTATGCAACGGACGAGTTGTCCGTTGCCCGCCTTGACGCGGTTGGCTCCGGCGGTCTCTCTTGATCTCGCTCCGTGGCGTCGGTCCCCGCCACCCGCACACCCTTTCGGAGGAATCGCGTGTCCCAACCCACGTTGCGCTCGCTCGCGCTCTGCGCCGGCCTGCTCATGGCCCCCGGATGCTACTCGTACGTGCCGACGGACATGGCGGTCGTGCCGCCGGGCGAGCACGTGCAGCTCCTCGTCACCCGCGAGGGGTCCCAGGAGGTCGCGGCGGTCATGGATTCCAACGAGCTACGGCCCTCGATTCGTGGTCAGTTCGTGGGCCGGGAAGCCGAGTCCCTCTTGCTCCGTATTCCCGTGTCGCGGGACCTCGAGGGCATGCGGCCCGAAATCGGGCAGGTCGTGCGCATTCCGGAAGGCGAGGTCCTCACGGTCGACCGCCGCGAGTTCAGCAAGGGGAAGACGGCGGCGCTGTTGGGTGGGGTGGCGGCCGCCGGGGCGTTTCTGCTCGTGAACATCTTCGACGTCTTCTCGGATGCGGACCCGCGAGATGGAGGCGATCCAGACCTGTTCATCGGACTGTTCCGAATTCCGATCGGCTGACCTGGTCGGCTTCTCGTCGCTGCGTTGGGCGGCTGCCTTAGGCGGAAGTTACCCCCCGTCAGCCTGAATTCCAGATCGCGTAAGCGCCAGCACCAGCGGTACTTGAGCGGCATGTTGCATACGGCGTAGTGTTCCCATGCACATCGACATCGTTCCGAACCGTGGCTCGAAGCCCGCCGTGCTG
>JBBDSN010000094.1:0-6740 GCA_040904885.1 Gemmatimonadota bacterium | reverse complement strand
GCGCGTGAAGATGTGGGTGCGCACGACGGTGAACTCGTCAGCGTCGGCGACCGCGGTCTGGGCTGCCTCGGAGTCGAAGTCCTCCTGCATCTCCTCGAGCGAGTCCCACCACATCTCAGCGGTGCCGTCGTAGGGGAGCTCCCCTTCGATCTCCTGGTACTCATCGATCGCGACGTTGATCCGATAGCCCTTCAGGTTCGGGAACCGCAACGTCAGCGGCGCGTGCTCATCGACCCAGCGACGCTCGAACTCCTTGCGGCTCATGCCAGGTGAGGCCTTGAGCAGCGCGATCAGCTTGACCGGTTCGGACACGGGAGTCCTCCTTGTTGTTGTGAACGGGGTCAGCCCTTGACCGCCCCGAGGGTCAGGCCGCGCACCACGAAGCGCTGGAGCACGACCGCGAGGATCACGACGGGCAGGATCGCGACGACCGCGAGGGCGCCGATCTGACCCCACTGGGTCAGGTGGCCTCCCACGAGGCTGGACAACGCGACGGGGAGCGTGACGACGTTGCTTCGGGTCAGGAACAGGGCCAGCAGGAACTCGTTCCACGCGAAGACGAAGCACAGCAGCGCGGTCGAGACCAGGCCGGGCACCGACAATGGCAACGCGATACGTGAGAACGCCTGCCAGCGGCTGGCACCATCGACCCGCGCAGCATCTTCCAGTTCGCCCGGCAGGTCGTCGAAGAACCCCTTCATCATCCAGACGACGAAGGGCACGTTGAAGGTCAGGTAGGCCAGCATGAGGCCGACGCGGGTGTCGATGATCCCGATCCTGCGGTAGAGCAGGAAGAGCGGGATCGCCGCGACCACCGGCGGGAACATGCGGATGGAAAGGATCCAGAGCGGGAGGTGATCTCCGCCGATCCGGAACCGGCTGAGTGAGTACGACGCCGGAACACCGACGAGTAGCGACATGCCAGTCGCCATCGAGGCCACCGCGAAACTGTCCTGGAGCGCACGTCCGCCGGTCCCCGACAGGATGGCCCGGAAGTGTCGGAGGTCGATCTGCTCGGGGACGAACACGGGAGGGAAGCTGAAGACCTCGCGTTGGCTCTTGAACGCGGTCATGGCGATCCAGAGCACCGGTCCGATGAAGAACGCGAGCGCGAGGAGCAGGAACGCCCAGCGGGAAACACTCCGCAGTTGGTGGTTCACGAGCCGAGACCTGTCAGACGGTACGCGCCGAGCGACTGGCGCCTTGGAGGTGATCGCGCTCATCCGAACCCCTTCCGGATCCGACGCACCAGCACCGTCGCGATCACACTCAGGATGATGATCTGCACGAAGCTCAAGGCTGCTGCATAGCCGAAACTGAAGAACTGCAGGCCCTGAAGGTAGTTGTAGTAGCTGAGCGTCTCGGTCGCGCTGCCCGGTCCACCTCGCGTGAGCACGTAGACGTAATCGAACATCTTGAAGATGTCCATCAACCGCAGGAGCACCACGACGATGATCAGTGGCTGCAGGAGCGGCAGCGTCAACCGTGTGAACATCTGCCGTCGGGACGCGCCATCCACGGCCGCAGCCTCGTAGACCTCGGTCGGTAACGCGGTCATCCCGGCCGCCATGATCAGTGCGACGAAGGGGGTCCACTGCCAGATATCCGTCAGAAGGATCGTCTGGAGGGCGATGCCCGGGTCCCCGAGCCAGACCATCCCCGGCAGCCCCATGCGGTTGAGCAGGTAGTTCAACGGCCCGTACTGGTCGTTGTAGATGACGACGCCCTGGGTGGCGACGACCACGGGAGCCATCATCACCGGGATGAGGATCAGCGAGGTCATGATCGCCCGCGACCGCCGGAGCTGGCTCAACAGCGACGCCAGGCCGATCCCGAGCACCATCTGGATGGAGATACCAGCAACCACCAGGTAGGCGGTCTTGCGCAGCGAGGACCAGAACCGGGGGTCGTCGAACAACAGGCGGGCGTAGTTGCCGAACCCGATGAACACCGGCTCGACACCGGCCGTGAGGTCGTAGCGGAAGAAGCTGATCCGCAGCGAGAACAGCAGCGGATAGATCGTGATCGCGAACAGGATCAAGGCCGCGGGCAGCACCATGAGCCATGCGAACAACGGTTTACGCACACGCCGTGCGGGTACCGCTGGCTCACCGCCACCGAGGCGGTCGAGGTCGACCTCGCTCTTGGCAGAAGGAAGAGTGGTAGCCAAGGTTCCCCACCAGGTCGTGGGGGTGTCAGGACAGCGGACCGCCCTGACACCCCGGGCACGGTCAATCGTTGATGAGGCCCAGATCGCGGTAGGTCTCGCGTGCGCTGCCCCACAGCTCACGCTGTCGTTCCAGACCCTGGCTCTCGGTGATCCTCTCCCACTCCGTCGCCGCGTCCGCCAGGGCATCTGCGGGAGAGCTTTCACCCGCGAGAGCCTGCGTCACGGCGACGTCGAGCGCCTCGTTGTACTGCGCCGATCCGGGGATCGAGATCTCCGGGAACCCGACCTCCAGCACCGCTGCGACCGCGTCGAGATAGCTCTCCGCCTCCGCCTCGTCACCGAACATCGTGTACATCGCGGGGTCGCGGTGGCTCTCACGGTATGGATCCAGCCCGGTCAAGGATGTGCTGACATCGAACAGGCTCGTCTGGGTCGTGAGGAACCACGCGACCCAGTACGCGGCTTCCGGGTTCGGAGCGTCGGTGGGGATACCGAAGACCCGGCCGACCGGCATCGTCGAGCGATGGTTGATCGTGCCATCACCCATCTCGGTGCCAGGGACCATCGCGTACCCCGCCAGCCCCGGGATCGAGCTCTCCTCCGGGTCACCGGCCTTCTTCGGCACGTCGCTCCACTGCACGACCATGAACGCATCACCGTTGACGAAGATGTCGCGCAGTTCGTCGTAGCCCATGTTGAGCACGTCCGGAGGCGAACACGTGTCCACCGCGGCCTTCATCAGTTCGAGGCCTTCGATGGCGTCGGGACTGTCGATCTGCGGGGTCATGTCCTCGTCGAAGTACACACCCCCCATGGAGGCGAAGCGGTTCATGTACCAGGCGTAGGCGAACCCACGCTGCCCGTACTCGGCGCAGCCGTAGAAGTCGCGATCGAGCGTCTCGCCGCCGAGCGTGTCGCCAGCCTCGCGGGTGAAGAACTCCCCCACCTCGAGGTACTCGTCCCAGGTCTCGGGCACGGTGAGCTCCCGCCCATACTCGTCCTCGAAGGCAGCTTGTTCGTCCGGGTCGTCGAGCAGGTCTTGGCGGTACTGCAGCATCGTCACGTCGCCGTCGAAGGGCAGGGCGTAGGTCTGCCCGTCCCAACCCAGGTAGAGCTCACGGAACGCCGTGAAGACGTCGTCGAGTTCCGGGTCGTACTCCTCCATGAAACCGTCGAGTGGTTGGATGAAGTCGTTGCCTGCGTAGTCGCCGATGAAGCTGGGATAGAAGACGACGAGGTCGGTGTTCCCCGAACCGGCGAGGAACTCCGCCATCTGCTGGCTGTAGACCTCGGCGAAGGGGACCTCGATGACCTCGATGTTGATACCGGCCTGCTCGAACTCAGGCATCCAGAACCCGAAGGGGTTCATGTTGTGACCTGCGTCCCCCATCACGCGAACGGTCACACCACCGAAGTCCGGCAGATCCTCAGCGATGGGGACATCGGCACGGGCTGCCTGCATCTCCTCGTACGTGAGACTGCCGAAGTCGACCGAACCCCCGCTGTCATCCGCGGACTCGTCGTCCGTGGGCTCGTCATCCGTGGCTTCATCGCCAGCATCCTCATCGACCGTCGCAACATCCGCTTCGTCGTCGACGTCAGCGCAGGCGCCTACGAGGAGCGCCGTCGCAGCCACTGAGGCCACCACCCCCCTCGCCATCCCCGTCATCCGTCGCGTTCCAATCATGATGACCTCCTTGTGAGTTCCTCGCTCGTGCCTCGAACTGCGGGCTTGCGTTCCGGTGGAGGGGCGGTCGACCCCCGAACGGCCAATCGGGTGGGGAGCACGATCCTGCGTGGCGGGCCCTCCTCCCCTCGTAGACGGCGCCGGAGCAGACGCATCGCCTCCGCTCCCTGCTCTCCCATCGGGCGACTGATCGTCGTGATGGCGGGCCTTACAAGCTCTGCGGCCTCGAGATCGTCGAAGCCGATGAACGAGACCTCTTCGGGGATCCGGATCTCTCGCTGGAAGAGTTCTTCGAGTGCGCCGAGGCTCATCAGGTTGTTCGCAGCGACCAGCGCGGTCGGCGGTGGGTCGAGTTCGAGGAGGCGCGAAACACCGTCGCGGCCCGCTCGCTCCATGAAGTCGCCGATCACCACGAGGTCCTCGTCCCATGGCAGGCCACAGGCATCCAGCCCCAAGCGGTAGCCCTCGTGGCGCCCACGGCCAGGCGTCGTGTCGAGCGGGCCGCTGATGAACCCGATGCGCTGGTGACCGAGTTCGAACAGATGGGTGACCGCGCTGACGAGCCCGCCTTCGTTGTCGACGAGCACCGAATCGGTGAACGACGGACCCGAGAACTCGCGGTCGAGCAGGACCACCGGCACGCCCTGTCGGACGAGGTCATGGGGCGGCGGGGTCTCGATCGGCGGCGCGATGATCAACCCGTCCACCCGACCGGACAGCGAATCGAGCAGCTCGAGGAGCTGATCGAAGCTCTCCTCCGTGTTGCAGAGGAACAGCTGGATCGGCGCACGCGGGCCGGTCGTCGCCCGTCGGGTCTCGGACTCGATGCCCTTGAACGCGGCCGCGAAGAACGGGTTCGCCACATCGGCCACGATCACGCCGATCGACTGGGTCCTCCCCGAGCGCAGGCTGCGTGCGATCGGGCTCGGCTCGTAACGGAGCTCATCGATCGCCTGGGCGATGCCCTCGGCTTCTCGAACACGGTGCCCGTTGAGGTACCTGGACACGGACGATCGCGAGACGCCGGCAAGCGCCGCCACATCGGTGATAGTGGTCTCCCTTACAGGCACGTTACTCTCCCTGACCCGCTTCCCTAGCCGGCCACACACCCGCAACTGGGATCGATTCCAGCAAAGCACGAACGCACCGTAGGGTCAACAGGTTTTCGACAAGCGCGCCAGGAAGGCCGGCCTCGCAGAGGTTGTCGGGCGCCTCCCGCCGTCGAGGCCCGGCGCTCGTGACCTGTCGAGGGTCAGGAGGGAGCCCGGCGGGCATGCCGGCGACCTCGGCCGAGAGAACGCGCCGTTCACGCGGTGGCACCGCGGTGTCAAGCGGGGTCGGGAGCCAGCACCTCGACCGGCAACCGCCCACGCACCAGCCGTTGGTCCGTGCTGACCAAAGCGGCAGCACGGTCCTGGGCGAGGACGACATAGAGCCCATCGAGCACCCGCACCCGATCCTGCATCGCCAGTGCCCGTACGAGGTGGTCCTCCGTGGGCTCGATCAACTCCTGCTGCAGCGCCTTGGCTTCGGAGAGCGCATCCCTCGCGCTGCTCGGCTCGAGCACCCCAGCCCGGACGAGACGCGCCAGCGCGGAGAGCACCTCGGCCATCTGGTGGGAGGGTGCACAGATGGAGGAAGCTGCCAACCGCTCCAGGACCCAGGGCTTGGTCGGCTGGTCGGTCACCACGTCGACCAGGGCCGAGGCGTCGAGCACGATCATGCGCCGAACTCATCACGCACATCATGGAGCAGCGCCGAGGTATCGATGGGCGCCTCGCATCGCGGCGGACGAGCTGCCACCTGCCGGATCCACTCCGCGTTCGGATCACCGGCGAGTCGCTCCTCGATGGCCGCCTGCGTCAATGCGGACAGCTTCAACCCACGCTCGCGGGCACGGCGATAGAGCTCGTCGGGCAGATAGACGCTGACCTTGGGCATCGGAACGATCTCATCGGTAGGGGTACCTCTATACGTACCCCTACTCTACCCCGTGTGCAGACGGAACCCCCGGTGCGCCCGGAGCTGCCGACCCGGGGTGTCTACCTTGCAGGGAGACGGGTGCGAGACCGCGAAGGGTTCCGTATGGTCCGGTGGCTGATGACCGCCCTGGCGGTCGCCGCGGCATGCTGGGTCGTCCTGGTCGTGCTGGCCGCCGTGTTCCAGCGGCACCTGATCTACCTGCCGGACACCGCAGCGGCGTTGCCGCCCGACGACGTCGAGGTGGCAGCCCTCACGACCGCGGACGAGCTCGAGCTGACGGCATGGTTCCTGGCCGTACCGGACCCGGCCAGCACCGTGCTCGTCCTGCCCGGCAACGCGGGCAACCGTGCAACTCGCCTCCCGATGGCGCGCGGGCTCACCGACCGCGGCCACGCCGTCCTGCTCCTCGACTACCGCGGCTACGGCGGCAACCCGGGATCGCCCTCCGAGGACGGGCTGTACGCCGATGCCGCCGCGGCCCGGGCGTTCCTCGCTGCCCACGACGACGTCGACCCCAACACCATCGCCTACCTCGGTGAGTCGATCGGCTCCGGGGTCGCCGCCCGGCTGGCCGCCGAGTCCCCGCCGGCCGCCCTCGTGCTCCGGTCCCCGTTCCCCGAGCTCGCCGACGTCGGCCGCTCGGCCTACCCGTTCCTGCCCGTCCGCACGCTGCTCCGTGACCGCTACCCGGTGACCGAGCACCTCGAGGGCTACGCCGCCCCGGTGCTGGTGGTCGCCGGCGGCCGCGACCGCATCGTGCCGACTTCGCTCTCCCGTGAGGTCGCCGACGCCGTCGGGGCAGAGCTCGTCGAGATCGAGGGAGCCGCACACAACGACCCGGCGCTGTTCACCGGCCAGCGCTACCTCGATGCGGTCGATGCCTTCCTGCGCGCATCGATC
>JBBDSN010000093.1:0-1151 GCA_040904885.1 Gemmatimonadota bacterium | reverse complement strand
CGGCCCGTGGGGACCCTGGCGGCGCACGCAGCTCGTTTCACATTTCGCAGCCTTGCAACGATCGGCGGATCAGAGTCGCGGTCGGATCGGTGACCCGATGCCCCCGAAACCGAAGCATTCTGAGGAGGAGAACGTCATATGAGACAGACGGTGGTCATCACGGGTTCCTCGGGTCTGCTGGGCGAGGCGCTCGCCGAGCGCCTCGCGGACGACTACACGATCGTGGGCCTGGACGTCGTGGCGCCGTCG
Source organism: Gemmatimonadota bacterium (assembly GCA_040904885.1). Lineage (GTDB taxonomy): Bacteria > Gemmatimonadota > Gemmatimonadetes > Longimicrobiales > Gaopeijiaceae > JAWLHJ01. The sequence continues at coordinate 902 of JBBDSN010000093.1, read as the reverse complement.
GAGGACGCGCCCATCGACCTCGCGCTCCACTTCGACGTGACGTCCGACATGAGCGTGCGGGACGCGCTCGACCGGATCCGGATGGAGTATGGCCGGAATCTGGCGGCGGTCGTGCATCTCGCCGCCTACTACGACTTCGGCGGCGACCCGAGCCCCCTCTACGACGAGGTGACCGTCGAAGGGACTCGACGCCTGCTCCGCCATCTTCGGAAGCAGGACTTCGCGCTCGACCGGTTCGTGTTCTCGAGCACCATGCTGGTGCACGCACCGGTCAAGCCCGGGGAGCGCATCACCGAAGACTCTGAGCTCGACGCGCGCTGGCCCTATCCGGAGTCGAAGCTCGAGACCGAGGGCGTGATCCACGAGGAGCGGGACGACTACCCCAGCGCGCTCCTCCGGATCGCGGGCGTGTACACCGAGCACGGAGGGCAGCCCACCCTCGTCCAGCAGATCAAGCGCATCCACAGCCAGGACTTCAACAGTTTCTTCTTCCCCGGGGATACCGACGCGGGGCAGGCGGTCGTGCACCTGGACGACGCCGTGGACGCGATCGTCCGCACACTGGAGCGGCGCAGGGACCTCCCCGAGGAGGCGGCGATCCTCATCGGCGAGCCGGACCCCATGAGCTATGCCGAGCTCCAGGACCGTATCGGCGAGCACCTGTGGGGCGCCGAGTGGCCGACCATCCGGGTGCCGGAAGGGATGGCCAAGGCGGGCGCATGGGTGCAGGACCGCGTCCCCGGTGGTGACAGCTTCATCAAGCCGTACATGATCGAGCTGGCGGACGACCACTACGCGCTCGACATCTCCCGCGCGCGGGAGCTCCTGGGATGGGAGCCCGGCCACGATTTCCGGGAGGCGCTGCCGGGGATCCTGGACCAGGTGCGCGAGAACCCCGAGGC
>JBBDSN010000092.1:0-6828 GCA_040904885.1 Gemmatimonadota bacterium | reverse complement strand
GTCGACATCCTGCCCGCGGTCGTACCGCCGGGCTACCGAGCCCACCTGTTCATCGCGATCCACGCGGACGGCAGCGGTGACCCCCGCGCTTCGGGCTACCGGGTCGCCGCCCCGCGACGCGACGCGACGGGCCGCGCCGCGGGCATCGTCAGGCTTCTCGAGGAACGGTACGGAGCGGAGACCGGACTCCCCCGGCTTCCCACCGTCACGCGTCGCATGCGGAACTACTATGCGTTCAACTTCCGGCGCTACGAGCATGCGCTCCACCCCATGACCATCGCGGTGATTCTCGAGACGGGCTTCCTCACGAGCAGTCGTGACCGGGAAATCATTCTCGCGGATCCCGATCGGGCCGCGCGCGGCATCGTGGCGGCAGTGACCCGATTCCCGGAGACGCCACCCCCGACCGACGTCGCGGGACAGTAGCGTCCGGAACGCACGGCCCGGCCCATGATCCAGAATCGACATCCTGCCCTCCTTCGCGGGATCATTCTCGCGGCCGCGCTCTTCACCTGCGCGATGTCCGCCGGCGTCGAACCCGCCGCCGCACAGGACGAGCCAGCACCGCGCGTCGTCGTGATCACCACTGGTGGGACGATCGCGAGCAGGCCCGGCGGCTCCCTGGCCGGAGACAGCCTGGTCGCGGCGGTTCCCGAGGTGCTCGAGCACGCGGATGTCCGGGTCGAGGAGATCTACCGGACCGGCTCATCACAGATGACGCCCGAGCACTGGCTGACGCTGGGCCACCGAATCAACCGCTTGTTCGCCGAAGATCCCGCCCTCGCGGGCATCGTGGTGACCCACGGCACGGATACGCTCGAAGAGACGGCGTTCTTCCTCAACCTGACGGTGCGCGACCCCCGTCCGGTCGTGCTCGTCGGCTCGATGCGGTCCGCCGATGCGGTCTCCGCCGACGGCCCGGCCAACCTGATCAACGCGGTGCGCGTCGCCGTCGCGCCCGAGGCGGCGGCGCACGGCGTGCTCGTGGTGCTGAACGAAGACATCGCCGCCGCGCGTGACGTGTGGAAGACCCACAACCAGCGGGTCGAAACCTTCCGCTCGCCGGATCTGGGCTTCCTGGGGTACGCCGACCCCGACGCCATCGTGTTCGAGCGCAGGTCCCTGCGTCCACACACCACCGAAAGTCCGTTCGACATCGAAGGTCTCGATGTCCTGCCCGAGATCGCGATCGTGAGCGACTACACCGGCGCCGACGGGACCCTGCTGGCCCGCGCGGCCGAGGCGGGAGCGGACGGCGTCGTGGTGATCACGTTCGCCGGGGGCCGCCTGAGCGCCGGGATGCGTGAAGCGGTCCGCACGGCCGCCGCCGCGGGGCTTCCCATCGTGCTCGCCTCGCGGGTCCCGGGCGGCCGGATCGTGGGCCAGCCGGCGGAGCCCCTCGGCGCGGTCTTGGCCGCGGACCTACCGGCGCACAAAGCGCGCATCCTCCTCATGCTCGGCCTCACCAGGACGCGCGACACCGCGGAGCTTCAGAGGCTCTTCCGGAGGTTCTGACCGTGCGCACGACGATCGCGCTCGTCGTCAGCGCCTACAACCAGGGACCCGTGCTCGCGAAGGTGCTGCGCGGTGTGGAGCTGCAAAGCCGGCTCCCGGACGAGGTCATCGTGGCGGACGACGGCTCGGCCGGGGAGACGCGGCGCCTGATCCACGACTGGATCCACGACGCACCGGCGCCCGCACGACACATCTGGCACGCCGACAACGGTTTCCGCAAGACGGTGGTGCTCAACCGCGCGCTCGCGGCGATCCGAAGCGACTACGTCGTGTTCACGGACGCCGATTGTGTCCCCCATCGGCACTTCGTCCGGGACCACCTGCGGGCGGCCGAGCCCGGATACTGGGTGCAGGGCCGCCGATGCTTCGTGCGGGAGCCCTGGGTGCCGCAGTTCGACCCGGACCGGGTGCGCTTTGCGCGGTGGGCCCTGAAAGGGCGCATCAACGGGGTATCCAAGGGGATACGCCTACCCTTCCCCATCGTGTTCCGGAACACCGGGCAGCGGGGCATCATCGGGTGCAACCTCGCCTGCTGGCGTCGCGACGCCGAGGCCGTCAACGGCTGGGACGAGGCGTTCGTCGGGTGGGGCGGCGAGGACTCGGACTTTGGATCCCGCCTCTACCACCTGGGGCTACGACGCAAGCTCGTGTACGGGCACGCGGTGACGTTCCATCTCAACCACCCCACCCTTCCCCGCGACCACCTCGCGACCAGCCAGGCCAGACTGGAAGAGACCTGGCGCACCGGCCGCGTACGATGCGAGCTGGGGCTCGACCGTCACACCGAGGGGTAGCCGCGGTCGGGAGCCACCTCCGCCCGGGGTGATCGGAAGCGTGACCATGGCGGCACCCCATCTCCGCAAGTACTATATTGCTAGTACTACTTCGCAGCGGGAGAGCCGAGCATGGGGCGCGTATGGCGGGCACTGGCGTGTGGTTGGGCTATATCGGTCGCGAGCGGCTGCACCGCGCCGCCACCGCCACCGCCCGTGGCACCGGGCGCGGAGCTGGTGCCCCGCCACGAGGATCAGGTCTGCTCTACGAACGCCCGTCCGCCCGCGGCGATGCGGATCTCCGAGTTGTTCGACACGGCCGGGCTCGCCGCGACCCTGTCGGACGCCGTCGTCCCGCCGCACCCGATGACGCCGCCTTGGCCGCACTACGACTTCATCATCCGCTACGACACGCGCGGCGCACCGGTCGCCAGCGGCACCTGGGACACCACGGTGGAGCCGCCCCTCGCCCATGCGCTCGAAGCGGAGCTACGCCGGCGGATCCTCCCCCTGCCGGGGTTGCTCGAACCCACAGGGTTCCGGACCCGCGTGGTGTTCGCGCCCCGGATCACTTTCGACCTGGCGGGGCCGGTCGAGTGCATGCCGCACATCAGGCACCTCCCCGGAGAGCGGGCGCTCGGCCTGCCCCCTGCCGTGACCACGTGGACCGGACGCGCCTACGTCCGTGAGGACGACCCCGACGCGGCGGTCGTGCGGATCCACGTGGGGCCCGACGGACGCGTCACGCGCATCGACGCCGTCCGGGGTGGGCCGGCGCCCGTGGCCGAGGCCCGGCGCGTCATCCCCCTCCTGCGTTTCGACCCCGCACTCCACAATGGTGTCCCGGTCGGGGGCCAGCTCGTGCAGAGCTTTCGCTTCCGATGGAGCGGCGGCTAAGCCACGAGCTCGAGCAGCCTATCGATCCGGGCGTCGTTGTCCTCGATCATCCGCTCGGCCAGGAGCCTCAGCACGCGGATGTTCGTCCGGGAGGCGTTGTCCATGTCGTCGGAACCCTCGTCGAGACGGGTTTGGAACCGCATGTGCCGATCTCCGAGGATGTGATCGCCCTGATAGCAGACCGAGTCGCTCATGCCGTCCATCATGACGCTGATGATCGGCCGCACCCAGTTCGCGAGCCCGAAACCGGTGGCCTCGTCGTGCGGGATCCTGCGGGTGAGCTCCCCGGTGCCCAGAGATGCCACGACCAGGTCGGGCCGCTCCGGACCTTCATGCAACATGAACGACTCGGCGATCGCGCACATGGTCGGATTGTTGGCGAACACGCCTCCGTCGACGAGCGAGTAGTAGTCGCCACCCTGTTGGATCTTGTGAGGCTCGAAATACGTCGGCGCAGCAGACGTCGCTCTCGCCACGTCGACGAGCGGGAAGTCGTAGCTCGGGTCCACGCGGGCCTTGCGGCTCTTGAAGAAGAACGCGTCTCGGCGCTCGATCTCGTAGGCGGAGAGAAGCACGTCGGTGACGACCTCGCTCAACCGGCCCGCTCCGAAATAGTCGGTGAGCAGCTGCTCGAGCGTCGCGGCCGAGTACTTCTCCTCGAAGAGGTCCGCTCCCGGGAGCTTCCGCCAGAACGTCCGCTCGAAGATCCTGCCCCCGTGCTCGACGTACAGGTCGACCATCTCGCCGGCGGAGTACGGGTCGGCGTCGGCGGCAGCGGGTTTCGGGCAGACCAGCCCCAGCGCCAGGATCCCGCCCGTAGACGTTCCCGCGACGAGGTCGAAAAGCTCGTGGATCCGCTTGCCCGAGCGTCGCTCGAGCTCGACCAGGAGCATACCGGGGATGATGCCTCGGATCCCTCCTCCGTCAATCGAGAGCACCCTCATGCGCTCGCCCATCTCTAACCGACGGCCAGGTGGATCACCTCGGCCGCCACGTCCAGCCCGTTGACCCGCAGGCGTCCGAGCGTCACGGGAAGGTCGAACCGGCGGGGGCCGGCGCTCCCGGGATTGAAGTAGAGCACCCCGTCCCGGTGGAGCACCGACGGCTCGTGGGTATGCCCGTGGACCAGCACCCGAAACCCCGCGGCCACCGGATCGAGGTCCAGCTCCTGATGACCGTGCATCAGATACGCGAGGGGACCCCGCCCCTCGGTCGACACACCCCCGTTGGGCGACGTGAGATCCACGACGTCGGTCTCGGGAAGCGCGTCGGCCACCTCCCCGGCGTCGGTGTTACCGCGCACCGCGCGTACGGGTGCGATCTCGGAGAGCCGACGCACAATGGCCAGATCACCGACGTCCCCGGCATGGAGGATCAAGGCGGAGCCCTCGAGCGCGGCGAGCGCTTCTTCTCTCAGAAGGCCATGGGTATCCGAGATGACACCGATCACGCGCATGGATGGGGCTCCTGTTGCCGTCGGGGGTCGGCGATCGCGAGGTTGCATCATATCGTCTAAACCCAGAATCCGGGAGGGTACGCGTGACCTGCTCGCAGTGCCGCGGAATCGAGTTGCTGTTCGACGACCGGATGGCTCGCCGTGAGCTTAAGCGCTACCGGCGGCGCGGGCCATCCCTTTCGACCCGGAAGCTGTTGGACCTATTACAGGAACAGGGCGTGCGAGGTCGTACCTTTCTGGACATCGGCGGAGGGATCGGTGCGGTCCAGCACGAGTTGATGGCGGCAGGCGCGACCGGCGGGACCCACGCGGACGCATCCCCCGCCTACCTCCACGTATCGAGCGAAGAGGCGCGCGCCCGCGGCCATGAGAGCCGGATCCACTACGTCGAAGGGGACTTCGTCGAGATCGCGGACACCATCGACGAGGCGGACCTCGTCACGCTCGACCGTGTGGTCTGCTGCTATCCCGACATGGAGGGGTTGATCGACGCGTCGGCTCCGAAGGCGCGCGTCGCCTACGGACTCGTGTATCCGAGAGACACCCGCATCACGGGTTGGGTCTTCGGCTTGGTGAACCTGGTCCAGAGGCTTCGGCGCCACCCCTTCCGGGTGTTCCTGCATCCCACGGCGGAGGTGGAGGCGAGGATCGCACGACACGGGCTGCACAAGCGCACCGTCCACCGCGGGCTGATCTGGCAAGTGGTGGTCTTCGACCGGCCGAAGACGGCGTGAGGCGGCCGGCGCGGACCGGCCGGGGCGTGCGCGCGGTGCTGCTGGGTGCGGGGGTCTTGCTGGGTCTGGCCTTCTGGCTTGGGCCCGGGATGGTGGCGGCACACCTCAACCCGGTGCTCCCCGCCCCCTCCGGCTCGGTGAGCGAGGCTGCCGCGAACCTACACCGGACGCTCCGGGTGGTCGACCTCCACTCGGACGCGCTGCTCTGGGACCGAAGCCTGCTGGACCGGAGTCGCACGGGGCACACGGATCTCGCCCGCTGGGTCGACGGACAGGTCGCCGTCCAGGCACTCACGGTGGTGACGAAGGTGCCGCGGGACATGAACGTCACGTCGAATGACGCGGATTCCGACCAGATCACCGCGCTGGCCGTGCTCCAGCTCTGGCCACCCCGCACCTGGTTCGGGCTGCTCGAACGCGCACTCCACCAGGCCGACAAGCTACGTCGTTTGGCCGCGGACTCCCGGGGCCGGCTCGCGATCGTCACGACCCGGGAGGAGCTCGACGCCTTCCTTTCCGCACGGGCACCGGGAGAAGCGATGGTGGCCGGCTTCCTCGGATTGGAGGGCGCGCACGCCCTGGAGGGGGACCCGGCGAACGTCGACGTGCTCTTCGAGGCCGGGTTCCGGATGATCGGCCTCACCCATTTCTTCGACAACAAGGTCGGCGGCTCGGCGCACGGGGTCGCCAAGGGCGGCCTGACCGACATCGGTCGCCGCGTGCTCGACCGGATGGACGCTCTGGGCATGGCGGTGGACCTCGCGCACGCGTCACCGGAGCTGATCGACGACGTGGTCGCCCGCACGGACCGGCCGGTGGTCGTGTCGCACACCGGCGTGTACGGCACGTGCCCGAGCCCCCGCAACCTCGACGACGCCCGGCTCGAGGCGATCGCGGGCACCGGCGGCGTGATCGGCATCGGGCTCTGGCCCGAGGCGGTGTGCGGCGAAACACCGGCGGACTGGGCACGTGCCGTCCGCTACGCGGTCGACCGCGTCGGCGTCGATCACGTCGCGCTCGGCTCGGACTGGGACGGCGCCGTCGCGGCCATCGTGGACGCCGCAGGAACTCCATACCTCACCGCGGCGCTTCTCGACGTGGGACTCGGCCCGGAGGAGATCGCGAAGATCATGGGCGAGAACTCAATTCGCGTCCTTGGGGCGGTGCTTCCGGAACGGGCGCCCTCGTCCCGCCGGACGTCGCGACGGGACGCATCCCGACCCTGAGCCCATGACCACGACCTCTACGATCTGGACGACACACGGATGAGCGAACCCCACGCCGACGGAACCCCCGACGCCCCCTACCCGAGCGACGGTCGCATCGAGGCGCTCTGGATCAAACGGGCTCGAAGAGGTCCGATGGACCGGGTCGAGCATGTGAAGCTGGTCGAGCACAAGAAGGCTGTTGAAGAAGGCAGACGACCAGGATTGCAGCGCCACGGGTTCAGCCT
>JBBDSN010000091.1:0-6833 GCA_040904885.1 Gemmatimonadota bacterium | reverse complement strand
TGGTCATGTCGTACTGGGTCACGGCCATGGCGTCTTCGCCGTTGCCGTTCTTGCCCGTCTGGATACTGACGGGGACGTACTCGTCGAGCGGGCCCGGCGCGATGACCACGCCCGCCGCGTGCACCGACGCGTGGCGGGCGAGCCCCTCGAGCGTGATCGAGTAGTCGAAGAGCTGCCGGTGGCGCTCGTCCTGCTTGTAGAGGTCCTTCACCTCCTTGAGGCCGTCGACCGCTTCCTGGACCGTGAACGCCTGGCCGGGCGCGTTCGGAATGAGTTTCGCGATCCGGTCGGTCTCGCCCGGCTCGAAGCCGAGCGCCCGCCCCACGTCACGGATGACGGCCCGGCTCTTCATCGTCCCGAAGGTGATGATCTGCCCGACGGCGTCCTTCCCGTACTTCTGACGCGTGTACTCGATGACCTCGCCGCGGCGCTCGTAGCAGAAGTCGATGTCGATATCCGGCATCGAGATCCGCTCGGGGTTCAGGAACCGCTCGAACAGCAGATCGAACTCGAGCGGATCGAGGTTGGTGATCCCCAGCGAATAGGCGACGAGCGATCCGGCCGCCGAGCCGCGGCCCGGCCCGACCGGAATGTCGTTGTCCCGTGCCCAGCGAATGAAGTCCTGGGTGATCAGGAAGTACCCGGCGTACCCGGTCCCCTTGATGACCCCCATCTCGTAGTCGAAGCGCTCCTGAGCCTCGGGTGGGAGGGGGTCGCCGTAGCGCTCCTTCGCGCCTTCGAGCGAGAGATGCTCGAGGAACGCGGTCTCGTCGGCGTGCTCCTCCGGGACCGGAAATTCGGGCAGGAAGTACTTCTTCTCGAAGACGAGGTTCACCTCGTCGGCGATCTTCAGGGTATTCTCGACCAGGTCCGGACGGTCGGGGAACCGCGACGCCATCTCCTCGGCGCTCTTGAAGTAGAGCCCCTCGTCGTAATGCATCCGATTCGGATCGTTGCGGTCCTTCCCGAGCCCGATGCAGAGCAGGATGTCGTGCGCCTCGTGGTCGTCCGGCTGCAGGAAGTGCGCGTCGTTGGTCATGACGGCCGGGAGCCCGAGCTCCGACGCGAGGTCGAGCACCTTCCGGTTGAGGTCCGCCTGCCCTTCCGTGTCGTGGGCCTGAACCTCGAGGTAGTAGCGGCCGTCGAAGAGGTTCGCGTACCACTCGGCGGCTTCCTTGGCGGCCCCGTAGTCGTCGGCGGTGAGGTGACGCGCGACCTCTCCGGCCATGCACGCCGACGAGACGATGATTCCCTCGTGGTGCTTCGCCAGCACCTCACGATCGATGCGCGGCTTGTGGTAGAAGCCCTCGGTGTACCCGATGGAGGAGAGCTTCACCAGGTTGCGATACCCGACCAGGTCGCGCGCGAGGAGCACCAGATGGTAGTACGCCCGGTCGCCCTTGCCGGAGCGGGAGCGGTCGCGGCGGTCTCCCGGGGCGACATAGGCCTCCATGCCGACGATGGGCTTGAGCCCTTCCCTCGTCGCCATCTTGTGGAAGTTCCACGCGCCGAACATGCAGCCGTGGTCCGTCAGCGCGAGCCCCGGCATCTCGTGCTCTTTGGCCTTGCGCACGAGGTCCGTCAGACGGTTCGCGCCGTCGAGGAGGGAGAACTCGGAGTGGGTGTGGAGGTGGACGAAGCTCACGTCACGGGTCGGGCGGCGGGTCCATGGGGCGGTCGGTCGGTCTGATTCTAGTCGGGGCCCGCGGGCCGGCCAACCAACGGGTGTTTCCCCTCACCGCGCGATGCGGATTCCGCGGCGTCGGCGCTGGCGGAGGGAGGACGGGCCTCGCCGTGTCGGGCTGGCAGTTCGTCGCCTTTGCTTCAGTCCTCCGGCGCGGACTCCATGGCCGGCATGCACATCGCGAGCACATAGTAGCGATCGAGTTGCGTGGTCGGGATCCGCTGTTCGGACACGATGCCCTCCGCTTCGGTGCCCAGCATTCCGACGATGTACAAGTTGAACAGACAGTCCGATCCGTCTTTGCGGAACCGCAGCGACGACTCGTTCGGCGCGTCCTGGGGGTCGGGCGTCCGCGTCCACCCGGCGGCCCGGACTTTCTCGAAGAACAGTCCTGACTCGGTCGCGGGCGTATTCGGAGTCAGCCCAGCGGCGGTCACACGGCATCCGGGCACCTCCTGATCGGTGCGCCAGTCGTCGAACACGTCCGGATCGGTCACGGCCGCCATCCCGACATCCTCGACCAGGAAGCGGTGCGCCTCCCGGCAGTACAGCTCCTCCTGAGCGCCGGCCTCGTCCGGATTGGAGGCGACGCAGCTGGCGAGCACCGTGGCGCAGAGAGCGGCGAGGACGAGACTGGACCGATCGAGCATGGCGGAGCCGGCTCCTTCAGAAAACGAACGCGTGAGCGATGTTTTACCTACCCGTTCGCCGCCCCCCGGTTCACTCCGTCCGTCGCGAGACCCCACGCGGTTGCGAGCCCGCCTACGCCATCGGCACCCGATCCTTCAGCCGTCGATCGGCTCACAGGTGCTTGCCGGATCCTGGTTGGGCCGCGCCAGCCCGACCCACAGGAACAGGGTCGTGTCCCGGGCTTCGCTCCAGGAGAAGTCGACCTCGAGCTGGGAGCGCATGCCGGCCGTGTAGGTGAACGGCACCGACTCGCCCGCCCCGGCCTCCATCTGAAGCCGACCCGCTCCCAGCGCGTCGCGCGCCTGGATGTCCCACCGCCCGGTATGACCCGCCCACACGTGCACGCATCCCGCCACCGTGAGGCCCACCGTCGGGAGTGTGGCGGTGGAGACGTGACCGGTCCCGTTCTCGATGGGCACGCTGACCCACCCGCCGCCCCGCTGCATGCTGGCCATGAGCTCACCCACCGATTGCGCTTGGGCGCTCGAGGGCGACGCGAACAGGGCTATGAAGGCAGCGAGCAGCAGGGGTAGGACGGCGATGGGACGCATGGCTCTGATCTCGTTCGGTGGAGGCCGGTCCGCGCCGCGCGCCGGTGCGCGGCGCGAACGGGAGGCTTGTGGTTCCTACCGGTGGTCGGCGCGGAATGATCCCCGGCCCGCTCAGACCTCGCAGTCGAACGTCCCGAGTATGGTCTCGAGCTGGACGAGGTACTCGTACTTCTCGCGGCCCGGTGCGTAGAGCCATGCGTCGATGAGGTACATCCGGTCCTGCGCGTCGCACGTCAGCGTGCGCATGAGGACCAGGCCTCCCGCCGGCCAGCCGCGATCCGGCGGGTTGCGCCACTGCGTCCGGATCTCCATGCCCTCATGCCCGTTGAGCGTCACCGGCTCGACCGACATCCCCTCCTCGACCAGCTCCTGCGGCTCGTTGTAGAGACCGTCGGCCACGCTCTGCCTCCAGGCGATGATCTCCTCGGTGGACAGGCTCGAAGGCGCGGGGGTCCGCCATGTGACCATGACCTGGCGGATCAGCTCCGAGGGATCGGGCTGGTCGTTCCTGAAGATCACCACCGAGTCCTGGCGCTGCCAGCGGTACACGTCCGGTACCAGTATCCGAAAGCCGACTTCCGCGGCGAGCGTGTCCGATAGCGCTTCGTTCACGCCGGACATGTACATCCGCGATGCGGCGTAATTCCTGAACTGGCGGTCCAGCATCGTCGAGACCTCCGCGAGCAGGCGCGGGAGCGGGTCGAGCGAGCCGTCGTCCGGGAGAATCACGAACGTGATCGTCTGATCCCGCGCCCAGGCGTTTTTCGCCTGATAGACCCCAGGTCCCTCGATGTCGACGTCGGTGGAGCTCTCGTCGAGCGCCTCGGTGATCCACGGATCGGATTGCGTCCCGATCAGCAGCATCTGACGAAAGCGCCGGAGGTTGTTCCAGTACTGCGCGTACGGCTCCTGATATGTGACCGTGAAGGCCTTCTCGTCGCGCACGGTCTGAATCGTCTGCTCCAGGGTGTCGATCACGGTCTGTGAGATTTCTCCCCATCGCTCGGCGTCCGTCACCGCGATCACGGAGTTGGCGTCGCCATAGGTCATCCCCTTCTCGCCGCAGGCCGTCAGGGCGGTGGCGAGAAGCAGGGTGGCGAACGGGCGGATCTTCAGTGTGTCGAGCATGTGCCTTCTCCGGTGGGGTCTCACACCGTGTGTAGTAGCCGAGCCGCGTCGTCGTCGTTCCGCGGTCCGAGATTTCGCTCGAGCAGGGCGTCGGGATCGGGATCCCTTCCCATGAACGAGCTGAACAATGTTTCGGGGTCTTCCGAGTCGCCACGAGAAAGGATCGATTCGACGTAGCTTCGACCCGTCTCCCGGTTGAAGATGCCTTCGCGCTTGAAGCGGGTGAATACGTCCGCGTCCAGGACCTCGGACCAAAGATAGCTGTAGTACCCGGCAGCGTAGCCGCCTGCGAAGAGATGGCTGAACGACGTGAGGCCGTGCAACGCGGCGAAACGATCGGTCGGGACGAAGTCGCGGAAGCGACCCTCCGCGAACGTCATGACACGCTCTCCTTGCTCGCGGTCGAGTGTCTCGCTGCCTTCGCCACCCGCTTCGGCCCGCAGCGCCGCCGCCAGCTCCACGTGGAGCGCGAGGTCCACGGTACCGAGAGACAGCTGCCGCATCTGGCCCCAGCCACCCATGAAGCGCCTGGCCGCCACCATCCGCTCGAAGAGGTCGTCGGGGAGCGGTTCTTCCGTTTCGTGGTGGCGTGCGAACAGGTCCAGAGCCTCGCGCTCCCACGTCCAGTTCTCCATGAGCTGGCTGGGAAGCTCCACGAAGTCCCAGGCCACATTGATGCCGGCGCGCGACGCGATCTCGACCCGGGACGTGCAGTGGTGGAGCAGGTGCCCGAACTCGTGGAACGTCGTCTGGACTTCACGGTGCGTGAGGAGGGCGGGCTCGTCTCCGTCCGGCGGCGTGAAGTTGCCGCAGATCACCCCGAGGTGGGGTGCGAACCCGTCCGGGCGCGGCCCTCCGGTCACGAAGTGGTTCATCCAGGCGCCCTGGCGTTTCTCCTTCCTCGGGAACCAGTCCGAGTAGAAGGCGCCCACCCGGGTCCCGTCGGCCTCGTCGAAGATGTCGAAGTAGCGGACGTCCGGGTGCCAGATCTCGTCGATGTCGTGTTCCTCGATCCGGAACCCGAAGGTCCGCCGCACGATCTCGAACAGGCCTGCGAGCACCCGGGGAAGCGGGAAGTAGGGCCTGAGTGCCTCGTCGTCGATGTCGTAGCGGGCCTTTCGGAGGTGCTCCATGACATACGAGACGTCCCATGGCTCGAGGGCGTCCAACCCGAGCTCGCTCGCGTGTTCCTGGAGCTCCGCGACGTCCCGCTCGTAGTAGTCGCGGGTCCGCTCCACGAGGTCCTGCTCGAAGGCCACGGCGCCCGAGCCGGAGCGAGCCATGCGCTCCTCGAGCACGTAGTCGGCGAAGTCCGCGTATCCCAGGATATCCGCCATCTCGGCCCGGAGGCGCAGGATCCGGGCGATCAGGCTCCGGTTGTCGTATTTGCCGTCGCGGCAGCGGGTCGCGTACGCGTTCTGGATCTCCTTCCGGAGCTCGCGGTCGTGGCAATGCTTGAGAATCGGCTCGACGGACGGATAGTCGAGGGTGAGGAGCCACCCGTCCAGGTCGCGCGCCTCGGCCTTGGCTCGGGCGCGCCGCTTCGCGGCTTCAGGCACGCCGTCCAGGCGCCGCACCTCGTCGACCAGCAGCTCGTAGTCCGCGGTGGCGTCGAGGACGTGCTCGCTGAAGCGCTGCTCCAGCTGCGCGAGCTCGACGCGGAGGGCCTGCAGCCGCTCCTTGTCCGCTTCGGGCAGGTCCGCGCCTGCGCGCTTGAACTCGGAGACCGTCTTGTCGAGATGTCGCCGGCGCAGCCCCTCGAGGGCCCGCCCCTCGTCGGTCGTCTCGTAATCGGAGACGCGCGCCCACAACCGAGGATCGAGCGGGAGCCGCGACCAGAAGGCCGAGATCTCAGGCAGCACGTTGTTGTACGCCTTCCGTAGCGCCGGCGACTCCTTTACGGACATGAGGTGCGAGGCCGGCGAGATCCGCTCGGACAGCTTCTCGAGGACCCGGTCGAGACGCTCGACGGTGTTGTCCCAGGTCGGCGGCTCGGACGAGGTGGAGATCTCGTCGACCGCTGCCTGGGCTTCCCGAAGCGCGGTACGGATCGCGGGCTCTACGTGCTCCGGCTGGATCCGGTCGAAAGGGATCCGGAAGGCGTTCAGGAGCAACGGGTTCTCGGTCTTCTTCATCTTCCCTCGGTCGAGGACGGGACACATCCCGCAATCTATCGACAGCCGACGGCACGTGTAGGGTCCCCCGGCCAGCCTGCGGTTTCCGTTGACAAGTGCGGGCGCTTTCTTACCTTCGCGCCAACAGCCTGGAGGAGTCGAACGGGTCGGCTCCGAACAGCGCCGTCCGCCATGGAGGTTTTTCAAGATGAGCCATTCCGGCTGGTTCGAAGGTGAGGGCATCACCGAGGAAGTCTTCGCTTTGGCGGATGACGGTGATGACGAGGATTGGGACGACGACGTCGAAGACGAAGATTGGGACGACGACGACGATTGGGACGACGACGACGACGATGATGACGACGACGAGAAGGACGACGACTGGGAGGAGGACGAGGAGGACGAGGATCTCTGGGATTGATCGATCCCCCCCGCGGTTGACGGGTCGCCCCGGATCGGCTTCGAGTCGGTCCGGGGCGACGTCGTTTTCGGGCGTCAGTCCGCGCGGAGAGCGAGCACTGGATCCACTGCGGAGGCGCGCCGCGCCGAGATCCGGCCCGCGGCGAGCGAGACGACGAGGAGCGCAACGGCTGCGGCGACGTAGACCGGCGGGTCGACGGGTGTGACGCCGTAGAGCATGCCCCGTAGCACTCGCGCGCCCGCCCA
>JBBDSN010000090.1:0-38100 GCA_040904885.1 Gemmatimonadota bacterium | reverse complement strand
CATGCTACCGACCCGGCACCTCCTTGTCAACTCTAAGTGAACGGTATTGCGCCTAAGGGGGGCGCTAACCCCCACCGACCTCGGCTTCCCGGGGGATGACGAGCCACTGACCGGCGAAAATCCGGTTCGCGTCGACCTCTGGGTTCGCGCTCATCAGCTCCGCCAACGGGATACCGTAACGGCGGGCGATCACCGTGAGGTTCTCCCCGGGGCCGATCCGGTGCCGCTCGGCGCCTCCGAAGTCCGTCTGGAGCGTTTCACCGGCGGTCGCCATCACGTCGTCGGCTCGGCGGTCCAGCCCGCGTGAGAGCGACGCGAGCCTGGCCCCGATCTGGTTTTCGACGGCCTTGGCGCGGGCGACGGAAGGCGTCTGGTTGAGCAGGATCGAAAACGCGAGCCGTTCACCGTCCGCGGCGCGTACCACGCCACTCAGTGCGGAGACCTTTTCGATGGTCCCGGTCTTGGCCCTCAGATTCCCGGCCGCCGGGGTGCGGTACATCCGGCCGAGCTCACGGGGTCGACCCGCTTCGGGGAGGGTCTCCCAGAACGTGTCCCACTGGGCTCCGGTGGACATCTGCGCGAGTAGACCCACGAGCATGCCGGCGCTCACCCTATTCCCTGCGGACAACCCCGATCCGTCGAGCAGGACCATGCCCGTCGTGTCGACGCCGAGCGTCGCCAGCGTGGTCTGCACGGCCGCGGCGGAGGACGCCGGGGAACCGGTCCCGTTCAGCGTTCGCCCGATGGTTCTGAAGACCGCCTCTGCGTACAAGTTGTGGCTCTGTTTGTTGATCACCTCGAGGTACACTACGAGCGGCTCGGAGGCGTGTCTCGCCAATACGCGCGTCCCCCGCTTGCCCGCGAAGGGCGCGGAAAGCCTGCGGAGCGGAGACCGGCCCGGGCGAGCCACGACACGGGTCGTCCCGAGAATCGGGATGTCTCTGGCCTCCAGGGTCGCTCTGAATACCGAGGCGGCGAAGGTCGCGGGGTCGGACACCGTGAACTGGCGCCAGACATCCCCGGCTCCGACTCCGATCGTCCCTTCCACACGGATCGGTTCCATCGGGTCGTCTCTCAGCAACGCCACCCGGGGTCGTCTCCCTGGCACCGTCTCCGCGAGGTTCAGCACCTGGAGCGAAGCGTGGTCCGGAATCGTCTGGACCGTCGGGGGCGACCCGACGTGATCGGCCGGCACGATCCTCATGGACACGACGTTCTCATTGAACGACAGCGCTGACACCGGTGCAGTGAAGTGGTCGTTGAGGTCTCTCGGGTCCCATCCCGTCGGGCGGAGGGGTCCGGGGAGGAACGACGCATCGGCCACGAGGTCGCCCCGGATCTCACGGATGCCGGCAGTTTCGAGCTGGTCGATGAGCCGGTGGAACACCTCGTCCCGTTGGGCATGGAAGCGACTCGACAGCCCGGGATCTCCCGTCCCGTAAAGGACCAGATCTCCATCCAGAATACCGTCTACGACCCGGCCATTCGTCATCAGATAGGTCAGGAAGCGATAGTCCGGACCGAGTACTTCGAGAGCCACCGCGGTGGTCAGGAGCTTGATGTTGGATGCCGGCGCGAGCGGCGTGTGCGGGTTGACGGCGTAGAGCGTGTCGCCGTGATCCAGGGACGTCACGAGCACGCCCCACTCGGCGCCACGCCACGACGGTGTCAGGACCAGACGGTCAAGGCCGGACCGGAGTGCGTCCGCCCCCGTCGAGGATGACTGGGCCCGGGCGGTACCGGGCAGGAGCAGCAACGCGTAAACGAGGGCTCCGAGCATGACGCGAAAGTGCGTCCGTAAACGCTTCGACTGCACGGGAGGGGCCGCCTGGAGCGTGATGCTCAGGCGTTCAGAGGGGCGGGTCCCCCCTTCGGCACGCACGCGGGACAGTATCCGGACACCTCGAACCTGTAGCCGACGACCGTGAAGTCGCTCGCGCGGTCTCGGATGGCTTCGATCTCGCGCTTGGGCAATTCACCCGGGAGGTCGGTCACGCGTCCGCATCCGAGACAGCGTGCGTGGTGGTGCGGGTCCGTGCGTCCGTCGTACCTGGATGAATTGTCCGTGTAGGTCAGCTTCACGGCCAAGCCACAGCCGACGAGGGTTTCGAGGCTCTTGTAGACGGTCGCCAGGGAAATGGTCGGAAGCTCTCGCCGAACCGCGACGAGCACTTCGTCCGCGGTGGGATGCGTATCGGTTCCGACCAAGTAGCGGTACACGGCAGCACGCTGCTCGGTGAACCGCTGTCCACTGGCTTCCAGCGCGTCACGAAGCTGGGCTTCGTGCGCTTCGGAATTGCCATTGGTATGTCGCTCTTCCTTCATCCGTCGTAGCCCTCTTGAGCGGAATAAGGTACACTCTAGTCTACATGCTGTGGAGATCCGGTGTCAACCGAAATCTGGGCTCGGAACCCCATGATTTGGCGGCAGATAAGCGTTTTCCGGGGCCGTGGCTACGGCCGTGACGGGCCGGGGCCTCCCGCAGCGACCGGAGCCGGTTGACTTGCGGTCGGCTGCCTCAGGTGCAGATTGGGGGGGTCACCCGGGCGCTTGCCCGGAACCGATCCGATCACCCCTGAAGAGGCGTTCGATGAGTCACGATCCCGGAGCCCTCGACGATCTGCTCCACGAGAACCGTCGCTTTCCCCCTCCTCCGACGTTCCGTTCGAGCGCCGTGATCTCGGACCCCGAAGTGTATGCCCGGGCGGCTGGGGATCGCGAGGCGTACTGGGCGGACTGGGCGAGGAAGCTCGAGTGGTTCGAACCCTGGCATACCGTGCTCGAGTGGACGCCGCCTCACGCAAAGTGGTTCACCGGTGGACGTCTGAACGTCGCGCACAACTGTCTGGACCGACATGTGGACGCCGGCCGGGGGGACCGCACGGCGCTGCTCTGGGAGGGTGAGCCGGGCGATCGCCGCACCTACACCTACCATGAGCTTCTCGAGGAAGTGAGCCGCTTCTCGAACGCGCTCGCCGGGCTCGGCGTCGGGAAGGGCGACCGGGTCACGATCTATCTGCCCATGATTCCCGAGGCGGCTGTCGCGATGCTGGCGTGTGCCCGGATCGGGGCCATCCATTCCGTCGTTTTCGGCGGATTCAGCCCGAACTCCCTGGCCGACCGCAACAACGACGCCGACGCCAAGGTCCTCATCACCGCCGACGGGGGGTGGCGGCGGGGCGAAGTCGTTCCCCTGAAGAGCAACGCCGACGAAGCCATGAAAGCGTCTCCGACCGTCGAGCACGTCGTGGTCGTTCGTCGCGGAGGTGCGCTGTCCGAGGAGGTCGACGCCCCCATGCTCGACGGCCGCGACCATTGGTACCACGATCTCGTCGCGGACGCCTCTGCGGAGCACGAGCCGCGCTCGATGGACGCCGAGGATACGCTGTTCATCCTCTACACCTCCGGCACGACGGGGAAGCCCAAGGGCGTCGTGCACACGACCGGCGGGTACCTCACCCAGGTGCACGCCACCACGAAGGTCGTCTTCGATCTCCAGGACGATGATGTCTACTGGTGCACCGCGGATGTCGGGTGGATCACCGGGCACAGCTACATCGTCTACGGCCCCCTGTCGAACGGGACACAGGTGCTCATGTACGAGGGCGCGCCCGACTGGCCCGACCGGGGGCGCTTCTGGGAGATCTGCGAGCGCTATGGGGTCACGATCTTCTACACCGCGCCAACGGCGATCCGCGCCTTCATGAGGTGGGGCGAGTCGTGGCCGGCGAAGTCCGACCTTTCGAGCCTCCGACTTCTCGGCTCGGTGGGAGAGCCGATCAACCCGGAGGCTTGGATGTGGTATCATCGCGTGATCGGCGGGGAGCGTTGCCCCATCGTCGATACGTGGTGGCAGACCGAGACCGGGGCCATCATGATCACACCGCTTCCCGGCGTCACCGAGACCAAGCCCGGGACGGCCACCCTTCCGTTCCCCGGTATCGAAGCGACGATCCGGGATGAGGAGGGCACGGAGAACAACTCCGGCTATCTGGCGATCACGTCACCTTGGCCTTCGATGTTGCGCACGGTTTGGGGGGACGATGAACGCTTCCGAGCCACGTACTGGTCCAAGTGGGCCGATACCTACTTCCCGGGTGACGGTGCGAAGCGGGACGGGGACGGCTATTTCTGGATCCTCGGCCGGGTGGACGACGTGCTCAACGTCGCGGGCCACCGCATCGGCACCATGGAGGTGGAGAGCGCGCTGGTCGACCATCCGGCCGTGGCCGAAGCTGCCGTCGTGGGAAAGAAGCACGACATCAAGGGCCAGTCGATCGCGGCGTTCGTCACGCTCAAGGACGGCTACGAGCCGTCCGACGCGCTGACCCGGGAGGTTCGGGAGCACGTCGGGACGATGATCGGTGCGATCGCCAAGCCCGAGGTCGTGGTGTTCACCGCCGACCTCCCCAAGACGCGGTCCGGCAAGATCATGCGCCGGCTGCTGCGTGACATCGCCGACGGACACGTGGTCGGAGACACCACGACGCTGGCCGACCCCGCCGTGGTCGAGCGCGTGAAAGGGCGATACGAGGAGGAGGGCGTCGACTGAGCTCGGGGTCGCGAGGGTGTTGGGCAGGCGCTCAGCTCGGGTCGGCGAGCGGGTCGTGGGTGGAGGGCGCCTTGGCGGCCCTCTGCTCGTGGGATTTCTCCCTGATGCGGCGGGCCGGTACGCCCACGTAGACCCAATGCGGCTCGGTGTCCTTGGTCAGGATGGAGCCCGCGCCCACCATGGAGTCCTCGGCCACGGTCGTCCCGGCCAGGATGGTCGCGTGGTACGTGATGCGCGCCCCCGTCTCGATGGTCGTGCTCGGGAGGTTGACGATCCGTCCGTCGACGATGTCGTGCGAGTGCGAGTACACGTTGGCGAAGTCGGAAACCGAGGCGCCGTTGCCGATCTCGATGCCGCCGCGGTCGTCGAGAAGCACGTGCCGATGGATCACCACGTTGTCTCCGACATGGAGGTTGTAACCGAACGAGACGCGGACGTAGCAGAACGCCTTGAAGTTCTTCCCGCAGCTCCCGAACACGTAGCTCGCCAGGATTCTCCGGAAGCGCACGCCGAGCGCGACGTTCTCCCCGAGCGGACTCCGGTCGAACATCTCCCAGAGCCACAGGAGTGGCTTGCGGGGCGCGTAGCGCTCCACGTCGAGGTCCTCGTAGTACTCGGGCTCGAGCGTCACGTTACGGGGATCCAGCTGCGCCAGCGCCACCTGGGTGGCGAGGGGCAGCGTTTCCGGCGGTACGTCCCGAAGCTCGGGGTAGTAGATCGCGGTGAGGATCCGCCGACAGAGCTCGTTACGGTCGCAAGCCGGGTCGGCGAGTTCTGCGGATATGCCGTCGAGCCACTCGTCGTAGAGGCGGTCGGCGTCCGGGGCTATGGGGACTGGGCGCAAGGGATGGAAAGCCATGAGGAAGAGCTTAGGGTGATTCAACGATCCGGCAAGGTCGCCCGTCACGCCCTGAGAGAACACCCCTCCCCCATGTCGCGGCGGGCTGCTGCGAGGTCGCGCCGGGTCGATTAGACTTGAGCGTGCGTGAAGTTCCCTCCAGCCTTCCGGTGCATTCCATGCACGATGTCCTCAGGCAGCGACTCCTCCGCCGCATCGAGAGTCTGCCCGATGAGCAGATCTATCAGGTGCTCGATTACATCGAGTTCCTCGAAGCGAAGTATTCGAGCGTGGTGCCCGTCGAAACCACCGGGCTCCAGAAGTTTGCGGAAGGGTTCGAGGACAAGCTGCGCAAGAAGGCGGTGAGCCCCAGCACCATCCGGGAGGCGTTTCAGTTGATCGCGGCCGCGGATCGCGTGCTGTCGGGTGTGTCCTCGGCCGGTAAGCAGATTCTGGCCGACTTGAACGAGGCTGGGGATGCTACGCAGGAGGAGCCGGATCGCACGCCCTCGACCGGCGCCCCGGACCCGCCCCGTTGACGCTTCGGGGGGCTCGGGATATCGTCCCCCATGAAGCAGATACACATTACGATTTGGGCGTTCGCCCGTCCTTGCTCACGCCGCTGCGGTGGCTGGTGCGGAGGCGGGCGTTCGTCGTTTCCAGGGGTTGTGTGAAGAGATGACGGACCAGGCCAAGAGCGTATCCAAGATCGTCAAGGAGGCGCTCACGTTCGACGACGTGCTCCTCATTCCAGGGCATTCGCTCGTCCATCCGAAGGATACGGACGTCTCGTCGAGAATCACGCGCGACATCACGCTGAACATTCCACTCGTGTCGGCGGCGATGGATACCGTGACCGAGTCGGCGATGGCCATCCAGATGGCTCGAGAGGGCGGCCTCGGCATCATCCATAAGAACCTCCGCGCGGAACGGCAGGCTCAGGAGGTGGACCGGGTGAAGCGGTCGGAGAGCGGCATGATCTTGAATCCGATCACGCTCGGCTCGGGGGCACGGTTGCAGGACGCGCACGACCTGATGGCGCGCTTTTCGATCAGCGGCGTGCCGGTCGTGGAAGAGGACGGGCGCCTGGTCGGCATCATCACCAACCGCGACATGCAGTTCGAGGTCGACCTGTCCAAGCCGATCCAGGGCGTCATGACCTCGGAGGATCTGGTCACGGTTCCGGTGGGCACGACGCTCGACGAGGCGCAGGCGATCCTGCACCGTCACCGGATCGAGAAGCTTCCCGTGGTGGACGACGAGGGCCGTCTCCGCGGACTGATCACGGTCAAGGACATCTTCAAGCGCCGCAAGTACCCCGACGCGTGTAAGGACGAACACGGACGACTTCGCGTCGGTGCGGCGGTCGGAGCGTCGATGGCCGATCTGGACCGCGCTGGGCTGCTCGTGGACGCGGGCGCCGACGTGCTCGTGGTGGACACCGCGCACGGCCACTCGGAGGGTGTGCTGAAGGCGATCGAGCGCGTTCGCCAGCGGTTCCCGGACACGCAGCTGGTCGGAGGCAACGTCGGGACCGTCGAAGGCGCCCGGGCCCTCGTGGAGCGAGGCGTCGACGCGGTGAAGGTCGGCGTCGGACCTGGCTCGATCTGCACGACCCGCGTGGTGACCGGTGTGGGGCTTCCGCAGCTTTCAGCCATCATGGATGCCGTGGAGGGCGTCGACGGGAGCGTGCCCATCATCGGCGACGGGGGCATCCGGTATTCCGGCGACATCGTGAAGGCGCTCGCGGCCGGCGCGCACTCGGTCATGATGGGCTCCATGTTCGCGGGAACCGACGAGTCGCCGGGAGAGAGCTTTCTCCTGGAGGGTCGCCGATTCAAGACCGTGCGGGGCATGGGATCGCTGTCGGCGATGGAGGAAGGGTCGGCCGACCGCTACTTCCAGGAAGGTGAGATGGACAAGACCAAGCTCGTGCCTGAGGGAATCGAGGCCCGGGTGCCCTACAAGGGGCCTGTCTCGGACACGATCTTCCAGCTCGTGGGCGGCCTCCGGAGTGGTATGGGCTACTGCGGCGCGGGAACGCTCGAGGAGTTGCGCGAGAAGGCCCGCTTCAACCGCGTGACCATGGGCGGTCTTCGCGAGTCGCATCCGCACGACGTGACGATCACGCGTGAAGCTCCGAACTACCGCATGTAGGGGCGCGCTGCTCGCGATCCTCGGGCTTCCCGCGTGCGGGGGGCCGCCGCCGCTATCCGCTCCAGAGCCCCATCCGGAGCCGGTCGTGGCGGTCACGCCGGTGCTCGGAGACATTGCGGCGGTCGCGCCCGAGCTCCACGCTCCGACCGTCGTGGAAGTGCGCGATCCCCTTCGGACCACCCCCATGCTGCGCCACCCCGACTTCAACGCGGAGGTCGACCGGTGGGTGGAACGGTGGTCGGGTCCCGCTTCCCCGTGGCTCGCTCAGGACCTGGAGCGGATGAGCGGCTTCGTCGCCGAGGTCGACTCGATGATCGCGGCGCGCGGGCTTCCAGGCTCGCTGCGCTACCTGCCCATCGTCGAGAGCGGCTACGATCCCACGGCGGTCAGCCCCGCCCGGGCCATGGGCCTTTGGCAGCTGATGGAGGGGACCGCCCGTGGCTTGGGCGTTCGTGTGTCCCCGCTCCTCGATGAGCGCCGAGACCCGCGACGATCGACGGAAGCGGCGCTCGACTTCCTGGAGGACCTTCATCGCGACTTCGGCTCCTGGTTCCTGGCGCTCGCGGCGTACAACTCCGGTCCCGCCCGGGTACGGCGCCTCCTCGATCGTCATGCGCCGCTAGAGCCGGTTTCCGACAGCCTGTTCTGGACGATCCGCCCCCGGCTGCCGAGGGAAACCCGGGACTTCCTGCCGAAGCTGTTCGCCGCGATCCGCATCGCGGAGCGCCCGGACCAGTTCGGGCATCCGAGACCGGTGGGCGCGTCGCTCGTTTTCGACGATGTGGTTGTAGACGACGCCACCACGCTCGACGTGGTCGCCCGGGCGGCCGGGGTGACCCAGGGTGTGGTGGAAGCTCTCAACCCCCATATCGTGCGCGGCATCACGCCGCCAGGGACGCGTGTGACACTACGCCTGCCGGGCGGCACGGGCGAGCGTTTCACGACCCGTTACGCGGAGATCCCTCCCGAGGAGCGGGTCACGTTCGTGGAGCACCGGGTGGCCGCCGGGGAGACGCTGTCGCACATCGCGGTCCGGTACGGCATTCGGGTGGCCGATCTGGAGGCGGCGAACCCAGAGGTACGACCCCGCTACCTGCGGGTCGGAATGCTGCTCACCGTTCCGGTCGCTCCGAGCACGCGAGGCCAGGGATAGGCGGGGCCGGGGGTAGGTAGGTAGGTCGTCGGGAGCTCAGCCGTCGTCGACCGTCCAGCTCCCGGAGCGCCCCCCGTGCTTCTCGACCAGCCGCACGCCCTCGATCCGCATCCCGCGGTCGACGGCCTTCACCATGTCGTAGACGGTGAGGAGGGCCACGGCGACCGCCGTGAGCGCTTCCATCTCCACTCCGGTCTGCCCGGACACTGTCGCTTCGACCCGGGCGACCACCGACGGTGGGGTCTGCTGGGGTGTCAATCGCACCTCCAGGGTCGTTCCGGGAAGCGGGTGGCAGAGCGGAATCAGGTCCGCCGTCCGCTTGCCTCCCATGACGCCGGCGATCTCGGCGACCTGGATCGGGTCGCCTTTCTTCGTGTGGCCGGCGAGGATCGCCTCGAGGGTTTCGGGAGCCATGACGATGCGCCCTTCGGCCACCGCCCTTCGTCGGGTCACGTCCTTGTCTGAGACGTCGACCATACGGGGGCGGCCTTCCTCGTCCATGTGGGTGAGGCGGGGCGGAGAGGGGTCGGTCATGGGGACCGCCGTGGAGCAGTGTGGGAAGGGACCAGCGCATCGCCGAGCTCCTGGACGAGTCCGGCGACCACCAGCTGCGGATTGACGTTGCCGCGGGCCAGCTCACGAGCGCGCTCGACCACGGGCAGCGCTCGAGGGACCGCCGCCGGTTCGACGCCGCTCTGTTCCGCCAGCTTGCCGAGGATCTCGGCGGTATCGTGATGGAATACCGGGGTATCCGTCCCCGAGACGACCGCTCCCAGATCGCGGACCCATTCGTCGAGGATCTCGAGGAGATCGACGAGGCCCCGGGCGCCGGAAGCGGAATACTCCAGGGCGAGCGCGCAGGCGCTGCGCCGCCTGTCCAGCGCCGCCCGGAGAATGTCGAAGGCGCCACGCCGGAGGTCGTTCATCCGCTCGTCGTCCTCGTCGTCCGGCAAGAAGCCCAACGCCCTTCCGAGCGACCCCTGACCGAGTCTCGCCACGGTAGCGGCCTTCTCCTCGCTCAGGTCGAGCTGGTCGACGAGCACCGTCCGGAGCGTATCCTCCGGGATGGGCGCGAGGTGGAGTGGAACCGCACGCGACCGGATGGTCGGGAGGAGGCTCCCCGGTACGCTGCTGGTCAGGATGAACCGGGAATCCCCAGGGGGCTCCTCGAGAAGCTTCAGGAGGGCGTTGGCTGCTTCCGGGCTGGCTTCCTGCGGGACGAGCAGCTCGGCGTCGCCTATGATGAACACCGGACCGGGGGCCATCGAGGGGCGCACGTGGGCGCGTTTGCGGAGGTTCTTCACGGTGCCGATGTACAGCCCGGTGACTTCCTTGCTGTGGCTCGGTTGCAGCGGACGCTCGCGGTATCGGGCGAGCACGTCGTGTCGGGCGTCCTCCAACGCGTCCGCGAGCCGGTCGCCGCTGACCTTCTTGGGTCTCGGGAGCGGCATGTACCAGTGCACGTCGGGGTGTTCGAGCGAGAGAAGCAGCCGGCAGCTCCGGCACGTGCCGCAGGGTCCGTCCTCCAACGGTTGCTCGCAGACCGAGAGCTGGGCGATCCACAGGGCGAAGCGCTGTTTCCCGATGCCCTTGGGGCCGTGGAGGAGCAGAGACGACGGGAGACGGCCGGCTCGGTGCGAGCGCACGACCATCGCCCGCGCCTCGTCGTGGCCGAAGAGTGGGTGTAGCGTCACGAGGGATCGCGGGGCCGCAGCCAACTCATGGGGTCCTGGGCCTGCGGTGCTCCGGATCCCGCCGGAGCCCGGATCTGGAACTCGAGGTGGGGACCTTCGGGCGTGTCGGCGCCGCCGACCGTGCCGACCACCTGGCCCGCGTCGACGTCACGGCCCTCGACGACGCCGACCTCTTCCAGATACAGATAGAGCGTGTAGACGCCCTCGCCATGGCTCAATACGACGGTTGGACCATAGCCTTCGAAGGGACCGGCCATGACGACACGCCCGGGGCGGACGGCCCGGACGGGCGTGCCGGTGGGTGCCGCGAGCCCGATGCCATTCCACCGGAGCACGGTGCCGTTCGGGCGCTGCTCCCGCCCGAAGCGATAGATCAGGCGGCCCTCCACGGGCCAGTCCAGCAGCCCCGCGTCGTCAGACGTCAAGGTCGATGCGGCGGCGGGCGCGGCGCCGCGTGCTTCGATCTCGCGGCGTCGCGCTTCGAGGTTGTCGATGAGCCCTGTCAGCCGCGCCTCGTCGGCCTCGAGCTCTGCGAGCCGGTCGGCCGCCACCTGCTCCCGTGTACGGAACTGTTGGAGCGCTGACTGCCGCTCGGACTCGACGGCCCGCAGCTCGGCGACCTCGGAGAGGCGCTCGCGTCTCAAGCTCCCGAGCTGCGCCATGCGTTGCTGCAACTCGGCGTTGACCTGCACGAGGTCGGTTTCCAGCGCGCGCACACGCTCCACGAGGTTGCGGTCGAACTGCGCGATCCGCTGGAGGTACCGGTAGCGGTTCAGCAGGTCGGTGAAAGACGAGGCCCCGAGCAGCACCTGGACGGTGTGGAGCGAGCCCATCTTGTAGATGTCCCTGAGGCGCCGGTGCAGCACGGCCTGGTTTTCGGCCATCCGTTCCCGTGCCATGAGCAGGTTCCGTGTCGTTTCCTCGATCTGGGCCGAGGTGGCTTCCGACTGGAACTCCACTTCCGCCAGCACCGACCGTGACGCGGAGAGCCGCCGTTCCACGTTGGCCAGCTCGGCCGACACGTCCTGGACCCGGTTGCGCACGTCGCCCATCTCCCGCTCCAGCCGCTCGCGCTCGGCCCGGATCTGCTCGAGCCGCCGCTGGCTTTCGAGGATCTCCTGGCGCAGATCCGCGGGTTCCTGACCCGCGGCGGCGGCCGGCAGCGCGACCCCGAGGATCGCGACCAGGACGAGGGGGAGCCGAGAGGCGGGCCGTCGCACGGTCACACCTCGCGCAGGTGCCGGCGGATGGCGAGCGCGCTGGACAGGACCCCGAACACGACGCCCCCCGCGAGCCCGAGCGTCACCCAGGTCCCGGGAATCCACCCGATCTCGAAGAGCGAGGCATATACGGCGCGGTAGGTCGCGTATGTGAGTCCCCAGGCCATGAGTCCTCCGATGAGCCCCGCCATCGCTCCCTCGATGAGGAAGGGACGGCGGATGAATCCGTTGCGTGCGCCGACCAGGCGCATCACGTAGATCTCGTCCCTCCGGGCGAAGATCGCGATACGTAGCGCGGTCGCGATGATCAGGGCCGCCACCAGCGCGAATGCGGTGCCGAGGACGGCCGTGGCTCCAGCGCCCACCCTCCTCAGCGTGAAGAGCCGATCGACCCACTCTCGGCCGTAGCGGGCGTCCTCCACGAACGGGTACACCATGGCCGCGTTCGCAACCCTGTCGACCACAGCCGGGTCCCGCGCGCCCGGGCGCAACTCGATTTCGATGGACTGGGGCAGGGGGTTTACCGCCAGATCGGAGAACAGCTCACCGAAGTCCGGGAGGTCGGCTCTAGCCCGCTCGAGCGCGTCGCGCTTGGAGATGTAGCGGACCGCCCTCACCTCGGGGATGTCGGCGATCTCGCGGAGGGCGAGGTCGATCTCGTTCTGACGCACGTCGTCGCGGAGGTAGGCGACCACTTCGACCCGCTCCTCGATGGCGGTGAGCGCGAGCTGGAGGTTGTAGGTGGCGAGCGCGAAAAGCCCCACCACGAGTAGCGCCAATCCCACCATGGCCGAGGACAGCCCGGTGAGTAAGGGGGCGCGCCTGAAGGCCGCGAGAGCTTCACGGATCGCGTACATGCGTCAGCTCTCCGCGGCCGCTTCGGAGTCGTACACGAGGCGGCCATCGTCGAGCTCGAGCAGCCGGGCGTTGGCGTACTGCCCGACGAGGCCCAGGTCGTGCGTGGCCATGACCACGGCCATGCCCTTCGCGTTGATCGACCAGAACAGCTCCATGATGCCGCGTGTCGCTCGATCGTCGAGGTTGCCGGTCGGCTCGTCCGCGAGAAGCACGTACGGGTCGTTGGCGAGCGCCCGGGCGATCGCGACGCGCTGCTGCTCACCACCCGACAGCTCGTGCACGAGCGCGCCCGCCTTGGGCGCGAGTCCGACCTGGTTGAGGAGCCGCTGCGACTTCGAGACGATCTCGCTGCGCTTCGTGCCGGTCACTTCGAGTGCGAATGCGACGTTCTCGAGCGCGCTCCTTCCCGGAAGGAGGCGAAAGTCCTGGAAGACGAAACCCACGCGCCGGCGCACCTTCCAGATCTCCCGGTCACTGATCTGGTCGGACGAGTAGCCCGTCACCCGGACTTCGCCACCGGTGGGACGGTCGGCCATGTGGATGAGCCGCATCGTGGTCGATTTCCCCGAGCCGGAGTGCCCGGTCAGGAAGACGAATTCGCCCTTCTTCACATGGAGGGAGACGTCACGCAGCGCATGGCCGCGCTTCGCGTACTCCTTCGAGACGTTCGTGAGCTTGATCACCGGACAAGGCGTGCGGCGGGCGTGGGCACCGTGTTCCGGGAAGAGAGCTTAGGCACCGAGCGGACCTCTGTCAAAGCGGCTGCGGGCGAGGCGGATCGCGAGTCGGAGCGCCTCGATCATGGACGACGGATCGGCCTTCCCCGTGCCCGCCAGGTCGAAGGCGGTTCCGTGGTCGGGAGAGGTCCGTACGAACGGTAACCCCAAGGTCACGTTCACGCCTGTTCCGAAGCAAACGGTCTTGAATGCGGCCATGCCCACGTCGTGGTAGGGCGCGACGACCGCATGGAAGTGTCCGGCCAGAGCGCGTTGGAACACCGTGTCGGCGGGGAAGGGGCCGTTCGCACGGATCCCGGCCTGCTCCAGGCGTTCGAGCGCGGGCGCGTAGATTCGGGCTTCCTCGTCCCCGAAGAGGCCTCCGTCGGAGGCATGCGGGTTGAGTGCGCAGAGCGCGACACGTGGCTCCGTGATGCTCCAGTCGTTCCGGAGGGACTCGACCAGGAGCGTCGTCTGGGCCACGAGCAGGTCCGCCGTGAGCCGTGCTGGCACTTCCGAGAGCGCGATGTGCGTGGTCGCGAGAAGGACCCTGAGGGGTGCGCCAAGGCGCGTTTTCTCCGCGGCCATCAGCATGCCCACATCCTCCGCGCCCGTGAGTTCCTGAAGGAGCTCCGTGTGGCCCGGTAGCTTCCGACCGGCCGCATGCAGGGAAGGCTTGTGGATGGGCGCCGTGACGACCGCCTCGACCTCGCCGGCGAGTGCCATCTCGACGGCGTGCTCGATCGCTTCGACCGCGATGCGTCCGGCGGACGGGTCGTCGAGCGAGGTCGAAGACACCCAGTCGCTCGGGGACAAGCTTGCCGACTCGGGGACCAGGTGCGAGCGGTCCGGACCCATGAGGATAGGGTCGAAGGCGAGCCCTTCGGTCGCCAGCGCCTTCACCGCCGCGAGCGCGACCTCGGGTCCGATTCCGCGGGGGTCGCCGGGTGTGATCGCGATGCGGGGACGCACGGGACGGCCTACGACGCTACCTCAGGATCTCGATGTACGTCTCTTGCCGTAGCTGCTCGATGACCCGGTCGAGCTGCTTTTCCTGCTGGAGCTGGCTCGCGAGCTGAGCGCGGACGTCCTCGAAGGTGTACGCACCGGCCTCCCGGATCTGCTCCACGAGGACGACCGCGAAGCGCGTCTCGTTCTGGCTCTGGTACTCGAGCGGGCCGACCACCTCGTCGGAGGACGCGGTCCGTAGCGCCGAATACGCGGAGGGCAACTCGCTGAGCTGGTCGAACGGCAGGGTCAGGGAGTCTGGCGCGGCAAGGTCGGAATGCTCGAGGTAGAGCGAGTCCATGGGCGCGCCGGAGCGCGCTTCATCGGCGACGCGCGTGGCGAGCTGTCGGGCGCGCTCGACGTCCTCGTCGTTCTTCTCTGGCGTGATGAGGATGTGGCGGCCCTGTCGCTCGCCGGGCCGGGTCCGCTCGATCTTGATGATGTGGTAGCCGAAGTCCGTCTCGACGACCTGGCTCACGCTCCCGGTACCGAGCGCGAACGCGACGTCCTCGAACTCCTGCACCATGCGGCCGCGTCGGAACCAGCCGAGGTCACCGCCGAGCTGGGCGGAGCCCGGATCGTCCGAATATCGACGCGCCAACTGATCGAACTCCTCGCCGTCCCGGATCCGTTGCAGAAGATCTTCCGCGAGCGCCCTGGCCTCGGATTTGGCTTCTTCGGAGGCCTCGGGGACGATCACGACCTGCCGGAAGGTGAGGAGCCGCGGTCGCTGCTGGAGCTGGCCCTGGGCCTGCTGGAAGCGGGCGCGCATTTCGTCCTCGGAGACCTCGGCGGGTCTCATCGTGCGCATGCGGCTCTGGATGAACATCTGCTGGATCTGTTGCTGCCGACCCTGGTTGGTCAGGACGTCCCGGTATTCCGCGAGTGTGAGGCCTTCGGCGGCGAGGGCCTCCACCAGCTCGGCCCGGCTTCCGAACGACGCCACGATCTCGGCGATCTGGGCCGAGACCTGACGCTCGATCGTCGCGCCGTCGACGCTGATGAGCGTGTCTTGCGAGGCCGCGCGCAGCACCAGGACGCGGTTCACCCATCCGTCGAGGATCCCGTCGAAGAACCGCTCGTAGGCGGGATCATCCTCGGGTGGAACCGACGACTGTTGTTGGAGCCGCATCCGCTGGATCTCTTCTTCGATCTGCGACTGGAGCACGACGGAGTCGCCCACGACGGCCACGACACGGTCGACCACGGCCTCACCGGGCGTGATCTGGGAAGCCACCGGGGTCGCGAGCATCGCGAGGCAAACGGGCAGGAACAACATGCGTTTCGACATGGCGATTCGTAACCCTGCGCGGGGCGCGGTGTTCCGGTTCACGATCCCACCGAATCGGCGACGGCCGGGGGCTCCCCGGGCATCATCTCGTCGGCTGACAGGCCCCGGCTGGCCCTTTGCCGCCCGAGCTCGAGGACGGCCCTGCCGACCCCCGCGTTCAATGTGCCGTGCGTCGTGCCCGACCGCAGCTGGTACGAGAGCGGACCCAGCGGGAGGGTCGGACTCGCGCCCGTGAGGTTTTTGCTGAGCGCATCGAGGGCCGCCCGCCGCACGGCCGGCTCCAGGCGCTCACCGGGCGCTCGCTCCAGAGGCAGAAGGCCGAGGCGCCGAGCCGCGGTCCGGATCTGCGCCGACAACTCCGCCGCCAGCGAGTCGGCGCGGGCTTGCGAGGCTTCGAGCCCCGATGCACGAGCTTCGTCGAGCAGCAGCTCTCGCCTCGCCAGGGCCAGGAGGAAGCCATCGAGCGCCTCGTCCTCTCCATCCGCGACCTGCTGCTGGAACGCCGGCGGCTCGAGGCGGAGGAGCTCCAGGACGCGGCCGGCGGTCAGCGCTCCGGACGGCCACTCGACGAGGGGCCGCCGAGCCGCGCGTCCCGAGAGACGAACGGACGGATTGGCAGCGAGGTCCCTGACGACGGCCGACGCTTCGTCCACGACAGTCAGCGCTCCGGCTCTCTCTTCCACACCCGAGACGAACACCGACTCGGCTTCCTGCGCGCGTTGGCCCCTGAGCTGGGTCGCGATCTGCGAGGAGACGTCCTCGAACGCCGGGCGCTCACGCTCGTCGAGGCGGATCAGGTGGAGACCCATCGGGGTCTCGACGATCTCGCTCACCTCTCCGGGCTCGAGACCGCTGATGGCATCCTCGAAGGGACGCACCATGTCGCCGGGACCGAAGAAGCCGAGATCTCCGCCGGCCGATGCGCTTCCCCGGTCTTGGCTGAAGCTGCGGGCGAGCTCCTCGAACGAGGCGCCGCCAGTGATCCGACTGCGTAGCTCACCCAGGCGATCTCTCACGCTGTCCCGCTGCGACTGGGTCGCCTGGAGCGGATACTGAAGCATGATGTGGCGGGCCCGGTATCGCACGTTCCCACCGGAACTCTCGTACAGCGTGCGAAGGTCCTCGTCGGTGACGATCGTGTCGACCTGGATCGCCGAATCCCTGAGCGCCACGAGAAGCTCCTGGTCGAGACCGGCGCGGACCATGGGCTGGAAGTCGAGGTCGCTCAGAGTGGAGTCTTCGGCGGCCTCGCTCGCGAGGAGGCTGTAATCGATCCAGAGCTCCGCGACCGCCTCCACCAGGTCGGCGGTCACCGGAAGATCCTCTCGGTCCACGAGGAGATCGACGACATCGTCGACGGTGAGCTCTACAGAGCCGGCGCGCGCGACCACGTTGCCGTCCGGTGTGTCGTCCGAGCACGCTCCGGCGGCCAGGAGCACGACGACCCAGCCGATGGTGGGGCGGGTAAGCTTCATTCGATTCGACCTCGTTGTTCTTCTGTAGGGTCAGGCCGCCGCGGAGCGGGCCGACCGGAGGGTTTCGAGCGCCACGATGAGCGTATCCATGATCGGGTCCGACCCGATCCGTTCGAGTTCCACCGAGAGTGGATTCATCCGAAGGATCTCGGCATGTGCGTGTTTCTGGCGGAGCGGCCCTTCCAGGACCGTCAGCTTCGGGACCACCCCCTCGCGGAAGGTCACCCGCGCGGACCGATCACGCACGAGAATCCGCTCCACGCCAACCGCCCGGCCGAGCACACGCAGCAGGGCGGCGTCGAGCAGTCGCGACGCGTCGTCCGGTAGCGGGCCGAATCGGTCGGCGAGCTCGTCTCGCACGGCGTCCACCTCCGTCGCGCTCTCCACCTTCGATAACCGACGGTAAAGATGCAGCTTCTGGCTCGAATCTGAAACGTAATCGTCGGGAAGCAAGGCGGCTCCTGGCAGCGAGACGTCTGGGTCCGGCCACGTCTCGATGACCTCCCCCCGTCGTAACCGCTCGACCGTCTTGTGGAGCATGCGCATGTAGGCGTCGAGGCCGATCTGGTTGGCGTACCCGGACTGGTCCGCTCCGAGCAGGTTCCCCGCCCCGCGCAGCTCGAGGTCACGGAGCGCGACCGAGTATCCGGACCCCAGCTCCGTGTAGTGCTCGAGCACCCGCAGCCGGCGCTCGGCGTCGTCGGTCACGTTGTCGGGGACCAGCAGGTAGCAGTAGGCGCGGCGGTCGGAGCGTCCGACCCGCCCCCGGATCTGATAGAGCTGGGACAGGCCGAACCGGTCCGCCCCGTCGACGATGAGCGTGTTGGCGTTGGGTACGTCGAGGCCGTTCTCGATGATCGACGAGCAGACCAGCACGTCGAGCTCGCCGTCGACGAACTCCGTCATGACTTCGTCGAGCTCGCCGCCGGTCATCTGCCCGTGGGCGACGCCGACCCGGGCCTCCGGCGCGAGGGCGCGAACCTCTTCCGCGATCGTGTAGATCGTCTCGATCCGGTTGTGCAGGAAGAACGCCTGTCCGCCGCGGTCGAGCTCCCGGTGGAGCGCCTCGGCCAGGAGTTGGTCCGACCAGGGGAGCACATGGGTGTAGATCGGCATCCGGTCGCGGGGGGGCGTCCGGATGAGCGAGAGGTCTCGGATGCCCGACAGCGAGAGATAGAGCGTCCTGGGGATCGGCGTCGCGGTCAGGGTGAGCACGTCGATCGACGACCGGAGCTTCTTCAACCGCTCCTTGTGCTTCACCCCGAAGCGCTGCTCCTCGTCCACGATGAGGAGCCCCAGGTCACGGAAGGTCACGTCCTTCGACAGGAGACGGTGGGTTCCGATGACGATGTCGAACGTCCCCTCGGCGGCTCCGGCCAGGAGCTCGCGCTGCTCGGCCGCCGTGCGGAAGCGGCTGAGCGATCCGATGCGCACGGGATAGTCCGCCAGACGCTCCTCGAACGTGTGCCGGTGCTGCTCGGCGAGGATGGTGGTCGGCGCGAGCACGGCGACCTGCTTGCCGTCCTGCACCGCCTTGAACGCCGCACGGATGGCAACCTCGGTCTTTCCGTAGCCGACGTCGCCGCACACGAGCCGGTCCATGGGCTGGGAAGACTCCATGTCGCGCTTGACGTCCTCGGCGGCCTGGCGCTGATCCGGTGTGTCCTCGTAGAGGAACGAGGACTCCATCTCCATCTGCCAGCGCGTGTCGGCGGGAAACGCGTGGCCGCCCGCGTGCTCGCGACGGGCGTAGAGCTCGAGAAGCTCGCCGGTCATCTCTTCGATGACCTGCTCCGTCTTCCGCTTGAGCGCCTTCCATCGCTTGCCGCCGATGCGGTGGAGGGCCTTGGGCCGTGCGTCGTCAGTGGCGCCGACCCAGCGCTCCACGAGGTCGAGCCGGTAGACCGGGAGCCGCAGGACCTCTCCACCGGCGTACTCGATGGCGAGCACCTCGATCTCCTGGCCGGCCACGTCGATGTGCTCGAGCCCCACGAACTGCCCGATGCCGTGGTCCATGTGGACGACGTGGTCCCCCGGCGTGAGCTGGGCGAGGCTCTCGAGCGCGACCGATCCGCGGAAGCGGCGGCTGCGCCGCACACGGCGGGGCCGGCGGAAGATTTCGTGGTCGTTGAGCACCCTCAGCGCATGCGGGCCGCACCGGAGCTCGAAACCGGTCTGTAGCGAACCGATGGCGAGCCGCGTGCCCTCCGGGATCCGCTGGGGGCCTCCGAGAATCTCCTCGAGTCGCTGAAGCTGCCCGTCGTTGTCGCACAAGAGGAGGGTTTCTTCCTCGAGGCGGGCGCCTTCCAACAGATACGCCTCGAGGCGGGCCATGTCCCGGTCGATGGCGGGCGGAGGCGCGGAGTCGAGGACGTGCTCGGTCCCGTCGGCTTCGCTCAGCACGATGCGGGGCATCGCGTCGAGCAGGCCCGTCATCTCGCCGGGCGGGACGAAGAGGGTGTCGGGTGGAGGGGGCGTGGCGCCGGAGTGGACGAGCTCATCGTGCAGGGAGGTGACCCGTTCCCAGGTCCGTTCGATCTCCGCCGTGAGGGTCCAGTCCCCGTTCCGGGTCAGGATGGCGTCCCCGGGCAGCAGCTCCAGGAGCGAGCGCGTGACGTCGGGTGCGCCCTCGGCGCGGGACTTCCGGAAGTCGACGGGGAGCACGTGCGTCTCGTTCAACGTTCCCGTCGAGCGCTGGTCGAGGACCTCGAACGTCCGGATCGAGGCGATGTCGTCGCCCCAGAATTCGATGCGGACGGGCTCGCCGGCGGCGACCGAAAAGAGGTCCAGAATACCGCCCCGCACCGCGAACTGTCCGACCTCCTCGACCAGGGGGACCCTATCGAATCCCCATTCCTCGAGCTGCCTCACCAGCTCGGTGAAGTCTGTCGATGTGTCCGTTCGCAGGGTCCGGCGCATGTGCGCCAAGTCGGCCGGAACCGGAATGCGCTCCTGCAACCCTCGCGGCGTGGTGACGAGGATCTGAGCGCGGCCCGAGAAGAGCGCCTCGACGGCTTCGACCCTCAGGCCGCCGATCTCGAGATGGGGCTCGTGATCCTCGTATGGCAGGGCCTCTTTCTGGGGGAAGAGATGCGCCGAGCCGTCCGAGCCCAGGAGGATCTCCAGGTCGGCCTCCGCGGCGGTCGCCGCTTTCGGGTCGGGTGCGACGAAGACGAAGACGCGCTCGGGCTGGGCCCGGTGCAGCGCCGCGACGACGGCCGGGCCGAGAGAGCCCCGCACTCCGCCGAGGGTCACGGTCGTGGTGGGGCGGGGAAGCGAGGCCGTCACGGCCTGCAGGCCCGGGCACGCGCTCACCGCGGTCAGAACAGGATCAGGAAGCGCCATGGGATACGGTTTCGGGCTGCGGGACAGGGGCAGGGGTTTTGTCGGGTTTTCCCGCGGCGGCGAGAAGGCTTTCGGCCACGAGCAGAAGCGCGAGGGCGAAGAGGAGCGGCCACCACACCTCCGGTCCCCTTCGCTCGCGGAACACGGCTCGACTCCACGAATCCGCCTCGGTGACCACCGTCACGTCCGAGCCGATGGCGGCGGCGAGCTCCCGCTCGTCGAGTCGCGTCAGGTCGGACTCCTCGGGTGGGGGATTCACCGCGACCACGGAGACGACGCTGTCACCGGCCAGGAAGGTATAGTGCCCCACCGATCCCGTC
This sequence comes from Gemmatimonadota bacterium, assembly GCA_040904885.1. Lineage (GTDB taxonomy): Bacteria > Gemmatimonadota > Gemmatimonadetes > Longimicrobiales > Gaopeijiaceae > JAWLHJ01. The sequence goes on along the minus strand of JBBDSN010000090.1, from coordinate 17,473 downwards.
GCGGCGAACGAACGGGTGCCGTCGATTTCGAAGACCGAATCACCGGGGGTGCGCACGTGGGTCGCGCTGGACGGGGCGTCGAGCCGGGTGCCCGCGTAGCGCTCAGAGCCGGATCCTGACGAGCCGGCCCACTCGCTCGCCGCCCAATCGAGAAAGCGGACGAGCCCGGCCGACAGCGGGAGCGACGAGGACGTCGCGTCGAGTGGCGAGGCAAGGAGCAGCACGCGCGCGCCACCCGCGCCCCGGGTCTCCACCGCCCAAGGGTCGCCGGCGACTTCCGCGAGCACGGAGCTCTCGTCCGCGCCCGCACCGGAGGGGCGCAACGCATACCAGGCATCGACCCTCGCGCCGTCCAGGCCGGCGGGGAGGCTGAATCCGGTCATCCCAGCTCCTCCTCCACCCGTCCGCACGCCGTAGCTCCACGGCACACCGGCCGCCTGGAGGCGGCCGTTGAGCGCGGGGAGCAGGGTCGCGTCGGCCGGGGGCACGACCAGCGCGTGCGCTTCGCGCTCCAGTGACTCCAGGGAGATCCCCTCCGCAGCGATGACCAGGGCTTCCGGGTCGGCGGCGGTGTCGTCACCGGCGCGACGGACGCGGTTGGCGTCCTCGAGAACCGCGAGGGCCTCCCTGAGGAAGCGCCCGGCCTCTCCCGCCGTCACCACACGGGGCGCCGGCCGTGACCGGAACGCGAAATAGCGCCGGTCGTCGAGGCTGAGCGCGTCGGGATCGGTCTCGACGGACCCGACGACCCATCCCGGTGCGGACGGAGGTAGGGTCAGCGTCGTTGCACTCCCGGGCGGGACCGTGGCGGCAGCCCGGATTCGTTCGCCCACGATCATGCGCACGTTCGACGAGCCGGCTTCTTCGGACCCGTTGGCGAGGCGCACCCCGACCTCCGTGCTCTGGCCCTGAACGGGCGGCAGGCCGCCACCCACCGAGACCTGGACGATTCCACGGTTCTCGTCCGGGATATCGTCCGAGCTCCAGACCACGACGGGAATCGATCCTGCGGGAGCCGATCCAGGATCCTCGAACGCGGTACGTTGGAGGTCGGAGACGAGGTGGATTTCTCGCGTCCCGAAGTCGGACGTGGCCAAGAGCTCTCCGGCACGACGCAGCGCCTCCGAGAGGTCGCCCCGGGCGCCGCTCGGCTCCGTCGCCCGCAAGGTCGCCCGCGCTTCGGCGGCGTTGCCCGGCACGGCCGGAACCCACGGGGTGCCCGCTCGCACGACCCAGAACCGGTCCTCGGGGGTGGTGGCGTCGAGCGCCCGCTCCGCGACCCGCTTCAGGACGTCGAGCACCCGCTCATCCCCCAGCACCAGCCCGCTGCTCATCGAATTGTCGAGCACGATGGCGACAGCGGTGGGAGGGTGTGACGCGTTGGACCCGTGGATGACCAGTCGGGCTCCGGCGGCCACGATCAGGATCAGAGCGGACACCCGGGCCAAGAGTAGCAAGAGCTGGCGGAGCCGGATTTCCCGCGCGTGTTCCCGCTCGGTCCGCTCCAGGTAACGGAGCGCCGGAAAGCTCAGGCGCCGCGTCTTCCTCCGGTGGAAGAGGTGAAGGAAAACCGGGACCGCGACCGAAGCGGCCGCGAGGAGAAACCAGGGGTTGAGCAAACTCACCGGGACACCCCTTCGTCCCTCATCCGAGTCGCCCGCGCTTGCGGAGGTATGCCCGGAGCGCCATGCCCAGGGGCTGGTCCGTGTCCACGACCTCGTAGTCGATGCCGAGGGGTCGCAGCTCCCTGCGCCATTCGTCGAGCGCGGCCTCGACGGCCTCCCGATACTCGTGCCGCACGTCCGCGACATTCACGAGCAGCTCGCGTCCGGTCTCCGGATCGAAGAAGCGGGCCTCCGACTCCGGGGGGAGCTCCCGCTCTCCAGGGTCGAGGATGTGGAAGACCAACACCTCGTGACCGTGGTGACGAAGATACCTCAGCGCCGTGAGCGTCTCGTCGCGGGCGACCAGCATGTCCGAGAAGAGGACGACGAGTCCCCGGCGCCGCAACCGCACGGCCACGTCACGCAGAGCTCCTTCGGCGGACGTGCCGCCGACGGACTGCAGGCCCGCCAGGGTGCGAGAGAGCTCCTTCCACTGGCGTCGCCCTCCGCGGGCGGCGACCCGGGAGATCACGTGGTCGTGGAATGCCGTCAGGCCCACCGCGTCCCCCTGCCGGACCAGGATAAGGGCCAGGGCGGCCGCCAGGTGCTTCGCGTACCAGAGCTTGTCGGGGAGGTCGCCGGGGCCGGATGTCCATCCCATCGAATCGCTGACGTCGAGCAGGAGATAGGCCCGGAGGTTGGTCTCTTCCTCGAACTGCTTCACGTAGTAGCGGTCGGAGCGGCCGAACATCCGCCAATCGATGTAGCGAAGGTCGTCTCCGGCCTGATAGGCCCGGAGCTCGGCGAACTCCGACGAGAAGCCGCGATGGGGTGAGCGGTGGAGACCCATGAGGAATCCTTCGACGACCTGTCGCGCGACGAACTCGACCCCCCCGAGTTTCGAGAGGGCCGCGGGATCGAGCAGATCGAGACGAGCGCCGGTGCCGGCGCGGTTCCTCGTGTCTTCCATGCGAGGCCCCCAAGCTACCTGTGATCGAGGGGCGGCTCAACGGCTGACCCCCCGCGGTCTTTGGGTGTCCCTTCGAAGTGGCTCCGGCGTCCTCTCGGGTGGACGCACGCCCCGGCTTGACCGGTGATTCTTCCGGTTACAACCGGGCGACCTGTCCCTGGCATGGCATGTGCGCCAAATTGAGGAAGTCGGATGATGCACCCGCCGTGGCGCGGGGAAGGCTCGAGGAGGGCAATGTGAGGTACACGACGGCACTCGTGATCCTGGTCGTGGGAGGGGGCTTCGGCTCCCTGTCGGCCCAGTCGATTCCGGACGACGAGCCGGTCGAGGCTCGGCTCTGGCTCGACGGAGTCGACGAGCCGGTCGTCCAGAGGGGCGAGCGGGTGCGCATCCAGTACCACACGTCGTTCGACGCCTACACCGCCGTATTCCGGATCGATACCGACGGACGCATCTCCCTGCTGCATCCCTCCACCCCGCGGCAGACCGGTCACGCGCGTGGAGGCAGAGATCACCAACTGCTGCTCGCCCGGTCGCCGTTCTGGACGGTCGCCGATGATCCCGGGGTCGGGTACCTCTTCCTGGTGGCATCCCCCGAGCCGCTCGACCTGTCCAGCTTCGGGTACCACCCGACGTTCGGATGGGACCTGAGCGCGGTGGCTTCCGCGGTATACGACGACCCCTACCTGGCGATGGACGACTTCGTCGCGGCGATGATCCCCTCGTGGGAGACCGTCCCGTACGCGCTCGACTTCGTCACATACCACGTCGGTGAGCCTCGCAGCTACCCCCGCTTCCTCTGCTACGACTGTCACACCCCGCAGAGCTACGCGGACTGGAATCCGTATGCCGAGATGTGTACGGACTACCGGATCGTGATCTACGACGATCCGTATTTCTATCCGGCCTACCGGTACGCCGGCTCACGCACGGTCTTTCCGCGTCCGCTTCCGGACCGACCCCGCTATACGGTGGCCGTTCGCGGCGGCGGCGACGGATGGGCGCCCATCGTTCGGGTGCGGGCAGCGCCCAGCAGGCCGGTGGAGTTCAAGGAGACCCCGGTCCGGGCGGCCGCCGGTGCGCCCGTGCGTCGGCCTGCGTCCGCGAGGGTGGGTGCGGCGTCCGGGCGGGTGGTCCCGCCCTCGGGGAGGTCGACCCGGACGGCGGTGCCCCCTCGGGCGTCGACCCCCCAGCCGCGACGAGCTTCCCCGTCGGCCGCGGGTGCCCGGGCCGGCGTCGAGCGTCCGACTCCGTCGCGCGCTCGGCCCGCCGCCAGCACGCCGGAGTCCCGTGGGTCGGCGAATCAGGCAGATGGCGCGAGGCCCCGTCGCCGGACTACGCCCACGCGGCCCAGCGCGAACCGGCCCGAAGTACGGAGCCGCGGGACGCGGCCTGCCCGCCGGCCCACCTCGGCGGCCCCCGCAGGGACCCGACGTGGCTCGGTGCCGGCGGCCACCGCCCGGCCTCGTCCGGCTCCACGGCCCAGCGCGGGCAGTCGGCCGGCGAGGTCCGCGCGTCCTCCGGCCCGCGCACCCGCTTCACGCCCCCGGGCTACGGCCACCCCGGGACGGCGACCCGGCGGAGGCTGAACGGGAAAGGGCCGGATGCTCGCGCCAGCATCCGGCCCTTGTTCTTACCCGCGCCAGAGTCGTGGATCGCGCGGGGTACTCCTCTTCTTCAGCGATCTGTTGCCTCAGCGGTTCCCGAAGGAAAGCGTGAACTGCGCCAGAGTCTCCTGATTGCCCGCCTCCGCGTCCCGCAGCGCGCCGGCCACTGACAGGTTCACCGGTCCGAGCACCAGGGACGCCCCCCCGCTGAACTGCGTGCCGCCCGAGATGAGTCCGGCGCCCGCCCGCAGGTGAATGAGCTTCAAGGCGCGCCACTCGGCGCCCACTCCGAGGTGCGACCGTGGGCCGAGACCCAGACCCTCGTCGCTCACCCGGTGGTGGATGTCGGCGGACACGGTGAGGTCCATCGGAAAGTCCATGGCGGCTCCGGCGCGGATCGTCGGCTTGAAGCCGTACCCGTCCACGATCTCCCGGAGGTTCGCGGGTGCGTTGGCGTAGGGCGCCTCGTCGAAGTCGGATTCGCTCGTCCCTTCTTCCACCAGCGTCGTTCCGGGGAGGTACGCCAGCGTCTCCACGTCCCATGCGAAGGTGTTGAAGACGTTGATGATCGAAGCGCCGATGCGGACCATGGGGAGGTTCATCATAAAGCCTACGTCCGCCCCGAAGCCGCCGCCGTTGTTCCCCGAGCTCCGGGTGCAGCTGCCGAGCGCCTCGTCGTCGCAAGGACCGACCGCCGGGCTCTCCAGCGTGATCCGGATCGGGTCGCTCGAGATGGAGCCGGACGTCGCGCGAGCGACCGCGAGCCCGTGGCCCATGGTGTACTTGCCGGTGACCCCGAACATGGCAGGCCCCACCGGGAATGCGTAGCTGGCGCCGGCCGTGGTGGTCGCGAACGCGTCGGCGCCCAGTCCGGTCAGGTCGAGATCGGTCGCCTCTCCGGTCCGCCCGGCGTTGCCGAACAGGATTGCTTCCGCCACCCCCGGCGGGAGGTTGAAGTCCGCCGAGCCGGTGGTCGAGAGCTGCAATCCGAAGTTGCCGAACGTGAGCGCGAAGCCGGAGACATCGAATCCCGCCAGGGCGGACTGTCCGCCGGCGGCCTCGATCGAGGTGAGCCACGCCTCTTTGACCGCGTCCGGCACGAGCGTCTGCTCGTACTCCGACAGGTCGGACAGCTTGACCGGCCCGAAGCCGGTGCGCGCCTGGACGGGAAGGATGGCGAGGCTGAAGCCCGAGCCCTCCATACCGAGACCCGCGGGGTTGACGCTGATCGCGCCGAAGCCACGGACCGTTGCGGTCTGGGCTCCCGAAAGCGCGAGGGTCGATGCGCTCGCTTCTGCGAGCTGGGCCTGCGCGTCCTGGCCGGCCAGCCCGAGGCCGGCGGTGGCGACGACCGTGGCCGTGATCACACGGAAGGTATGCTTTCTCATGGGTCGTCTCCTCAACCGATTTCGAGCGTGATAGCGAGCGTGGCCCTGACGGCCATCTCCTGGTTGGGCTGGATCGTCACGTCGGTGCCGCTGGCCGTGCCCGAGCCGGAGAACGTCACGTTCGGCTGTCCGATGAACGACCGAAGCTCGTCGCCGGTGTAGGTCAACGGGACGACTGAAGAGGCGCTCCCGTCGATGGAGAAGCTCTTCGAGGTGGTTCCGATGTCGATGAAGCCGTCCACCGACACGCCGAAGGGGTTGGTCACGTCGAGAACGATGGAGCCCTCCACAATGCGGTCCGTGATGTCGGTGTCGATATCCTCGAAATCGATGGCCTGCTCCTCGAAACTCACCGTGCGATCGTCCACATTGAGGGTGACTGAACTGACCAGGAAGGAGTTCACGGTGGCGGTCACTTCGATGACGTCGCTCACGTCGATGAGCGCGGTCTGGCCCCCGGGCACATTTACCGACGCGACCGCACGGAGCGCACCGGTGACCGTGCCGCTCGAGAGTTGGAGCGTCCGCGTCACCGTGGTCGTCGGAAGCAGGGCATCCCCGGTCGCTCCGTCGAGCACGATCTCGCCCAAGGTCACGCCCGTCGCGTCGTCCGCGATCTCGATCACGATCGTGCCCCCGTTCTCCAGCGGATCGAAGGTGAAGCCGTTGGTGATGGCCACGTCGATGGAGCCACCGGCGACGTCGGCCGAAACCACCTCGTCCGGGAGCACCTGGGTCGCGGTGAAGTCTCCTTCGAACGGCGGGACCGGAGCGACCGTTCCGTTCACGGCTTCGCAGTCGGCGCCGCACAGGCCACCGAGCGTCTCGATCGCTCCGACCGGATCGACCGAGACCTCGAAGTTGTCTCCCGCCACGGTCACGGAGCTCGGAAGGAGCTCCTCGACGGAAAGGGAGGTCTCGTCCACCTCGACCATCCAGTCCTGCTGGATGAGAGGTGGCTCCGTGGGTACGTCGCATCCGGACAGGATTACGATGGCACCCGCGGCCGAAAGGAGCGCGCGCGGTGATATCATGGGTGACTCCGTGGACGGCTTTTGGGGTATGTCGGGGGGCGCCGGGAGGGGTCCCGGCTGATGTCGGACGTCAGTCCGCTCGAACTCGACGCCCGCGCGGCTGTACGGACCCGGCAGGGTGCAAACGACATACCGCGGCCGACTGTCGCAGTCCGATTCGTGGCGCGGGTACCTTGGATCGTGGCGGACAGCCGCGCCTCAGGGCACGTGACGTGATCTCGTAAGTGTCTCTGGTATAACGTTTTGGGGTTCGGGGTCAGGCCGGCTGCCCATGGATTCATCCGTTCCCGTGCGACCGGTGCGGGACTTCGAGGGGTCCTCCGTCCGCGTTAGCTTTCCCCTCGACCACACTCACTCATTTGGCACTCCTTTCCGTGCAAATTGCCCAGATTCGCAACTTCTGCATCGTCGCTCACATCGACCACGGCAAGTCGACGCTCGCCGACCGCCTGCTCGAAGGGACGCGCACGCTCGACCAGCGGCGCATGCGTGAGCAGGTGCTCGACGACAACGAGTTGGAGCGTGAGCGCGGGATCACCATCAAGCTCCACGCGGTGCGGATCGCCTACGGGGCACGGGACGGTATCGAGTACCAGCTCAACCTGATCGACACGCCGGGCCACGTGGACTTCACCTATGAGGTGTCGCGGTCGCTAGCGGCGTGCGAGGGCGCGATCCTGGTGGTGGACGCGACCCAGGGCGTGCAGGCGCAGACGCTGTCGAACCTCTTCCTGGCCCTCGATGCGGACCTCGAGATCATCCCGGTGGTGAACAAGATCGACCTTCCCGGCGCCGAGCCCGAGCGCAGGCGCGACGAGGTCGCGGAGCTCCTCGGGATCGCCCCCGAGCTGATTCTGCTGGCGAGCGCGAAGGAAGGCATCGGCATCGAGGACATCCTGGAAGCCGTGGTCGAGCGCGTTCCGCCCCCCTCGGGCGACCGCGACGCGCCGCTGCGTGCGCTGATCTTCGATTCCTACTACGACAAGTACCTCGGAGCCGTCCCCTCGATTCGCGTCGTGGACGGAGTGCTGCGTGAGGGCATGCGCATCGCCTTCGGGAACGCGGAAGCGCGATACGAGGTCAACGAGGTCGGGTACCTGCGGCTGGGACGCATGCCGCAGAAGGAGCTCGGGCCCGGCGAGGTCGGGTACGTCGTGGCCGGGATCAAGGAGGTCGGCGAGACCAAGGTCGGCGACACCATCCTGGACGCCGACAACCGCGCGACCGAGTTGTTGCCCGGCTATCAGGAAGCCCGGCCGATGGTCTTCGCGGGACTGTATCCGACCGACTCCGACGACTACGAGGATCTCCGGGACGCACTGGAGCGGCTCAAGCTGAACGACGCGAGCCTCCAGTACGAGCCCGAAACGTCGGTGGCACTGGGGTTCGGCTTCCGCTGCGGCTTCCTCGGACTCTTGCATATGGAGATCGTTCAGGAGCGGTTGGACCGCGAGTTCGGGGTCGAGCTCATCACGACCGTGCCCAACGTGAAGTACGACGTGACGTTGACCGACGGAACGAGGCTGCAGGTGGAGAGTCCCACCGCGCTCCCTCCCGTGGGCCGCATCGAGCGCATCTCGGAGCCCATCGTGCGTGCGCGCATCCTATGTCCGGCAGAGTACATCGGGAGCGTGCAGAAGCTCTGCTACGACCGCCGGGGCGTCTTCCAGGGGATGACGTATCTGGATACCCAGCGTGTCGAGCTCGACTTCGAGCTGCCGCTCTCTGAAATTGTCCTCGACTTCTACGACCGGCTGAAGAGCGGGACCCGCGGTTATGCCGCGTTGGACTACGAGTTCCTGGAGTACCGGGAGGACGACCTGGTCCGGCTCGACATCCTGCTCAACGGGGATCCGGTCGACGCCTTCAGCGTCATCATCCACGAGGACAAGGCGTACGAGTACGGCCGTGACCTCGTGAGCAAGCTCAAGGACCTCATCCCCCAGCAGCAGTTCCAGGTCGCGCTCCAGGCCACGATCGGGAACAACGTCGTCGCCCGCAGCAACGTGAAGGCGCTCAGGAAGAACGTGACGGCCAAGTGTTACGGCGGCGACGTGAGCCGGAAGCGGAAGCTCCTCGAGAAGCAGAAGGAGGGGAAGAAGCGGATGAAGGCGGTGGGCTCCGTGGAGATTCCGCAGGAGGCGTTCCTCGCCGTCCTGAATCTGGGTTCGGATTGACGGTGAACGGGCGGATCGTCCGGGCGCCCAACCACCTGGGCGACGTGGTCCTCGCGCTCCCGGCGATTCTCGCCGACGGCGCGGATGTCCTGGTCGTGCGGGGCCTCGCGCCGATTCTCCGGATGGCGCTTGCGCCCGAGCGGGTCATTCCGTTCGACCGGGGCTTGAGGGGATGGAGTCGGGCCGTTTCCGTGCTACGGCGCGGCGACTACGATGCCGGCGTGCTCCTCACCCCGTCGTTTTCGGCGGCGTGGATGATGCACTGGGGCGGCGTGGGAGACCTGCGGGGCACGGCGACAGACGCCCGCAGCTGGATGCTGCGGGAGAAGATCGATCCGGTGGATCTGGAGCCCCTGCATCGCATCAACCAGTATCGGCTGATCTTAGGCCAGGACACCGACGTGGAGCCCCGCTCACACCGTCTCGAGGTGCCGCGAAAGCTGTCGGTGCGGTGGGGAAGCGAACTGCGTGGTGGGGGCGTCGGACGGCTCGTTGGCCTCTTTCCGGGGGCGAACGCTCCGGCCCGCCGGTGGCCGACCGAGGGGTTCGAGGCGCTGGCGCGAAACAGGATCGAGCGGGGAGACCGGGTCGTGGTCATCGGCGGTCCCGGAGAGCGTGAGGTCACCGCGCGCGTCGCGGCCGCGGCGCCGGGCGCGGTGGACCTGGGTGGGAGGACGACGATCGAGGACTTGGCCGCCGTCCTTTCGGCCCTCGACCTACTCGTGACGAACGACACCGGTCCCATGCACCTTGCCGGAGCCGTGGGGACCCCTACCGTCAGCTTGTGGGGGTCGTCGGATCCGAACGAGGTGCGTCAGACGGGTGCACCTGATTTCGGAGTGACCGGGCCCGACCTGCCGTGCAAGCCGTGCTACCGGAACCACTGCGCGAGGCGCGGTGCTGGCACGATCCTGGACGAGGCGCATGAGGAGTGCATGAAGCTCATCACGACCGATCAGGTGCTCGAAGCCACGGACCGGGCGCTCGAGGCGGGGGTGTCTTGAGCGGGCCGTGGGTCGTCGGCGTCGACATCGGCGGGACGAACCTGGTCGTCGGGCTCGTGCCGTTGGCCGGGGGTTCGGCGTCGGGCCTCCGCTCGCGGGCGACCCAATCCGAGCGCGGACCCGACGCCGCGGTGAGCGACGTCGCTCGAATGGCGGAGGAAGCGATCGCGGACACCCTCGAGCGACACGGCGGCTCGCGGTCGGACGTCGTCGGCGTGGGCATCGGTTGTCCGGGGCCGCTCGACCTCGGCACCGGCGTGGTCGTGAAGACGCCCAACCTGGGGTGGGACGGCTACCCGATCCGCGACCGCATCTCGGATGCGCTCGGCCTTCCGGCGACGCTCGACAACGACGCCAACTGCGCGACCTACGGCGAGTGGTGGATGGGGGCGGGGCGGGGGGTAGACTCGCTGGTCGGCCTGACCCTCGGCACCGGCATCGGCGGAGGCATCGTGATCGACGGCCGGCTCGTACGGGGCGCCTCGGGGTGCGCGGGCGAGGTGGGCCACATGACCGTCGACCTCCACGGACGACGGTGCGCCTGCGGCAACTACGGGTGTCTGGAGGCGTACGCGTCGGGACCGAACATCGCAGCCCGCGCACGGGAGGGAATCGAAGCCGGGTACGTTTCCTCCATTCCCGACCTCGTGGACGGAGACCTCTCCAACATCACCGCTCTCACGATCTACGAGGCGTTGATCAGCGGCGATGCCTATGCCGCGGAGGTCATGCTCGAGACGGCGAAGTTCCTGGGCGCGGGGATCGCGAATCTGGTCAACATCCTGAACCCCGAACGTGTGGTTCTCGTCGGCGGGGTGACCCGGGCCGGGGAGCACCTGCTCGCGCCGCTCAGGTCGGAGGTCCGCCGGCGTGCCTTCGCGTGGGCGGTAGATGCGTGCTCCATCGTGCTCGGCGAGCTTCCGGAGACCGCGGGCGTCATCGGCGCGGTGGGTGTGTTCGCCGCCGAGCAGGACCGCGCGGAATGAACGACCGTGGCGAGGCTGCGCCCAGGACGGTCGGCGTCGTCGGCAGCCTGGTCTGGGACCGCATCGTGGACCGCGATGGCCGCTCGGAGCCCGTGGAAGAGTGGGGAGGCATCTCGTACGCTTTGTCGGCGCTCAGCGTGGCGCTTCCCGAAGAATGGCGCATCCTCCCGATCCTGAAGGTCGGCCGCGATCTCGCCGAGGAGGGAAGGCGATTCCTCTCGGAGATCCCGCGTGTCGAGCCGCACGGCATCCTCGTCGTGCCGGACCCGAACAACCGGGTGGAGCTTCGCTACGAGGCCGGTGGACGCCGAACGGAGCGACTGCGCGGGGGCGTGCCACCGTGGAGTTGGCCCGAGCTGTCGCCCTTCACGGAGCTGTGCGACGCCTTGTACGTGAATTTCATCTCGGGCTTCGAGATGGAGTTGGAGACGGCCCGTGCGCTCAAGATGGCATACCACGGACCGACCTATGCCGATCTGCACTCGCTCTTCCTGGGCACGACCGCGGGGGGCAGGCGCGTCCTCCGCCCGCTCGAGGCGTGGGTCGCGTGGCTCAGGTGTTTCGACGCCGTCCAGATGAACGAGGACGAGTTCGATATGCTCGGCAGCGGCGGCGATCCATGGCGGCTCGCGGCCGAGGCCATGGGTCCCGATCTTAAGCTCCTCACCGTCACCCTGGGCGGCCGGGGCGCGGCGTACGTCGTCAATGAAGACCTGACCCCTGACCCCATGCATTGGCGCGACGAGCGTCGGGTGGCACCGGCGCCCCGCTCGCGGAGCGGGCGTGTGCCGGTCGAAGGTGCGGCGAAGGACGGCGACCCGACCGGATGCGGCGACGTGTGGGGCGCGGCCGTGTTCGGTAGGCTGTTGGCGGGCGACGCGCTCGAGGAAGCGATGGTGGAGGCCAACCGCTTGGCTGGGCTGAATGTCGCGCACCGCGGCGCCCGCGGACTCTTTCGGTACCTCAGCGGCCGACTCTCGCACGTGCAGGAGCGCGCTTGAACGTTTTATCCGTGCCGGGCTCCCTCGATCAACAGACGATCGACGGGTTTTTTGACGAGGTCGCGGGCCTCGACACCACGCGCACCCTTTTCGATGCGCGTCATCTGCGGTGGGTCGACCCGAACGGAATGGTCGCGCTGCTCGTGGCGGGCACCGTCGCGGCACAGAGGCAGGGCGAGCGTCCACGACTCGAGCCGCCGGAAAGCTCGGATGTGACCGGGTACCTGTCTCGAATGGGCTTCTTCAAGGAAGCACAAGAAGTGTTCGATCTCCCCGAACGATCCGGGCGTCGTGGGGCCGGGAGCTCGGATGTCCTCCTGGAGATCACGAAGATCGCCGCCAATGCGGATGTGCACACGGTGGTGGACCGGGTGCAACGTGGCGCCGGGGAGATCCTGTCGTCGCGACTCGACTATCCGCCCAGCGCGGTCGTGCAGTTCTCCGTCATTCTCTCCGAGGTGTGCCAGAACATCGTCGAGCACGCCGACGCCGAGGGGTGGGTCGCGGTCCAAGCGTACAACTGGGCGCGGCGGCTCGGCCGCTTCGTGGTGGTGATCTCGGTCATGGACGTGGGACGAGGGTTCCGTGGATCCCTGGGAGACCAGCACTCGGCGCGGTACGGAGACCGCTGGGGAGACGCCACCGCGCTCGAAGCAGCATTCCTGCACGGTCTCACTCGCTTTCCGGATTCCGGGCGCGGGCAGGGCATTCAGCAGATCCGCAGGCAGGTCCAGAAGTGGAGCGGCGCGATCTCGGTGCGCAGCGGGACCGCGCGGATCGCCCAGGTGCCGGAGTGGGACGACACCCCACCCATGGTCGATCATCTGGCGCCGTTCCCCGGCGCCCAGATCGGGATCGTGCTTCCGGCGCGCGAAGGATGAGCGATTTGCCCGTCGACCCGATCGCTATCGACGTGGGCTCCGTGTTGCAGCACACGGCCACGTCGCTCTACGCGCAACTGGTGACGCGGCCGACCGGCCGTGCCGTCCGGATGGCGATCGAGACCCGTCTCGGTGCCGCGGGACCCCGCTCCCTCTCGCTCATCGACTTCTCCGAGGTCACCATCCTCGACTTCTCCTGTGCGGACGAGGTGGTCGCCAAGCTACTGCAGCGCTACGCTGATCCGCTCGGGCACGAGGCGTTCTTCGTCTTCCGCGGGGTCCACGAGCCGCACCGCGAGCAGGTGGAGTACGTGCTCCAGCGGCAGAGGCTTCTCGCGGTCGCGGAGACCGCGCCTGCGACGTTCGAGCTACTGGGCGAGCGGACGGAGGCGGAGGACGAGGCGTGGAGCGGCCTGGAGCGGCTCGGTTTCGTCGCGCCGGGGGCGACCCTCCCGGAGGGCGCGCACGCGGCGCTCGACCTCGACGCCGTCGAGGGGCTCGTCGGCCGAAGGGTCGCATTCCGAAGCCCGGTCTCGGGCCGGGTGCATGCGCTGAGCCACCTGGTACGGCATCTTCTCTGAACACCCCCGGGCACGAGGGTGAACATCACCGCGGAAGGGACACACATGGATCCGAAGAACGAGCTCAAACCAGCGACGCTGGCCATCCATGCCGGAGAGGGAGTGCGGGCTCCTGGCCAACCCGTGGCGCCGCCCGTGGTGCAGAGCGCCACATTCCTCTGGGGAGAGCCCGGGGAGGGAGAGCTCCTCTACACCCGCTACGGGAACAACCCGAACCAAATTCAGGTCGCCCGGAAGGTGGCCGCACTCGAGCGGATGGAGGCGTGTGCCGTGCTCGGGAGTGGGATGGCCGCCACCGCCATGACGCTCTTGGCGCTCACGGAGTCTGGCGACCACATCGTGGCATCGTCCCGGTTGTACGGCGCGACCGGGACGCTGCTCGCGAAGGAGCTGCCACGTCGTGGTGTCGAGACGACCTTCGTCGATCCGTTCGAGGGCGACTGGGAGGCGGCGCTGCGGCCCCGCACCCGGGTCGTCTTCCTGGAGCTTCCGACCAACCCGACGCTCCGCATCCCCGACCCGCGGCCGGTGGTCGAGTTGGCGCACCGGCGAGGCATTCCCATCGTCTGTGACGCGACGTTCGCCTCTCCGGTGAACTTCCAGGCGTCGTCCGTCGGCGTGGACGTCGCCATCCAGAGCGCCACCAAGTATCTGGGCGGCCACTCCGACCTCATCGCGGGCGTCGTTTCAGGACCGAAGGCGGTCATCGACAGGGTCGTGGCCATGTCCCATCTCTACGGCCCCTCGCTCGATCCCCACGCGGCCTGGTTGCTCGACCGGGGAATCCGGACCCTGGACGTCCGGGTCGAGCGGCACAACCGTAACGCCATGGAGGTCGCACGTTGGTTCGACGGCCGGGCCGGCATCGATGCGGTCGTCTACCCGGGCCTGCCCTCACACCCCGACCACGAGACGGCCAAAGCGCTGTTCCGGGGCTTCGGAGGGATGGTGGGCATCGTGCTGGCCGGCGGCGCCGAGGCCGCGGACGCTTTCGTCGGGGCACTCGAGCTCGCCTTCGCGGCGCCGAGCCTCGGAGGTGTGGAGACCCTCGTGTCGCAGCCGCGGCACACGTCGCATCGGTCCATGACGCCGGAGGCGCGCCTTGCCCAGGGGATTCCCGACGGGTTCGTGCGCATCAGCGTGGGCATCGAGAATTCGGCCGATCTCACGGCGGATTTCGAGCGAGCGCTGACGAGGGTCTGAGGGCGTACTCGCGACGCGTTTTCCCAGCAGCCCGTGGTGGAGCTCGAGCCAACCGGAGCCTCCGTCGGTTGACTCGGTCGCCGAGGCTCGGGTAGCTTCGACAGTTGCCCCCGAGGCGGGTGCGGAGCCGCTTTGCGCCTGTCCAGCTCCGGGGGGCGACCCTGTGCGAATTTCCATGCGGACGCCTCGCGATCGATGACCGTCGGCGCGCCCGTCTACCGGTTCATACCATGAATGCAGACGAGCTCCAACACTCGGTAACGTCGACCCTTTCGCGTATTCCGCATCCCGGCACCGGAAAGGATCTCGTGTCCGGAGGCCAGATCCAGGACCTCTCGGTCGATGAGGCGGGTGTCGTGCGCTTCCGCTTCTTCCTCCGCCCCGAGGACTCCGGTGATCTGGTGAAGCAGGTGAGGGCCGCGGTCGAGGAGATCGAGGGTGTCACCGCCGCGAAGATCAACGTTCAGCTACCCCAGATGGCGCCCTCCGGAGGCAGTGGGGGTGGGGGTCTCAAGCCCGGCTCCGTGCCAGCACCCACGCCAAAGCCGGGCATCCTCTCCGAGGTCGGTCACGTGGTGGCGGTGAGTTCGGGCAAGGGCGGCGTCGGCAAGTCGATGGTCGCGGCCAACCTCGCGGCGGGGCTGGCGAAGGCCGGGCTGCGGGTAGGCCTGCTCGATGCCGATATCTACGGCCCGAACATCCCCCTCATGTTTGGCGTCCACGCCCGGCCCGAGGTGTCGGGCGACAAGGGCCGCGAGATGATCGAGCCCTTGGAAGCGCACGGGGTGCGGCTCATGAGCCTTGGATTTCTGCTGGACAAGGACCAGCCGGCGATCATGCGTGGCCCCCTCATCGCGGGGATCCTGAAGCAGTTCCTCGAGCAGGTCGATTGGGGCCCTCTCGACGTGATGGTGGTCGACATGCCGCCGGGTACGGGAGACGCGCAGCTCTCGTTGGTCCAGACCATCGACCTGGATGGCGCGGTCATGGTGACCACGCCCCAGCAGGTCGCCACCGGCGACGTGCGGCGCGGCATCAAGATGTTCGAGCGCGTAAACACCCGGGTGCTCGGCATCGTGGAGAACATGAGCGGGCTGGCGTGCCCTGGATGCGGCGAGATCGTCGACGTGTTCGGCTCCGGCGGTGGTGAGGCATTGGCCACCGAGCTCGAGCTGCCGTTCCTCGGCCGGGTGCCGCTCGACCCCGCGGTGTCGAAGGCGGGCGATCAGGGTGCGCCGACCGTCGTGTCGGCCCCGGACTCGGCGGCGGGCGTCGCGCTGCTCCAGCTGGTGGCCCGGCTCGAGGGGGCGTTGGCGCCGGCCCGCGCCGGCTGAGGCCCCTCGCCACGGAGGCCGCCCGCGTGGGGTGCGTGAAACGGCGCGGAGCTGAGGGGCCGGAGGTGCTCAGCGTCCCTGGTGCTCGAACGCCGCGCGCAGGAGCCCGGCTTCCCGGCGCAGCGTTTCGGCGGCGCGGAGTGGCTCCTCGCTCCCCACCCCCCGGTCGTCCGGGTCGCCGAGGCCGGAGTCGCGTTGACGCCGGACGCGCTCGAGAATGGCGCTCCGGATCTTCTCGGGGTCGTCCACGCCTCGGAAGGACGCTTCATGCATTGACTCCCCGACCTGACCCTTTCCGTCGCCGTTGCCGCCCCCACCGCCCGCGGTGCGCACCCGGACGTCCGCGATCCCCAGATAGCGCTGCAGCGGATTCCGCCGGATCTCGACGTTCTGGACGTTCGCGAACGTGAGGGTCTTTTCCCGCAACGACACGATGCCTTCGCGGATGCGGAGGCTCCGGTCCGAGACGATGTACCAACGCAGCTCGAAGTCCAGGTTGACCACGGCGAGGCTGAACGGGATCTGAGCGAGGAACGCGATCCACGCCAGGGCCTCCGCACCCTTCAATCCGAGCACGGCCATGGGATGGGTGACCGTCTCGATGAGCCCGGACAACAGTACCAGGCCGCCGACCAGACCAGTCAGGGCCACGACCTGCGCGAACGCCCAGAGGGTCAGGCGGTACCGGTAGTAGTTCGGTGCGGCACGGAACACCCATGCATCGGCGGACCCCACCGGAAGCTCGGGCTCGCTCGGAACCCGGAGGAACCTCAGGACCCAGACCTTGAGGGACTCGAACACCTTCAGCGACCGTTCGGGGTTCGGCTTTCCACCCATCTACGGATGGCGCGCAGCTCGTCCGTCGTCGCGGTCAACGCTTCCGTCAGCTGGCCGACAGCCTCCGGCGTCAGGCCGGGAAGTGCGGATCGCTCGCCGGTCCGATCAGCATCACCCGCGCCCCGCATCCGCTCGTAGAGGAAGTTGCGCAGCGCCTCGTAGTCGCGGACGCCTTCGACGGTCATCTCTGCCTTGGCGCTCCCACTCGCGGTCTGGACCTGGATCCTGCCGAGGCCCAACCACCGTTCGACGAAGTTGCTCGTGAGGTGGATGTCCTGGATACGCGCGAAGGTGAGGGAGACCTCGCGTCGGAACAGGATGCCCCACCGCATCGTGATCCCTTCCTCGTCGATCTCGTACCGCAACGTGTGCTAGCGGAAGTACATCGGCACGAGCCAGAACGGGAAGAGCGGGCCGAGCAGCAAGGACGACAGCACGTAATACGTCAGCAGGCTCCGCTCGGGCTGGAGGGTGACCGGAAGCGCGGGGAAGAGGGCACGTGGGGCTCACCCTCATCCCGGGCGCCCCGTCGGCACCGGCGTCGCGCGGACCGACCTCAATCCCCCTCGAGCCAACGGCGATCGGCGTCGGAGATCGACTCGCCTCCGCGGCTCTTCTGTACGACCTTCACGACGATCCAACCCACCAGCAGGACGGGCGCGATCTTGAACAGCAGGAACGTCGCGAGGCCGAACGTCAACGAGAATACGGTTCCGATGAGCCCCAGAACGATTCCGGCGACCAGCAGCGTGATCAGGCCGACCGCGAAAAACGTGAGTAGTGAGCCGAGCATGTCGATATCTCCAGTAGGTCTAGAAGGTCAGCGAATCCAGATCACCTGAACGCTCCCGAAGGCGGCGTTCAAG